>CAIKZH010000075.1 GCA_903831865.1 uncultured Coriobacteriia bacterium
CCGAGCTTGTCACGACCATGGAAGAAGTCGAGCTCGAGCAGGAACGCGTAGCCGACCACAGTCGCGCCGCACTGCAGGACCAGGTCCGCCTTCGCCGCCGCCGTTCCCCCGGTCGCGAGCACGTCGTCCACGATGAGGACGCGGTCGCCGGGAGCGACGGCGTCCGTGTGCATCTCGAGGCGATCGGTCCCGTATTCCAATTCGTACTCGGCGCAGGTGGTGCTCCGAGGCAGCTTCCCGGGCTTGCGAGCGGGGATGAATCCAGCGCCCATCTTGTACGCCAGCGCCCCTCCGAGGATGAACCCGCGAGCCTCGGCACCGAGCACCTTGGTCACCCCCGCGCCTGCGAAGGGTGCGGCCAGCTGGTCTATCGCATCCCGGAATCCCTCGGGGCTGGCGAGCAACGGCGTGATGTCCTTGAAGAGCACGCCCGGCTTTGGGAAATCGGGGATGTCCCGGATGTAGCCTGCGAGATCCACTTCCGCCCTCCGTAAGATAGGTCGGGGAACGCGCTGCGAGCGACGTTCAGGTTAGCACACGCTGCAGCGGCCATTCCCCCGCGGCCACGGCCTCCGATGCTCAGGCCGTGTGGAGTGCGTCAGCCCAGTCCGAGCCCTTCCAGGACGTCCTCGGCGAGGGTGCCGACGTACGGAAGGTTGCGAAGGCGTCCGCTCAGGTCCAGACCATAGCCGACCACGAACGTGTCTGGCATCTGGAAGCCGCGGTAGGCGATCGGGAGATCGGCTATGCGCCGCTGATCACGGTCGAGCAGGACCGCGATCTCAAGACTCGCCGGACCACGGGCGCGCAGCACGCCGACCAGATAGTTCAGCGTCAAACCAGTGTCGATGATGTCCTCGACGATGAGCACGTGTTTGCCTTCGATGTCCTCGTCGAGGTCCTTTGTGATACGGACGCCTCCGGCGCGCGCCTCGGTGTAGGGCGTGATCGCGATGAAGTCCAACCGCAGCGGGCCGTCGATCGCACGGCACAGGTCGGCGAGGAAGAAGACCCCTCCGCGCAGCACCGTGACGAGCACGATCTCCCGCAGCCGGTAGTCGTCGGCGATCCTTGCGCCGAGCTCGGCGACGCGGGCGCGGATGGCCGGCTCGGTCAGGAACACACCCCCAACTTCGGGCGGTGCGTCCTGGGACCTGGGGAAGCGGCTCATCGGACACCGGGGTCGTTGCGCGACGAACGCCCCGAACGGCCGCGACTGTCGCCGCTCACTGTGAGCCCTCCGCCATCCGCGTGCACCTGGGGTTGCACCGGGATGCCGAACTTGAAGAGCAGTCTCCTGAAGTCCTTCTGGTAGAAGACCCTGATGTGCACATCGGGATAGAGCTCCCTCAGGCGGCGCACTTTGCGATTCTTCTTGGTCACGAGCTTCTGCGACATCGTCGTCAGCTCGATATAGAGATCGAAGTCGACAAGGTAGAAGTCCGGCGCGAACGCGGCGATGACGTTACCTTTGGCGTCCCGCTCGAGCGCGAAGGTCGTGGGCTCATACTCCCACCTGATCCCGTACAGATCGAGGATCTGCGCCGCGACTCTCTCGGAAGGATGCGCGAACCGCGTGGATGCCACGCGCTCGGAGCACGGCAGTTCCGAGTCCTCGTCATGTGCTGGTCCGACGTCCGTCATCAGATGGCTACGGCGCATCCTCGAACGCATCCGAGACCGCGCGCCTCACCAACCCGCGTGTGAGCCCGTCACTCAGACTCATGAGCTCCTCGAGCGACTCCGCGAGCTTCTGCCTCGAGTCCGCGGTCTTCTGCCGCGTCGCCGGCATGAGGATCTGCGAGAGCAACACGGCCTCACGCTCCGAGAAGTTAAGGAACATCTTCAGGTGACGCGGTTCGACCCCGAACTTGCGCAGCTCCCAGCAGTCGCGCGCGATCGAGGAATCGTCCCTGTCGATCTCCTCGCCACCATCACCCCGGACGATCCGCACCAGGCCGAAGTCCGCGAGCTCGCGAACGAACGGTACCGGGAGGCCCAGCGCGGTCTGGACGGTCTCCAGGGGCACTGCGGCCGTCTCCGCATCCGGTGAGAGGAGCGCCTCGGGACGGGTCACCATGGGGCGAAGGTCCTCGGGGACGTGGCCCTTGTCGACCTCCTTCAGCTTGTCACGGATCACCGCGAGCGGGAGGAACTGCTCCCGCTGCAGGCGGAGGATGAGGTCCACGCGGGCGGCCTCGTTGGTGGAGAACTTCCTGTACCCGCCGGACGTGCGAGCGGGATCGATCAGGCCTTCGTCCTCGAGGAAGCGGACCTTGCTGATGGTGAGGTCAGGATGAGCCGGCAGCAGACTCTCAACCAGTTCGCCGATGGTCATGTAGTCCCTGGACACGCCCTCAGCCACCCTGGCCCGAGAGGAAGACCATCTGGAAGCGACCTATCTGCAACTGGTCGCCATTGTGCAGGACCGCGCGGTCCACCGCGGCGCCGTTGACGAACAGGCCGTTGAGTGAACCTGTATCGCACACCACGACGCCGTTCCCCTCAAGAGTCAGGACTGCGTGCCGCCGAGAGACGGTGATGTCGTTGAGGAAGATGTCCGAGTGGGGGTCGCGACCCACCGTGAGTCTGTCGCGGTCGAGATAGAAGCGTTCGCCAACCTCGGGCCCCTTGCCGACGACCAGCAGCGGGCCCTCGGCTTCGAACGCCCCGGTTGCGGACTGGGCGCCGTCGGGCCCCACGGGAGCAAACGAAGCTGTAGCCTCGGCGATGGTGGCGCCGCAGGCCGGGCAGACGTCGACGCCATCGGGCACATTCGCGCCACACGCAGGACACGCGTTCATGTGTCCTCCCTCTCCCACGTCGCCGACTGTCGCGCCCGCCGAGGAACTAGCTCGTGAAGCCGAAGTCCTTCTGCTCGAACGCCGTCGCGATGCTCTTCTCGATCGCGTCGATCACTTCGGGCTGCTCCAGGATGTGATCGAGCCGTTCCTCGTTCAGGCGATTGCGCACGTAAGGGTCCTTGAGCGTGTCCTCGAGCTTCCGCCCGTTGCCGACCTCGCGGACCACGTACTCGAGAACGCGTTCCTCGAGCTCATCGGTGGAGAGTTCTTGAAGGAACCTTCTGATCGACTCCGCAAGATCTGCCACGCTCACTCCTCGCATGACGGGCGGACACGCGGTCCGCTCAGCCGTTCGGACTAGTCGTCCCCGTTCTCGTCGCACGCACTCGGCACGACCGGTGCCGGACGCGTTGCGCGCAGGTCCGAGGAGAGTATCTCCACGAGTCGATCGATGTCGGCACCGGAGATGACATCGTGACCGCCCCGGTGCTCGTCGGCCAGTCGGCGGACGAGCTCGGCGCGCAGGATGTCGATCCGACCGTGCAGCACCCGGCGTCGGTAGCTGACCTCGTTCTCCTCGGCGGACAGTGCGTCGAGGAGAGACCGCAACTCGTCGTTGCTCTTCTCCTCGAGATTCAGCAGAGCCTCATCTCCGAGACTGTCCTTCTCCGTCATCCCGAGCCTCCGTCCGTCAAGCCTGCCCCACGAGGCCGTCCGTGAGTCAGTGTACCATCGGCCCCCGACACACAGGCGCGAGCACTGACGACGCCGGGGGCGTTGCGGCGACACCCTCTACCTCGGGCTGCACCACAGGCTCACCCTCAGAGCGTGGAGATCGCGTGTTCCGGCTCCAGCGATGCCGCGCGACGCGCCTCCTCCTCCGTCAGCCAGCCGGGTTCAAGGTCGATGCCCAGGACCTCGGCGAAAGAGGTGCGCACAGCGTCGGCGACCTCCTCGGGCGACGGGATCGCGTCCAACACATCCGCGAGCGTGGCGGTCCCCTCCCTGAGAGCGACAGCCTGCGACGCTCCCAGTCGGAACACCTCCGACTCGGCGACGGCGTCGCGGGAGATCACGAACGAACCGTGCTGGAGCACCGCGTCGTCCTTCCACACCTGTGCGCTGCCCGAGAGCTTCGCGGCACCGAGGGAGAGGTCCGCGGTCGTGGCGTGCAGGTAGCAGGCGCCTGCTCCCCTCTCCCCTCGCGGGCGTGCGGTGAGCTCCGCGGCGACGCCGAGGAGCTGGTACGCACGGGCAAGCGCCGCGCACAGGTGGCGGTAGGACGGGGTCACGCCACGGGGGACGCCGTCCTCGACCGCGGCGGTGACCCCGTACGTCAACTCGTCGTCGTGGAGAACGCCCCTCCCGCCTGTCGGGCGTCGCGCGACGTCGAACCCCCGTCGGCCGCAGGCTGCGAGATCCACCTGGGACTCGGGCTGGAACCTGCCGAGCGTGACCGTGGGTCGGCGCCAGCGGTAGAGCCGCAGCGTGGGAGGGGCGGTGCCGTCAGCGCGCCCTGCCAGAAGCGTGCGGTCGATCGCCATGTTGAGCGCGCCGTCGACCGGGCCGTCGACGATCAGCCGCCAGACGGGCCGAGGCAAAGGCTACTCGCCGTCCGGCTTCCAGCGCAGGTCGGGCCGCTTGGCCGCCCGGCCTTCGTCGAGGCGGCGCACAGGCGTCGTGTAGGGTGCGCCATGAAGGATGTCGGGATCGGTCTTCGCCTCCGCGGCGATCTCCAGCATGGCCGAGACAAGCGAGTCGAGCGCCTCGAGCGGCTCGGTCTCAGTCGGCTCTATCATCATCGCTTCGTCCACGATCAGCGGGAAATAGATCGTGGGCGGATGGATCCCGTGGTCGAGCAGCCGCTTCGCAACGTCGAGAGCCCGCACGCCGTTCTCCCTGCGAAGCCGTCCCGCTGAGAGCACGAACTCATGCATGCAGCTGCGGTCGTAGGGCAGCTCGAAGGCAGCCTTGAGGCCTTGCCTCACGTAGTTCGCCGAGAGCACCGCCTGTTCGCTCGCCTCGCGAAGACCGTCGCCTCCGACGGCAAGGATGTAGGCATAGGCGCGAACGAGCACCCCGAAGTTGCCCATGAAGCTGCGCACACGACCGATCGAGTGCTCCGGCCAGGTGAGACCCCAACGGCCATCCTGACCAAGTGCGGGTATCGGACCGGGCAGGAAGGGAGCGAGCACGGGCGTGACGCAGACCGGACCGGCTCCCGGCCCGCCCCCTCCGTGAGGAGTCGCGAACGTCTTGTGCAGGTTGATGTGCATCGCGTCGAAGCCCATGTCACCGGGCCGAGCGAGCCCCATGATCGCGTTCAGGTTGGCGCCGTCACAGTACGCGAGCGCACCGGCGTCATGCACGGCTGCGCATATGTCGACGATCTGCGGGTCGAAGAGCCCCAGTGTGTTGGGGTTGGTCAGCATGAGCGCCGCGACATCCTCGTCGAGCGCTTCACGCAGCGCCCGGATGTCGACATTGCCCTGAGAGTCGCTGGGCACGGTGACGGCCTCGTACCCGCACATCGAGACCGTGGCCGGGTTGGTGCCGTGCGAGGAGTCCGGGATGATCACGCGTCGCCGCGCGTCGCCGTTGGCGACATGGAAGGCTCGAAAGAGCATGAGCGCCGTGAGCTCGCCGTGCGCGCCAGCGGCCGGCTGCAGAGTGACGCCGGGCAGGCCGGACACCTCGGCGAGCGCCGCAGAGAGGCTGCCCATCAGCTGCAGCGCACCCTGCACACTCGACGCGGGCTGATAGGGATGGAGCCCCGAGAACCCTTCCAGTCGACAGGCGTCCTCGGCGAGTCTCGGGTTGTACTTCATGGTGCAGGAGCCCAGAGGGTACGTCCCAGTGTCGACCCCGAAGTTCATAGACGCCAGATGGGCGTAGTGGCGCGCTATATCGACCTCACTCACGTGTGGCAGGTGAGCGGGATGCGATCGGACGCGGCCTCCGAGCATCTCGTCCAGAGACGGGCCGGGATGCTCGGTCGCGGGCGCCTCGAAACACACCGATCCCGGGGAACCGCTCTCGAAGATGAGGCGCCGGGGACCTCGTGCGGGCGCGCTCTCCGGCGCGAGTTGGTCGCGACGGGTCACAGGGCCCGCACCTCCTTGAGGAAGGACCCGATCTCCTCGTCAGTCCGCCTCTCGGTCACTGCGAACAAGACCGTGCTCGCAGGCGCAAGACCCGGAGCGACCTGATCGAGCGACACGCCTGCCAGGTAGCCGTGATCGAGCATGGCCGCCTGCATCCGCTCCACGTCGCCATCGAAGACGAGAGCGAACTCGAGCGCGAAGGGTGTGTCCCAGGGAGCGCTGAAGCGCCCGGTCTCCAGCAGCCCCGCCCGCAGCGCGTGCGCCTTCGAGACGCAGGAGCGGCCCACGGACTCGAGTCCCGCGACACCCACAGCCGAGAGGTAGACCGACGCCGCGAGGGCGTTGAGCGCGTGATTCGAGCAGATGTTGCTTGTGGCCCGCTCTCGCCGGATGTGCTGCTCGCGCGTCTGGATGGTGAGCACGAAGCCATCGTCGCCGTCTGCATCGACTGTGCGGCCGACGATGCGACCCGGCATGGACCTCAGGTACTCCGCCCGGCACGCGAAGAGTCCCAGGCCCGGACCCCCGAACGACATCGGGCTCCCCAGCACATGGCCCTCCCCGACCACGATGTCGGCGCCGTACACGGCCGGCGGCTCCAGCACGCCAGCAAGGATCGGATCGGTCGCGACGATCAGGAGCGCACCGGCCTTGTGGGCGAGCCCCGCAATCCGCTCCAGCTCTTCGAGGCAGCCGAAGAACGTGGGAGCGGCGCAGAGGACCGCGGCGACCTCGTCACCCTCCGAGAGCAGCCTCTCTAGGTCAGCCAGCGCGGTGGCCCCGGCGTCCGCCTTGACGCGCTCGCAACTGAGGACCCCCGTCGCCGCGTAGGTCTCGAGTGTCGCCAGCCACTCCGGATGCACCGCCGACGAGACGAGCACCCGTGTGCGCCGCGTGATGCGCGCCGCCATGAGGGCCGCCTCGGTGAAGGCGGTCGCTCCGTCGTACATCGAAGCGTTCGCAACGTCCATGCCGGTGAGCTCGCAGACCATCGTCTGGAACTCGTAGATGTTCTGCAGGGTGCCCTGGCTCACCTCGGGCTGGTAGGGCGTGTACGCCGTGAAGAACTCCGGTCGGCTCAGGACGTGGTCCACGATGGCCGGGATGTAGTGGTCGTAGCACCCCGCACCTGCGAACGACACGAGGCGAGTCGCCGGACTGTTCGCGTCCGCCAGCCTGCGAAGCGCCGCAGCGGCCTCCATCTCCGAGACACCGGGCGGCAGATCCAGAGGCTCGCGCAGCCGCACGCTCTCAGGGATGTCACCGAAGAGATCCTCGACGGACCCGACGCCGACCGCGCGGAGCATCTCCTCGCGCTGCTCGCAGCTCACCGGGATGTAGCGCACGGTTGAGGTCAGGCCTCGTTCGCGACGAAGGACTCGTATTCCTCGGCGCTCATGAGAGAGTCGAGTTGCGACGGGTCGGCCAGGCGCACCTTGACCATCCAGCCCGCGCCGTACGGGTCGCTGTTCACGTTCTCCGGGGCGCCGTCGATGTCCTCGTTCACCTCGACGACCTCGCCGGAGACCGGCGAGTACAGCTCGGAGACCGACTTGACCGACTCGATCTCGCCGAAGGTCTCGCCTGCGATCAGACTGTCTCCCGCCGACGGCAGGTCCAGGTAGACGACCTCGCCGAGCTGGTCCTGCGCGTAGTCGGAGATGCCGACGGTGGCGATGTCACCTTCGACGCGCAGCCATTCGTGCTCCTTGTCGAACTTGAGGTCCTCGAGGTTCTCGCTCACCTTAGGAAGCTCCCTTCAGCCGTCCGCGGACGGCATCATGGCGGGTATGCCGGGCCCGTGCAGTTCGGGCGTGCTAGTGCTTCAACGACGTCTCGGTCACGAACGGCATGGCGACGACGCTCGCGGCGACGGTCTTGCGGCGGATCTCCACCTGCAACATGGTGCCCGGCTCGGTCAGCGCGACGGGCAGGTACGCGGTCGCGATGCCGTGCTCCAGCGTGGGAGAGAAGCTCCCGCTCGCTACACTACCGACCGGCTCGCCGTCGCGCAACACGGCGAACCCGTGCCGAGGTATCCCGTCGTCCACGCGAATGCCGGTGAGACGGCGCGCCGGACCCTTCTCCTCGATCCGTGCGATCGCCTCGCGACCGATGAACTCGCCCTTCCCCATCCGCACGACCCACGAGAGCCCCGCGCTCACGGGATCCACGCTGCGATCCATGTCCACCCCGTGGAGAGGGTAGCCCGCCTCGAGGCGCAGGGTGTCGCGGGCGCCCAGCCCGCACGGCGACACCTCAGGGAAGCTGAGCAGCAGGCGCCATACCGCGACGGCGTCCGAGGCGGCGCAGACGATCTCGACGCCGTCTTCGCCGGTGTACCCCGTCCTCGCAAGCAGGACAGGCACCCTCCCGTCGAGCCGGGCCTCGCCGACCCTGAACCGCTTCGGAGGGGACGCTCCGGCGAGCTCTGTGATGATCTCGACAGCTCGCGGTCCCTGCAGCGCGATCAGTCCCGTCCGATCGGACTCGTCCACGAACTCCACGCCGGCCGGCAGGTGCGCCTCGATCCAGTCGACATCCGTGTCGCGATTGGACGCGTTCGCAATGACCAGGTACTCGAGCTCCCCCGTGTGGTAGACGATGAGGTCGTCGATGATGCCGCCGTCCTCGTCACACATGACGGTGTAGACCGCGCGACCCAGTTCGTCGGTGCGGTGCAGGTCGTTGGTCACGAGGCGCTGGAGCGCGTCGAAGGCGCCGAAGCCGTTGACTCGGAACTCCGCCATGTGGCAGATGTCGAACACCCCCGCCGAGTCACGCACAGCGCGGTGCTCCTCGATGATGCCGGCATACTGCACAGGCATCTCGAAGCCTGCGAATGTGACCATCCGCGCCCCGAGCGCAATGTGCTCCTCGTAGAGTGGCGTCCGTGCGAGTCCCTCTGGCATGCCCTGCCCCCTCGTCCGTCATTCCAGCCCCACGCGCCGAGTCCGCGGACCCTGCGCTCCGACAGGTTCCGCAGCTATCCGAACACGGCGCGCCATATCCGCTCGAAGAAGAAGACGAACCTCTGCCCCGCCGTCGGCTCCGGCACGGCCGCCCCGGCGGTGAGAGGCAGTTGGGCGAGCAGCGTGGTCCCCTGGAACACCGTCTCCGTCCCGATGACCTGACCCTTGCGGACCGGTGCGGCGACGCTCGGGTCCAGCGCGATGCGTCGCCGCACCGGTCCGGCGATGTCGAACACGGGCGTCGACGTGGTCTGCGGCGAGACCGCCGCGACGGTCCTCTCCACGTAGTCGGAGACCTTCACCCTGCCGACCGTGACCCCTGCCGTCGCGATCCGCGACTCGCGGTAGTGGGCGAAACCCCAATCCAGCAGGGCCTTCGCCTGCTGCGCCCGTCCGGGCTCGGTGTTGGCGCCCATGATGGTGCCGATCAGTTCGATCGGGCCCCGCTTGGCCGCCACGACGATGCAGTAGCCCGCATTGTTGGTCCATCCCGTCTTGATGCCCTCCGCACCCTTGTAGGTGAGCAGAAGGGCGTTCTGGCTGATGAGCACGTGGGTGTACCTGTTCGAGTGCACGGTCAGCGAATGGTGTCGCACTATCTCGCGGAAGAGAGGGAACGTCATCGCGTAGCGCGCGAGCGTCGTGAGATCGTCGGCTGACGTATAGTGCCCAGGCGTGTCGAGGCCGTGGGGGTTCACGTAGTGCGTGTTCACCAGGTTCAGCCGCGCCGCCTCGGCGTTCATCATCTTCACGAAGTTCGGCACCGTGCCCCCGACGTGCTCCGCGATCAGCGTGGCGGCGTCGTTGCCGGACTGCACGAGAACGCCCTTGAGGAGTTCGCGCTCGGTGATCTGCTCCCCCACCCGCAGCTGCATGCTCGACTGCCCCACCGACGCCGCGAGCCTGTCGACGGTGATGACATCGTCGAGGTTGCCGTGCTCGAGCACGACGACCGCGGTCATGATCTTGGTGGTCGACGCCATCGCGCGCTGGGACTCGGGGTCCCTCGCCCACAGGATGCGGCCCTGCATCGTCGACAGGACGCCTGAGGGCACGTACAGATCCGGGGCCATACCGCGAGCGCGCAGACGTGGGGCATCAGCGACCTTCACGCCGCCGATCATGTCGCCGTCGAGGACGGCGGCGAACGCGGGTGTCGTGCCCAGGAGAGCGAGCGCGCAGCCCAGAGCGCAGGCTGCGAGAAGGATGCGGCGCAGGCGTGTCACGGCGTGGTTGAACGATCCGTATCGACGATGGAGGACGAGCCGACAGTATAGTACGCGCGCGCTTGCGACCTTCACGTATGATGCGAACGGCGGCTTGGCCCGCAGGCGTGACACGTGGGCCGTACTCCGGACGCCCGGGCGATGGGGGGACTTGCGTGACGTATCCGCGGTTCGAGCGAGTGGCCATCGTGCTCAGCGCGGTGATCGTCCTCGCGACCACACTGGTGACTCTGCGCCCGTTCCCCGGGCTGATCGAGATCGTGGCACAGCTGCTCGTGCTGCTCGTGCTGGTCGGCGCGCTGCACTGGGGCCGCCGCGGCGGAGCCGCGGCGGGCGTCATCGCGGCGGTCGCCTACATCCTGATGCGCACGCCGGACATCACGCTCCACGGCTTCACGCCACAGCTGACCTGGCTGGTCGCCATCCGCGTGGTGACCTACGGCCTGATCGGCGTCGTCGGCGGAGACCTCTGCGGCCGCCTCAAGTATGTCCTGGCTGAGCTCGACGACTCGGCGGCCCTCGACCGCGTCACAGGTGTGTACTCCCATGGGTACGTCGCGCGGGCCGCACGAGAGGCCCTGGGCCTCTTCGAACGATACGCGACCCCGTTCTCGATCGTATTCGTGGACGCGCCCGAGCCCCCGGCCAGGAGGTATCGCGAGGGCGCACGCACGATCGCGTCGCATCTGCGCGAGGCGGTGCGACTCGTCGACGACGTGGGTCGACTCGCCGACGGACGATTCGTGCTCTTGCTGCATCACACGTCGGGGTCCGGCGCCGATACCGTCATGCGCCGGGTCCGAGCGGTCTTCCGCGACAGCCCGCAGCTGGATGACGAAGGGCTGCGGACCGACCTCCTCGGCACCCCCGAGGACCTCATCGCCCTGCGGACATTCGTGGCCGACCTCGCCCAGACGACCGGCAGCGACGAGAGCGACACGGTGGACGGGCCCGAGCCTCAGCCCTCGTCGGGAGCGTAGACACTCCGGGCAGGTACCACGGACAGCCCGGCTTCCTGCAGCAGCGTGGCCGCCTTCTCGACGTCACCGACCCGCAGGATGTCCACGGCGGCGCCGGCGCCCGGCCGAAGGAAGCAGTAGAGGTACTCGACGTTCACGTCGGCGTGGTCCAGGAGCTCGAGCACGGCCGCGAGCCCGCCGGGCCGATCGGGCACCTCGACGGCCACCACCGAGGTCAGGGACACCGCGAAGCCCGCCGCCTCCAGCGCACGCCGCGCCTCCCGTGGCCGGTCGCAGATGACGCGCGCCACGCCGTACTCGGTGGTGTCCGCCACCACCAGCGCGCGCATGTCGTGCCCCGCGTCGCCCAACACTCGGCACATGCCGGCCAGCCGGCCCCTCTCGTTCTCAAGGAACACCGACAGCTGCTCGATCATCGAGGACCAGCCCCCTCTCCGCGTAGGTCGAGCACCCGCTTCGCCTTGCCTTCGCTGCGCTGGATGGACTTCGGCTCCACGAGCTTGACCGCGACGCTCACTGCGAGCGCGCCTGCGATGGCCGCTGCCACCTTCTTCTGCAACGACTCGAGCTCGCGGATCTCGTCGAACTCCATCTCAGGTCCGACCTCCACGTGCACCTCGACCGCGTCCATGCTCCCGCGCTTGGTGAGCACGACCTGATAGTGGGGCGCGATGCCTTCGATCCCCATCAGCACCTGCTCGATCTGACTCGGGTAGACGTTCACTCCCCGGATGATGAGCATGTCATCGGTCCTGCCGGTGACCCGCTCCATGCGCCTGAAGGTCCTGCCGCACGCGCACTCCCCGGTCACGATCCTGGAGATGTCGCGCGTGCGGTAGCGGATGACGGGGAGCGCCTCCTTCGTGAGCGTCGTGAAGACGACCTCGCCCTGCTCGCCGTCCGGGACCGGCTCCATCGTCACGGGATCGATGATCTCGATCAGGAAATGGTCCTCGAAGACGTGGAGGCCATGGCGCTCGGAGCACTCCGAGGCCACACCGGGACCCATCACCTCCGAGAGCCCGTAGATGTCGATCGCGCGGATCCCCATCGCCTTCTCGACCTGCTCGCGCATCGCCTCACTCCACGGCTCCGCGCCGAACACGCCGATCCGCAGCGGCAACGACGGCACGTCGATACCCATCTGCGCCGCCGTCTCGGCGATCAGCAGCGCGTAGCTCGGCGTGCACGCCAGCACAGTCACGCCGAAGTCCTTCATGATCTGCACCTGGCGTGACGTGTTGCCGCCGGAGACGGGGATCGTCATCGCCCCGAGTCGCTCGGAGCCGTAGTGAGCCCCCAGGCCGCCGGTGAACAGACCGTAGCCGTAGGTGACCTGCACGATGTCGTCGGCCGTGGCGCCCGCGCACACGAGCGTGCGCGCCATCAGGTCGCTCCAGCGCTCGACATCGCCCCTCGTGTAGCCCACCACGGTGATCTGGCCGGTGGTCCCCGACGAGGAGTGCACCCGGACGACGTCGCGGGGAGGCACGGCGAACATGCCGAAGGGATACGCGGACCGCAGATCGTCCTTGACCGTGAACGGGACGCGCCTGATGTCGTCCAGCGACTCGATCTGCTCGGGCCGGAGGCCGGCCTCATCGAACTTGCGGCGGTACAGGGGGACGTTCACGTACACACGAGCCAACTGCGTGCGCAGGCGTGAGAGCTGCAGGCGCTCGAGCGCCTCCCGCGACATGGTCTCCAACTCGGGCTGGAACATGCTTCCCCCGAACGTCGCGGATGCCCGGCCGGCGCTGACTCACTTCTTCGGCGTCACCGTCGCCGTCGCCGGCTTGCTCACAGGCTTCGTGCCGACACGTACAGTCTCCACTTTGGCCTTGTAGTGTGACACGAAGGTGTCGGTGCGAACCACCCTGCCGCCCTGGTAGACCGTCCTCACGACGGTGATCGTGCACCCGTTGACGCCCGGGTCCGAGACGACCTTGGCGCCCACGGGCAGTGTCGGGTCCTTGACCTGCGTCACAGGGAATGGGACGACGTTCGTGAGGGGACTCGTCGTGTACTCGACCCTGTAGTCGGGCGTGGTGCCGTACAGGGATACGGTGAGCGACGAGTCCGTGAACGACGTGCGGATGAGCACCCAACTCGACGTGTCGTTGCGGAACTTGAGGTCGGGACCGTCCCAAGAGACGGTGGCGTCGCGTCCCCTCGGGTAGTGGGAGATGAAGAACGAGTGGTTCGTCCGCTCGACCACCGGCAGGCCCGAGAAGAAGATCGCGTTGAACATCGTCGTGCCGACCTGGCAGACTCCGCCGCCAAGCTGCGGCACCAGCTTGCCATCGACTATGGCCGGCGCCTCCTGATAGCCCTTGGCGGCCGTCCGTTCACCAGCAGCCTGGTTGAAGCTGAACACCGCCCCTGGGGCGACCACCTGGTTGTTCAGCGAAACCGCCAGGAGGTGCACATTGTTCACCCTCGGACGGTTCCCGGAGTCGTAGTCGGTGGTGAACGTGCCGATCCGCTCGGTGATCCCCATCGCGGCCGCCTGCTCGGTGGACAGCTTGGGCTCCAGGGCGGTCAGCCGAAGCGTCGCCATGCGCTTCCTGCCCGTCGTGCAGGCTTGCGCCAGGTCGGTCGCCAGACCTGGCAGATCGGCACCGATCCCCACCTGCGAGGGCTTGATGCGGACCGTGCCGCCCGTGGCCACGAACGTCGCGTCGGTGGACGGACGTCCGACCCCGCTCAGGAGCGATCCGAGCGATGTAGCGATCCGCGTCGGTTCGAAGTAGGCGCGAAGCACGGATCGCCTCGTGGCTGAGGCGCTCGAGTCCTGAGATGTGGCTGCGCCCGAAGCAGCGGCCGAGGGCCCGACCGGTCCTGTGGCGATCGGGTCGGCGCGGATTCCCACCCAGCCCGCCACCTGTGACCTGGCGACCGCGTGAGCGGTGCCCTTGAACACGATCGTGACAGGCCCGGCGACCAGACGTTGTGCGTCCAGGTAGGCCTGGCGGGCGTCGGCGTCGGACACGGAGACGAGCGCGGGACCGACCGTCACCGGGACTGTGCGGTCCGAGGAGAGGAACGCGGAGAGAAGGGCCGACACGGTGGACTGCCGCACGACGGCACGTCCCGTGACCGCGTGGATGAAGCGGACGTCGGTCCCGTCCACGGCCACGGAGGCGTCGCGCGCCGGCAGAGCCACCGCCGTCTCGACCTTCGACACCACGAGGTCGAGACGCGATTGCCGGGCGTTCACCTTGGCGGGGACCGTCACACCACCGAAGAGCGCGCTGACGCGCTCAAGCACGATCGAACCGAACCCGCTGCCGCGACCCACCTGCATGGCCCGCTGGACGCTCGTCCATGTGTCGATATGCGCGTCGACATCGGATGCGGAGACCTGCCAGCTCCTCGAACCCCATGTGAGAGTCACAGGTCGACGCGACTCCTCGGCGAAGGCCGACGCGATCTTGGCTTGCGCATCCTTCGGAGCCATCGCGCCGACCGCGACGTCGCCCACACGGACACCCGGGTGAATGCGACCCGCCGAGGCGATGGAGTCGGCGCCGACAGAGAGCGCCAGCACCGCCGCGACGCCGACGATGGCCCCGACGAGCCATCGACCGCCAGGGGTCAGAGCGCCCCACAGCGTGCTCCTCGAGCTCGATCGGCTCGACGACGCCCGGTGGCTCCGTTGGGTGGTTGCGGACATCAGATCCTTCGATGTGCTCGGTGAGGGCGGCCCGAGATCGGCCGCCCATCACGGCATCATAGCAGGTCAGAGGCCCAGCGGGCCTCGCGCGAGGACGTCGTGCCGACAGCCGGGCGTTCTCGACATCACTTCAGCACGTCCCGGGCCACCGGACTCTCCCCGGGCGATCCTTCGCCTCTGGCGACCGCGCCCACCAGCTTCGCGTAGCGCTCCAGGAGCCGCTGCGAGGCAGCGTCGTCCTCCCCCTCGGCGAAGATCTGCACCACAGGGTCCTGGGAGTCCGGCAGCACCAGAGCCCATCCACCGTCACCAACGACCCGGATACCCTCGGTCATCTGCACCTCAAGGCCCTCCGCCGACTCGGCGACCTCTCGCATGACGGCTCCCTTCAGGCTCGAAGGACAGGCCACTGTGGTCTCTCTCAGGTGATGCGCGGGGAGCGAGGCCACGACGTCATCGAGGCGTCGACCGGTGTCGGCGAGGAGCCTGGCCACCATGCCCAGCGTCATGACGGCGTCGAAGGCCGCCAGGAACGCGGAGAACATGAAGCCGCCATTGCGGTCGCCGACGAAGCCCACGTCATCCGAGAGCGCGGCCAGCGACATCGCGCGGTTCGAACGCCCGCAGCGCACGACCGAAGCGTTGTACCTGGCGGCGATCGTCTCCACGATGCCGGACGCTGCGAGAGGCACCGCGACCGTGGGCGAGTCGCAGGAGGAGCAGAAGAGATCGACCATCGCATGCAGCGCCGTGTCGCCGTCCAGAGCGGTGCCGTCCGGCGAGACGAGCACGACACGCTGACCGGCCGCATCGAGCACGATGCCGAAGTCGGCGCGGAAGGTGGTGACCGCCTCCGAGGTCTCGGCGATGTCCTTCTCGACCCCAGAGGCGGGCGGACCGCTCCGCTCCGCATCGAGGAACGGCTGCAGCGCGATCAGGTCTATCCCCCACCCTGCCGAGACCTGGGGAGCCACGATGGAGGCGACCCCGTAGCTCATCTCGACCACCGCCTTCAGGCGCGGTGTGCGCGGCTCGGGGACTCGGACCCACTCGCGAGCGTCGATCACGCCGAGGGCGTCCAGCATCCCGGCGGCGTAGTACTCCAGCGCACGCGGAGGGAAGATGATCTCCCCTATCTGGTCGAAGAAGGCCCTGCGGAACTCCTGGCGAAAGTAGAGGCGCTCGATGCGCTTCTCCTGGCTCACCGGGATGTCCAGCCCCGCCTTGTCGTAGAAGTGGATCTCGGTCGTCTGTGGGTCGTTGGCGGCGACCGAGATGTGGATCCCGCCGACGGCCCGACTGTCTCTCGTGGTAAAGCGGTTGACCGCCGAGGAAGCCACCCGCAGATCGCGCACGTTGACGGCCGCGGAATTGAGGCCCGACGCCATCGCCCGCTTCAGCATGCGAGCGCTGCGCGACTGGTCCCTTGAGAGCACCACGTGTCCGCCCGCGGGCATCGTGCTCGCGAACGCCTGCGCCAGGCGCAGCGCGAGTTCCGGCGTGATGTCGACGCCGGTGAGACCCGACACGCCCTCCGCCCCGAAGAGCGATCTGGCGCCACGGCTCTCCCATATGAGCGACGTCGTCTGGACCGCGCCCGCCTCGATGCGCTTGTAGGGGAACACGGTCACGTCCGAGCCGATGGCCGCCCCCTGGCCCACGTAGCTGTCGTCGCCCAGCACGGCCCCGCTCTCGACACGGGCCCGGGCACGGACGTCGACGCGACGGCAGACGACGGCGCCGCCCACCGTCGCCCCGGCGCCGATGAAGCTGTCGGACCACACGATCGAGCGCTCGACCGTTGTCTCAGCACCGATCAGACACGAGTCCCCTATCACCGCGTACGGGCCGACCTTCGCGCCGGCACGGATCTGCGCGTTCGCCCCGATGACGACCTTCTCGCAGATCTCCGCGTCCGGATCGAGGTCCGTGCCCTCGCCGATCCACACGTTCTTGCCGGCCTGCACACCCGGCACATGGACGCCCACCTTGCCGTCCAGGATGTCCCAGTGCGCCTGTATGTAGCTCTGCAGGGATCCGATGTCGGTCCAGTAGCCCTCGCACACATGCCCGTAGAGCGGCAGGCCCTGCCTCATCAGCAGCGGGAAGAGGTCGGCGGAGAAGTCGAAGCGCCCCTTGTCGGGGATGCGCTCCAGAACCTCGGGCTCGATCACGTAGATCCCCGTGTTGATGGTGTCGGAGAACACCTGGCCCCATGTGGGCTTCTCGAGGAAGCGCTCCACTCGGCCCTCGGGATCGGTGATGACGACCCCGAACTCAAGAGGGTCGGGCACGTGCTTGAGGGCGATCGTGACAGCCGCGCCCTTGGCCACATGCGCCGCCATGACCTCCTTGAGATCGATATCCGTGAGCGCGTCGCCGGAGATCACGATGAACGGACCGCCATCGAGCAGCTTGGCGGCGTTCTTGACCGACCCGGCGGTCCCCATCGGCGTGTCCTCGACGGCGTACTCGAGTCGGACCCCCCACTCGTCGCCGTCGCCGAAGTAGTCCTGGATGACCTGCGGCGTGAACTGGAGTGTCGCCACGATGTCGTCGATGCCGTGCCAGTGGCAGAGACCGACGATGTGCTCCATGATCGGCCGGTTGACGATGGGCACCATCGGTTTCGGTCTCAGGCTGGTGAGGGGCCGCAGGCGCGTGCCCTCGCCGCCCGCCATGATCACTGCCTTCACGCATGTCTCCCGTCGTGTGCCCCGGTCCCGGCGGTACGCCGCGACTCCGCGACCGCCTCAGCATAGACACGCCGCGCGATCACCGTGTACTGGACCGCCGCGCTCAGCGAGAGCAGGAAGCCTGCGTACACGATGTACGTGCCCAACGGACGCACGGCGCCGATGGGGAGGACAGCGGCGAGCGGCCAGCCGGTCGCCGCGCCAAGCGAGATCAGCGGGAAGCCCCATATGAGCGAGGCGAAGCCCGTGAGCAGGACGGCGGTGGTGACCTTTCCGAGCACCGTCACGGGGACGCGCCTCCCCTGCCGCTCCAGCACCCAGGCGCCGTAGAGCAGGTAGACGTCCCTGCCCACCAGCACCACCAGAAGGGGCAGGCTCACGCGCCCGACCACGTAGAGCCCGATGAGCGCGCTCGCGATGAGTACCCGGTCAACGAGCGGATCGATGACCTTCCCGATCGCCGTGACGCGGCCGGTCCGCCGGGCGATGAGCCCGTCGAGCCAGTCCGTCGCCGCCGTGAGCGTGAAGAGTACGAATGCGACGTCGTTGCGGCCCGAGGCCGGCGCGGCGTAGACGAGGAACCAGTAGAAGACGGGGACGAGCGCGAGACGGGTGACGGTGATCACATTGGGCACCGTGAACACATCGCCACTGTGACTGACCGGCAGGTCCTGCGACGCCACCGGAGCCCGGCGCCCCGGCGTCACCACCAGCGTCTCATCCGGTAGTACCACAACATCCCGGCCGTGATCACGGCCATGGCCAGCATCACCGCCGGGAACGCCCACCTCGCCTCGGGGCTGGGCCACATCCCCAGCACCAGGTTCATGCCGTAGATGCCCGTGATGAAGCTCAGCGGCATGAAGATCGTCGCCACGAGCGTGAGCCGCTTCATCACGACGTTGAGCCGGTTGCTCACGGCAGAGAGGTAGAGGTCCATCGTGCCGGACGCGACATCACGGTAGGTGTCGAGCGTGTCGACGGCGCGCGCGAGATGGTCCCCGACGTCCTGGAAGTAGAGATAGGCGTCCTGGGAGACGAACTCCTGCCGGCGCGCCATCCCGCGCAGCACGTCGCGCTCCATGCCGACGACCCGGTAGAGCGTCATGAGCGCCCTCTTGATGCCGTACAGCTCGTGGAGGTCCGACTCGGCCGGATCTCCCAGCATCGCGTCCTCCACGTGGTCGAGCCGCTCCGAGAGCTTGTCGATCATCGGGAAGAGGTCGTCGACGCCCCGGTCCAGCAGCACGTGGAGCGTCCAGTCGGCACCCTTGGACATGGCCTTGGCCGCCTCGCCGCACACCTCCGCGATGACGGGAAGGTCGTCGCGGTGCGACGTGATGAGGAAGTGCTCCCCCAAGAAGACGTCGAGTTCGATCATCGCCACGGCTCGATGATCGCCGTGTCGCGGGAACTGCCATACGAGGAACGCGGCCTCGTCGTACGACTCGAGCTTGGGCCGCTGCGGGAAGTGCAGCGCATCCTCGATAGCCACGGGGTGGAGCCCGAACGCCTTGCGCAGCACCTCGAGAGACGCCTCGTCCGGCGCGAGCACATCGATCCACACGGTCGAGCCGACCTTGCGGGCCTTCGCGAGATCGTCGAGCGCCCCCTCGCGCAGGTCGGCGCCATCCATCCAGCGCACTGTCACAGTCGCGGCCAAAGGGCGCCTCCCCTCCCCATTGATGCGTTCATTATGCACGAGGGTCGGCGGCCGAAGGACGCGCGGCAAGACCGTCAGATGCGCCCGGACGACAGCGGCTGTTCAGGCCACCGAGAAGCGCGCGCTGTGGGTCTACTGCCGGCTGGTGCCGGGGGCGTTCGGCCCGGCGCTGGACGGGCCGGGCGGACTCGTCCCCGGAGCGGGCGGGGGCTCGGCGTGCTGAGGGCGGGTCCTGGCTCCGAGCGCCGCCGCGCCCACGGCAAGGACGAGGACCGCCGCGAGCGGGAGAGTGGACTGGAAGGCCGCGCTCTGCAGTGCCCTGTCGGCGCCCTCGAGAAGAAGCCACGGTTCCCGGAGCGCCAGAGTATTCGTCAACCCGGAGCCCAGCAGCGCGTATGTGAGGTACGCCACGATACCCGGCATCCAGAGCGTGGTCGGCGCGCGGCGCCAGCGAACGGCGGCGAAGGCGAACACCGTGAGCACCACGGGGAGCGCGGCCTCGTACCAGCGGTCAGGCTGCGTCGAGAACCCGGAGACGAAGACAAGCCCGAGCACCACCGCGATCACCCTGAGAGCAAGCGCCCACAGCGCAAGCCGCCGTGGCATCGACTCGGACCCGCTGTCCATGCCGAACGCGACCGCCGCTCGACTGCGAGCCAGCCACCGCACAGTCGATCGATGATCCCGGGACGACGGATCGCCGGCACCCGAGCCGCGCCGCCCGAGCGGGGCCAACAGTGCGAGCAGGGCTATCACCGCGAGCGCGACGAGGCCGCTGGTCGACGTGGGCTGCAGCGCATCCTTCGGCTGTATGGCCACCGCGAAGAGAGAGGTCTCGATCCGCGTGCCCAGCGTGAGCCAGGATCGAGCAGCATTGCCGACCAGAGCCACTATCACGAGCATCGCCATGTAGCCGAAGACTGCCCGTTGGCCGCCCGCGGCAAGGAACCCAGCGAGAGCCAAAGCGCCCACCACGACCGCGACGACCCCCATCTGCAGGATCGCGAACCACGTCTGGCCGATCGCGAGCACGATGGGGTGCGGAAGGACCAGGGTGACCACGTAGAACGGCACGTTGCGAGCGCCTGCCAGCGACGCGAGTCCGACCGCGAGTCCCATGACCAATGCGAGCCGGGTCTCGCCCCGGGGGAACAGAAGGCGCCAGAGGTCGCGCACTCTCAACGGCACACGCATCGACCCCCAGCGCTCGGCAAGTCCGGGCCTACCGTACACCACGGTCGGCCGTGACCGGGGCCTGCGACCGCGATCGCACGCACAGCGGAGCCACGCTGGGTATGCTGTGTGCTCACGCGACGCGTGCGTCGCCCGTGCTCACCGGCTCCACGGGGATCGAGGTCCGTCGAGTGGCGTATCTGCTCGGATGCGAGAACGTCCGTCTTGAGTACCCGACGAAGAAGGTCTTCGACTCGGTCAGCCTCGGGATCGACGCGGGCGACCGTATCGGAATCGTCGGTGACAACGGCGACGGCAAGTCGACGCTCATCTCGCTGCTGGCGGGCGCTGTCGAGCCTGACGACGGCCGGATCATGCGTCGTGGCGGGACGACCGTCTCCGTGCTCGCTCAGTCCGATGGCCTCGACCGGGACGCGACCGTAGCCTTCGCGGTCGTCGGGAACGCACCCGAGCACACGTGGGCGTCGGATGCGCGGGTCCGAGACATCCTTCGCGGCCTGCTCGCGGGTATCCCGTGGGAGGGCCGGGTCGGCGACCTTTCCGGTGGACAGCGCCGTCGCGTCGACCTTGCCCGCGTGCTCGTCACGGACTGCGACGTCCTCATGCTGGACGAGCCCACCAACCATCTCGACATCCATGGCATCGCGTGGCTTGCCGGTCACCTGAGCACCCGCTGGCCCAGGAAGTCGGGCGCGCTCCTTGTCGTCACTCACGACCGCTGGTTCCTCGATGAGGTCTGCCTCGGCATGTGGGAGGTGCACGACGCCCGGGTGGACCAGTTCGAGGGTGGTTACTCCGCCTACGTGCTTCAGCGCGTCGAACGCGCCGAGGCAGCCAGGACCGCTGAACGCAAGCGCCGGAACGTGCTGCGAAAGGAGCTCGCGTGGCTTTCGCGCGGCGCCCGTGCACGGGCGACCAAACCGAAGTTCCACGTGGAGGCTGCGTGCGCTCTCGTCGCCGACGAGCCGCCCGTGCGCGACTCTCTCGCGCTGAGGAAGACCGCGCTGACCCGTCTGGGCAAGCAGGTGGTCGATCTTGTCGGCGTGTCCGAGCGCTTCGGCGACACGACCGTCATCGACGACGTCACGTGGCTCATCGGCCCGGGAGACCGTGTCGGCATCCTCGGCGAGAACGGGTCGGGCAAGACGACGCTCCTGAACCTTGTTCGAGGTTCGCTCTCCCCCACATCGGGTCACGTGAAGGTCGGCAAGTCCGTCAGGTTCGCCGTTCTGTCCCAGCATCTCCACGAGCTGAACGAGCTTGGGAACTGCCGGGTCCGGGAGGTCCTCGCGCGATACAACACGCGCTACGAGTTCGACGGCAAGGAGCTGACCCCGGCGAAGCTGTTGGAGGGTCTCGGGTTCAAGCCGGCGCAACTCTCCGCGGTGGTGTCCGATCTCTCCGGTGGGCAGAAGCGTCGACTCCAGTTGATGCTCATCCTCCTGGACAGACCCAACCTGCTGATCCTGGACGAGCCGGACAACGACCTGGATGTGGACATGCTCGCGGTCATGGAGGATCTCCTGGACGCGTGGGCCGGCACCCTACTGCTCATCACCCACGACCGATACCTGATGGAGCGCGTCACCGACGATCAGTTCGCCCTGCTTGGCGGGAAGATCAGGCACGTGCCGGGCGGCGTGGATGAATACCTCAGGCTTGTGGACGAACGCAGCGACGAACGAGCGGGCGCGAGACCCGGGATGGCGGTGTCGACTGAAGGCCCGACCGGCCCCGCGGGTGACCGGGCTGACGAGGGACCGGGACCGGTGCTGTCGAGGGCGGACGAGTACCGCCTGAAGAAGGAGCGCGCGTCCGCCGAACGCAGACTGGAGACGCTCGGCAGGAAGGCCGAGGCGATCCGCGCGGAGATCGAAGCGACGGACCCCTCTGACTACGTCGCCCTGCTCGCCGTCCAGGAGCGGCTCCGAGCCGTCGAGCAGCAGATCTCCGACGTCGAGGACAAGTGGGTGGAGCTGTCCGAGAAGCTCGCGTGAGGCGGGCATCGGCCCTGCTGATACGGACGAGGCGGCTGCAAGGACCCGTGTGTGAGTTGATCGGCCCCGTTCACCCACTTGTAACATTTCGACCATTGTCGAAGTCGTCACGAGCCGATACTATTTCGATAGGCATCGAAGTGCCAAGGAGGCAGCGCATGCGAACCACCCAAGTGGATGAACCCGGCGTTCGGGTGCTGAACCGGAGTGCTGACGAGCGGACAGACCTCATCTTCAAGGCCCTCTCGTCCAAGCCGCGCCGCGAGATCCTCACTCTTCTTGCTACGGGAGCGGGAGAAGGCGACGACCGTTGCTGTTCGCCGGACGCGGTGTGCGCGTGCGTCTTCGCTGAGAGACTCGGGCTCGGTGCGCCGACCGTCTCACACCACATGAAGGCGCTCATCGAGGCCGGGCTCGTCTCAGGCGAGAAGCGGGGCTCATGGGTCTACTACCGGCTCCAGATCGACGCCGTCCAACGGGTCGCGAGCGAGCTGATGGCACTCGCGGGTCGCTCCGGGGGTGTGTGCTCGTGACCGAGTCCGTCTCCAGGAAGCTGAGCTTCCTCGACCGGTACCTCACGCTCTGGATCTTCCTTGCCATGGCGGTCGGCGTCATAGCTGGGGCACTTGTGCCCGCGATCCCCTCCCTCATCGGCAAGTTGTCCGTCGGGACGACGAACGTAGTGATCGCTGTCGGCTTGATCCTCATGATGTATCCGGCGTTCTGCAAAGTCCGGTTCGAGGAACTTCCGGATGCCATGAGCGACAAGAAGGCGCTCGCGCTGGCGATGATCATGAACTGGATCGTCGCTCCGCTTGTGATGTTCACGCTCGCAGTGACGCTGATGCGCTCCCACCCCGACTACATGGTCGGGCTCATCATCATCGGCATCGCACCCTGCATCGCAATGGTGATCGTGTGGAACGGCCTGGCGAAAGGCGACACCGAGTTCGCCGCCGGCCTCGTGGCCGTCAACAGCATCATGCAGGTGCTCTTCTTCAGCGTGTACGCCTACGTGATGGTGACCGTGCTCCTGCCGCGCCTCGGCTTGCAGGGAGCCGCTGTCAGTGTCTCGATCACCGAGATCGCCGGCACGGTCGCCATCTACCTCGGCCTGCCGTTCTTTGCCGGTCTCCTGACTCGGGTCGTGCTCCGCCGCGTCAAGGACGCCGTCTGGTACGACACCGTCTTCGTGCCGAGAGTCGGCCCTATCACCCTGGTGGCGCTGCTCTTCACGATCTTCGTGATGTTCTCTCTCAAGGGCGCCTATATCCTGCGCCTGCCGCTCGACGTGATGGTCGTCGCCATCCCGATGCTGCTCTTCTTCGCGATCATGTTCTTCGCGACCTTCTTCATCGCGAAAGCCATCGGGATGGACTACTCCAAGACCACGACGCTCTCCTTCACGGCGGCGAGCAACAACTTCGAACTCGCGATCGCGGTGTGTGTGGCGGTGTTCGGTATCAACAGCGGGCAGGCGTTCGCTGCGGTCATCGGACCGCTTGTCGAGGTGCCGGTCCTCATCGGCCTCGTGAACGTAGCGCTCGCGTTCCGCAAGCGCTACTTCGCCGATGAGACCGAGCCGATCGAGGCCGACCTGCTCTCCGAGGCGGATGGAACAGTCGCCTCCCTGGAGGACGCCTGCGTCGCAACCACGATGCTTCGGAAAGACGTCTGACGATGAGACGCATCGCCCTCTTCTCCGACGTCCACGGCAACTTGCCCGCCCTGGATGTGGTGCTCGCTGACATCGAGGGTGCCGCGATCGCGGAGGTCTACTGCCTCGGGGACCTGGTCGGCTACGGCCCCGACCCCTCCGGCGTCGTCGACCGTGTCCGCGCCCTCGGCATCCCCACCGTGCGCGGGAACTACGATGACGGGATCGGCAACCGCCGCGGCCAGTGCGGCTGCTACTACGCGACCGAGCAGGCCAAGAGCGATGGAGCGGCATCCTACGCGTTCACTGACTGGGCGCTCGACGACCGCGACCACAAGTGGCTGGCCTCCCTCCCTGATGACATCCGGCTGCAGGAGGACGACGTGCGCATCCTGCTCGCGCACGGAAGTCCCCGCAAGATCAACGAGTACCTGCTCCTCGATCGCGGGGACGACCAGCTCGCTCGCCTGGCCGATCAGGCGGAGGCCGACGTCATCTGCATCGGACACGTTCATATCCCGTACCACCGCACGCTCACCGGTGGAGACGGACGCACGATCCATTACGTGAGCAGCGGATCGGTCGGTAAGCCGAAGGACGGCGACCCGCGCGCGTGCTGGGTCGAGGTCGCGCTCGGCAGCGAGGACGAGGTCGCCGCCGCAACCCACGACGAGCTCGCCGCTCGGGCCGGCGCCACCGGCACGTGGGCTGCAGTCTCGATCCACCGAGTCATCTACGACGTAGACGCGGTGGCCCGAGCCGTCATCGACGCCGGTCTTCCGGAGACGCTGGCCATCGCGCTCAGGAGCGCCTGAGGAACCGACACCGAGCGACGCCGACTGTGAGCGACGTCGCGGCCACGCCAGTGTGTCACTGGCCCCGCTGAGTCACTAGCCATATCACCGGAGAACGAATGGCATCGCTCGCTCTCCCCCGGTACACCCTGAAGTCTCTCCCCTGGTCCGATGCGGCACGGCGGCCTCGCCAAGCATGATCGGCATGTCATCGAGAAAGGATGCCATGCCCTCGAACATGCGTGCCAAGGTGCGCTCCAAGCTGTCGCTGATCATCATGCTCACCATCATGTTCCTGAGCGTGATCAGCATGACGATCGTGCTGCCGATCCTCCCGTTCATCGTGCAGAACCACGTCCACGGCACCAGGGACGTCGGGCTGTGGGTCGGCGTGCTCGTGACGGTGTTCGCGGCGTGTGCGCTCTTCTCGGGGCCCGTGCTCGGCGCTCTCTCGGACCGCATCGGTCG
>CAIKZH010000076.1 GCA_903831865.1 uncultured Coriobacteriia bacterium
GCGTCCTCGATGCGGTGCTTCTTCTCCTTGAGCTCGACCTCGGTGGCCGCGCCGACCTTGATCACCGCGACGCCGCCTGAGAGCTTGGCGAGCCTCTCCTGCAGCTTCTCGCGATCGAAGTCGGAGTCAGAGAGCTCGATCTCGGTCTTGATCTGTGCGATCCGGGCCTTGATGTCGGCCTCGGAGCCACCGCCCTCGACGACGGTGGTGTTGTCCTTGGTGACCTTGACCGTCTTGGCGCGACCGAGCATGTCGAGCGTCACGCTGTCGAGCTTGACGCCGAGCTCCTCGGAGATGACCTGGCCGCCGGTCACGACGGCGATGTCCTCGAGCATGCGCTTGCGGCGGTCGCCGAAGCCCGGCGCCTTGACCGCGACGCACGTGAACGTGCCGCGGAGCTTGTTGAGCACGAGGGTCGGCAGCGCTTCGCCGTCGACGTCCTCGGCGATGATCAGCAGCTGCTTGCCGATCTGCATGACCTTCTCGAGCACGGGCAGGAGGTCGGAGACGGCCGAGATCTTCTGGTTCGCGATCAGGATGAGCGGCTCGCTCAGGACCGCTTCCATGCGGTCGGGGTCCGTGATCATGTACGCAGAGATGTAGCCCTTGTCGAACTGCATGCCCTCGACGGTATCGATGTCGATGCCGAAGGTCTGCGATTCCTCGACGGTGATGACGCCGTCCTTGCCGACTACCTTCATGGCCTCGGCGATGAGCGCGCCGATGGCCTCGTCGGCGGCCGAGATGGCGCCCACGTTCGCGATGTCCTGCTGGTCCTCGACCTCGCGAGCATCCTTCTTGATCTGCGCGACGACGGCCTCGACGGCCTTCTCGATCCCGCGCTTGATCGCGAGCGGGTTGGCGCCCGCGGCGACGTTGCGGAGCCCGTCGTGCACGATGACCTGCGCGAGCAGGGTGGCAGTGGTGGTGCCGTCACCCGCGACGTCGTTCGTCTTGGTGGCGACCTCCTTCACGAGCTGGGCGCCCATGTTCTCGATCGGGTCGTCGAGCTCGATCTCCTTGGCGATGGTCACGCCGTCGTTGGTGATCGTCGGCGCGCCGTACTTCTTCTCGAGAACGACGTAGCGGCCTTTCGGGCCGAGCGTCACCTTCACCGCGTCGGCGAGCTTGTTGACGCCCGCCTCAAGACCGCGGCGAGCGTCCTCGTCGAATCTGATTTCCTTGGCCATTGCTGGTGCGTCCCTCCTTGGGATCTGGTCGGGTGGCCCGAGCGGGCCCTCCAGTGGTGAGCGGAAGACCTACTTCTCGATGGCGTAGATGTCGTCCACGCGCAGGATCAGGTAGTCGTCGTCGTCGACCTTGACCTCGTTCGCGGCGTACTTCCCGTAGATCACGGTGTCGCCGACCTTGACGTCCATCGGGACGCGCTTGCCCTCCTCGGTGAACCGGCCCTCGCCCACGGCCACGACCGTGCCCTTCTGAGGCTTCTCCTTCGCGGCGTCGGGGATGAACAGGCCAGACTTCGTCTGCGCCTCGGCCTCCGCGGCCTTGACGACCACGCGGTCGCCCAGCGGCTTGAGTTTCATGCTCTACCCTCCATCGTCAGCTTCACTTGCACATCCGACCCGCGCGCTGAGACAGCCGCGCGAGGACACGCACCGGGGTTCCTACCCCGATCCACCGATTCTGGCACTCTCGACCTCCGAGTGCCAAGCACCTTGGCGATGATACCCAGACGAGGGGGGCCGTGCAAGGGTTCGGACCGATATCTGAGCGCGCGGCGCTCAGATGCGGACACCTGTTCAGGCGAGACGCAGGTCGGGGACCGCCTCCGCGTCAGGCGCGAGAGCGTCCCCCCGCCACAGGCGGAAGTGGGCGGCGGCGGCGATCATGGCCGCATTGTCGGTGCAGAGGTCCAGCGGCGGAACGCTCATGCGGACGCCGCGCGATCCCATCGCCGCACGAAGCGCCTCGCGCAGCGCTCGGTTCGCGCCGACTCCGCCTCCCAGAAGGAAGGTCTCGACGCCACACGTCTCCACCGCGCGAACAGCCTTGGCGACCTGGACGTCGATGACCGCCGCCTGGAACGAGGCCGCGACGTTCGGCACATCGATGTCGCGGCCGGCTCGCCGCTCCTTGTCCAGGTAGGTGATGACCGCCGTCTTGAGCCCGGAGAGAGAGAACGCGAAGTCGTCGCTTCGCAGCATCGCTCGCGGGAAGGGGATGGCCGACGCGTCTCCGGTCTCCGCCAGCAGCGAGATCGCCGGTCCTCCCGGATACCCAAGACCCAGCGCCTTCGCGACCTTGTCGAAGGCCTCTCCCGCGGCGTCGTCCAGGGTCGAGCCGAGCGTGCGGTACTGGCCCCACGCGGGGACGTGAACGAGAGACGTATGTCCTCCGGAGACGAGCAGGGCGACCAGGGGCGGAGCCACGCTCGGGTCCGCAAGCACGTTGGCGAAAAGGTGGCCCTCGAGATGGTTGACACCCACGAGCGGCAGGCCGGTGGCCAGAGCCAACCCCTTCGCGTAGCCGACGCCAACGACCAGGGCTCCCACGAGCCCGGGCCCGTAGGTGACAGCGATGGCCGTCAGGTCGCGCAGCGTCACGGCGGCGTTGCGAAGTGCCTCGTCGACCACTCCGACGATCGCCTCCGTGTGCTTTCGCGAGGCGATCTCGGGGACGACGCCGCCGAATCGCCGGTGGAAGTCCACCTGACTGGCCACCACGCTGGAGAGCAGCTCGCGCCCGTCGCGCAGCACCGCCGCCGCCGTCTCATCGCACGACGACTCGATCGCGAGGATCAGGTCATGCTGCAAGGGCGCGCCCCCCGCGGCTCCGCCCACCTCGAATGCCCCGAGTGCCGCGCTCGCCCGCTCCTGCAGCGCATGCCGCACTGCGCTCATCGACTCCTCGTCGAGCGGCGTCGTCCACATGACCAGGGCGTCCTCGCCGGTGTCGGAGTAGTAGCCCCGGCGGACGCCGGCCTCCGTGAACCCCGCCTCGCGATAGAGCGCGATCGCCGGCGCGTTCCCCCGCCGCACCTCCAGCGTGAGGCGATCGACACCGGCCTCTGCGGCAGACTCGATGAGGTCCGAGAGCAGGGCTTTGCCGAGTCCTCGCCCCTGGGCGTCCTGCCGGACGAGAAGGTTCATCACGTGCCCGTCCGTCGCTGCGATCATCAGGCCCGCATAGCCCACGACACCCCACGGCGAGTCGGCGACGATCCAGTGGCGATGCGCCTGCGTGAGCTCGTCGACGAACATGCCGCGGCTCCACGGCGAGGGGAACGTGGCCCGCTCGAGCGCGACGACGCGGTCGAGGTCCGCCTTCAGCATGGGGCGCAGGCGAGCCGTCATCGCGGGACCGGGTCCGGTCCGGCGACGCCGTTGTCGGAGACGCTGTCGCTCCGCCCGCTGCGGGAACGCTCAGTCTCCTCCGCATCGGACAGGCGGGTGTAGACGGGCAGCAGCGTACCGGGGTCCCCGTCGCCGAGAGTCCCGGCCGCACGCCCCCGCCAGGCCGCCAGGAGCAGCGACTCGCCCGTCGGCGCCCACATCGACTCGGGCGCGACCTGCGCCCGCCCGCCGAGAGCATCCTCGAAGACGCTCCGGTACTTGCGCAGCCCGCCGCCCGCCAGCAGCAGCGGGCGATCCAGAGCCGACCACCTCTCGGCGATGCGTTCCGGGCTGGAGACCTCGTCCGGGCCTGTGCGGTCCACGCGCCCGCCCGAGATGTCGAAGGCGGCGGGGTAGACCTCGCCACGCATCGCGTCCCCAAGCACACCCAGGAGCGTCTCGGAAAGGGCGAAGCGCTCAGCAACAGCATCGAGCGTCCCGACTCCGAGCAAGGGCACGCCAAGCCCCTGTGCGATGCCTTTCGCAGTCGCGACCCCGATGCGCACGCCGGTGAAGGACCCGGGACCGCGCCCGACCACCACCGCTCCGACGTCCGCGATCACATGTCCGCTCGACTCTAGGAGCCGCATGATGCTGGGGACGAGATGCGTGAGCGCTGCGCGCGGCGCCTCCAGGTTCGTCTCCGCGATGAGCGAAGCGCCCTCGTCGCGGATCTCCCCCAGCGCGACCGCGGTCATGGAGGTCGATGTATCGAGGGCCAGGGTGAGGGTCATGGCCTGTCGACCTCGGAGTGCCAGACTTCCAGCCATCTCCGGGCGAGGTCGCGCCCACGAGGGCCCGTCGCGCACGGGGCCAGAGACCGACGCGTCTCGTCGATCGCGGCGAACACGACGTCGAGCCGGTCCCCCGGCATCTCGGACGGGAACCGGTCGGCCCACTCCACCGCAGCGACGCCTCCTGACTCCAGCGCCTCGCGGAAGTCGATGTCCACGAGCTCCTCGAGGCGATCGAGGCGGTAGAGGTCGAAGTGAAAGAAGGGCAGGCGCCCGCCGCGGTGCACGAGCAGCAGGTTGAAGGTGGGGCTCGGGACGGGGCCTTCGACGCCGAGCCCTTCGGCCAGGCCCTGAGCAAAGACCGTCTTCCCCGCGCCGAGCCCGCCGATGAGACCGATCACGTCGTCCGGACGTGCCAGCGCGCCCAGCAGCACGCCCGCCCGGCCGGTCTCCGAGGCGCTCGACGTGTCTATCGTGTCGCGTGATCCCATCCCGCCTCCGCTAGAACAGCGCGCCCTGGCTGGGGTCGCCATGCGACAGGCCCGGGGCCTCCGACGCCGGATCGGACAGATCCGCTGGCTGCCGATCTTGCACTGCCGGTGCGGCGCCAGACGCGAGCGGCGCCTCTGGCGTCTGGGCGCTCGCACTCGTCGCCCCGTCACGCCTGTCGTCGCAGACGGCCCGAAGCCGTTTGAAGTCCTCGAAGAGCACGTCACGTTTCGATGCGTCGTAAAGCGCGGCGGCGGGATGGAACACGGGCACCACCCGGATGTCGCCCACATGGTAGAGCCGGCCCCGCAGGGCGGAGATCGGAACCTCCGTGTCGAGCAGCCAGTGGGCCGAGAAGCGACCGAGCGTCGCCACCACGCGGGGGGCGATCAACTCCATCTGACGCCTGAGGAACGGGGTGCACGTCTCGATCTCGAGGGGCAGAGGATCGCGATTGCCGGGAGGCCGACACTTCACGACGTTCGCGATGTAGACCTGACTCCTCTCGAGTCCGATCGACTGCAGCAACTCGTCGAGGAAGCGGCCCGCGGCGCCCACGAAAGGCGCGCCCTCGAGATCCTCGTTGCGCCCGGGGGCCTCGCCGACGAACATCAACTCGGCCCGCGGATTGCCCGACCCGAAGACGACCTGAGTGCGCGTGGATCCCAGCGGGCAGCGGTGGCAGTCGCCGATGTGCTCACAGAGGGCCCGGAGGTCGGGACAGTCGCCCGAGCCTACAGCCACGTGGTGACCTCCTCGAGGGGCCGCCGCGTCGGCTTCGCGGCCGACTCCGCCGAGCGGCCCACCGGGAGGACCGCGACGGGCGTGATGGGACGGGGCGCCCCGATGGCCTCGCGCACCGCGCTCTCGTCGAACGCGCCGACCCAGCACGACGCGAGCCCCCGGTCGACGGCGGCGAGAAGCAGCGTCTGCACCGCTGCGGCCGTGTCCTGGATGGCGTACAACTGCTCGCCGCGAGCGCCATAGCGGGCGGCGCACGGTCGCGGATCGACGCAGACGACGATGACGACCGGTGCGGCGCTCGCCCACTTCTGTCCGACGGCGGCGGCCAGGCGCTCGCGGGCCTCCGGAGAGCGCACCACGTAGAAGCGCCACGGCTGGATGTTGCCTGCCGTGGGCGCGGACACGGCGGCGTGCAGCAGGGCCCGGACCTCGCCGTCGCTCACCGGCACCCTGGGGTTGAAGTGACGCACGCTGCGTCGGCCGGAGATGACCTCGGCGAACTCCATCTCGCTTCCCTTCGAACAGATCGGCGCACCGCGACACGATCCGCGGCACAGACTGGAGACGCGACATCAGCCATTCTAGATGAAGGTGCGCGAGGCCCCTCCTGCAGGAACGGGGGGTCGGGTGTCGAAACCTGTTCCGCGAGAGGAGTGTGGGTCCATGGGCAGCGGAAAGCAGCGTCCCGAGGTCACAGACGAGGAGATCGGGATACGGACCTTCCAGATGCGCAAGGCGCGAGCGGTCGAGCGCGCCGTCGAGCGCATCCGCCAGGGCCTCAAGGACGACTGGCCCAAGTTCACCGAGCCAGAGATAGAGGCACTCGGCTTCGTCCTCGGCGAGCTTTGGGCGTACATCAAGCACACCGACTGGGACGAGCTGAGGTTCAGCGCGCTCACCGTCACCGACGTGCGACGCATCCTCAACTACTCGCGTGAGCTCGTGAACCGCAAGCGCAACGCCGTCGACGTTCTCCAGGACGTTGACAGCGTCATCACAGCGAAGAGCTAGCGCGGCCCACCCAAGAGGCACAGACGAGGCGGTCCGCCGCCCCCCGGCTGGCGGGCCGCCTCAACGATCACTTCGAGTGCAGGGGCACGCCTCGACGCGCAGTTATGCGGCTCCGGGCACGCTCTTCCTGCTCTCGATCTTCTTCTTGACCTTCTTCAAGCGGAACAGGTCTTCTCGCGCCCGCTCGTCCAGAGTCATCCGGATGTAGGCGACCTGCTCCCGAAGCGCCGGCACGGTGATCTGCTCGAGCGCGTTCACCCGCCGGTTGGTCTTCTGGATCTCCTCACCGAGACGCTTCAACCTGGTCTCGATGTCGGCGTAGGCGATGATCACGTCGAGGATGCGCTCGAAACGGTCGGCGGTCTCGTCGATCCTGCTCGAGACCCCGGTGATCGAGTAGCCGCGCGTGAACGAGCTGCGCACCGGGCTCTCGCCCTTGGTCACGACCGGGACGGACACTCCCATGATCTTCGTACCGGTCATGTCCACGACGACGTCGCCCTTGGTGGCCATCGCGACCGACCTGACGGACACGTTGCCGTCCACCGACTTGGCCACCGCCAGCGAGTACTGCGCGTCCGAGACGGCACGCTGCAGAGTCGTGGAGAGACGCAGCGTCTCGTCCATGACCGACATGAACTCGATCAGCAGAGCGTCCCGCTTCTGCTTGAGCAGGTCCATGCCCTGCTCGGCGAGCTGGATCTGACTTCGCCTTTCGAGAAGCTCTGACCTGGTGGGCCGGACCTCTTCCATGGCTGTCTACGCGTCCGCATCCGTGGCGGGGGCCGCGGCGGCTTCGGTGGCCTGGGGTTCCGCGGCGTGCGGGTGGTACTTCGGGATGAAGTCCCTCACGCGCTTCAGCTCGCCCATGGGAAGTCCCGCGAGCAGTTCCCAGCTGATGGTGAGCGTCTCCTCGATGGAGCGGCCCTCCTCGCCCTGCCCGACGATGTCCTTCTCGAAATCGTCCGCGAAGCGCAGGTAGCGGCGGTCCGTGTCTGAGAGCGCCTCCTCGCCGACGATCGCGACGAGCCGGCGCAGGTCGCGACCCTGTGCGTAGGCGGCGTAGAGCTGGTTCGCGACGGCGCGATGATCCTCGCGCGTCTTACCCTCGCCGATGCCGAGGTTCATCAGGCGGCTCAGGCACGGCAGCACGTCGATGGGCGGATACACGCCGCGCCGGTGCAGCTGCCGCGAGAGCACGATCTGGCCCTCGGTGATGTACCCGGTGAGGTCCGGGATGGGGTGCGTGATGTCGTCGTCGGGCATCGTGAGGATCGGGAGCTGCGTGACCGAGCCCGGATTGTCCTTGATCCTGCCGGCACGCTCGTAGATGGTCGAGAGGTCCGTGTACATGTAGCCGGGGTAGCCGCGGCGGCCAGGCACTTCCTCGCGCGCCGTGGAGACCTCGCGCAGCGCCTCGCAGTAGTTCGTCATGTCCGACAGGACGACGAGCACCTGCATCCCCTTCTCGAACGCGAGGTACTCGGCCACCGTGAGGGCCACCTTCGGCGTCAGGAGTCGCTCGACCGTCGGGTCGTCGGCCAGGTTGAGGAAGAAGACGACGCGCTCGAGCGCGCCGGTGTCCTCGAACTGCTGCATGAAGTAAGCGGCCTCGCGATGGGTGATGCCCATCGCCCCGAACACGATGGCGAACTCCTCGCCCGAGTAGACTTTCGCCTGGCGCACGATCTGGGCGGCCAGCTCGTTGGCCGGAAGGCCCGAGCCGGAGAAGATGGGCAGCTTCTGGCCCCGCACGAGCGTGTTGAGCCCGTCGATGGCGGAGACGCCGGTCTCGATGAAGTCCGCGGGCTTGTCGCGGCGGTACGGGTTGATCGGCGCGCCGGTGATGTCTAGGCGCTTCTCAGGGATGACGGGGGCTCCCCCGTCGATCGGCTTCCCCGTCCCGTTGAGGATGCGCCCAAGCAGCTCGGGCGCCACCTCCACCTTCGCGACCTCCTCCAGGAAGCGGACCGAGGTGCGGTCCACGTCGATACCGCGTGTGCCCTCGAAGACCTGGATGACCGCGATGTCGCCGTTGATCTCGAGCACCTGCCCGCTGCGCACGCTGAGGTCGGGCATCTCGATGGAGACCATCTCGTTGTACGCGACGTCGTGCACGTTGTGGACGAAGATCAGCGGACCGGTAACGTACTCGAGGGTCCGGTAGTCGGTCGAGAGCAGGGAGCGGCTCGGCGCGGCCTCTGCTGCGGTCGGCGGCATCTAGAGCACCTCGATTCCGGCGATTTCCTCGGACAGCTTCGTCGTGTACGCCTGCATGAAGGTGATCGCCTCTTCGTGTGGGGTCGTCTTGAGTCCGGCGATCGTGTCCCGGATCGGCGTGTCGAGCACCTGGTGCAGAGACACACCCCTGTTCAGAGCGGCCACTGCCGCGTCGGAGAAGGCCAGGATCACCCGGAGCAGCCAGTACGCCTTGACGGGCGGGCAGTACGCGTCGACCGCGTCGAACGCGAACTGCTGGAGGAAGTCCTCTCGAAGCATCCGCGCGACCTCGAGGATGACCTTCTCGGATTCGGGCAGTGCGTCCGGGCCGACGAGCTGCACGATCTCCTGAAGCTCGGTCTCCTTCTGGAGGATCGACATCGCGCGCTCACGGTGAATGAGCCAGTCGGCCGCGACGTTCGTCTCGTACCAGCCGCGCACCTGCCCGAGGAACAGCGTGTAGCTCTTCGTCCAGGAGATGGCCGGGAAGTGCCGGCGGTGCGCGAGGGACGTGTCGAGCGCCCAGAAGGCTCCGGTCACTCGAAGGGAGTTCTGGGTCATCGGCTCGGACATGTCGCCACCTGCCGGAGAGACCGCGCCCACCATCGTCACCGAGCCGACGCGGTCGTCGCTGCCGAGCGTCTCGACTCGGCCGCTGCGCTCGTAGAAGGACGCGAGCCGAGTGGCGAGGTACGCCGGGTAGCCTTCCTCGCCTGGCATCTCCTCGAGCCGACCGGAGACCTCGCGAAGCGCCTCGCCCCATCTGGAGGTGGAGTCGGCCATCATCGCAACGTGGTAGCCCATGTCGCGGTAGTACTCCGCGAGCGTGGCGCCCACGTAGATCGACGCCTCGCGGGCCGCCACCGGCATGTTCGACGTGTTGGCCACGAGGACCGTGCGGTCCATCAGAGGAGCGCCTGTGCGCGGATCTTCGAGCTCCGGGAACTCCGTGAGCACCTCGGTCATCTCGTTGCCGCGCTCGCCGCAGCCGATGTACACGATGATGTCGACGTCCGCCCACTTCGCCAGCGACTGCTGGGTGACCGTCTTCCCGGTCCCGAATCCGCCCGGGATGATGGCGTTGCCGCCGAGGGCGATCGGGAAGAAGGTGTCCAGGATCCGCATGCCGGTGGTGAAGGGCGTGGTCGGGTCGAGCTTCCGGGTGTAGGGCCGGCCTTCACGAACGGGCCAGCGCTGCGCCATCGTGAGCTCGCTGCCGTCCTCCAAGCGGGCGATCACTTCGTCGACGGTAAAGTCGCCGGCCTCCGCGATCCACGCGAGCTTGCCCGACTGCCGTGGCGGCACCATGACCTTGTGGACGATCGTCCGCCCCTCCTGCACGGTGCCGAGCACGTCCCCGCCGACGAGGTCGGCGCCGGTCTCCGCGACCGGGACGAACGGCCACTTCTTCTCCCGGTCGAGCGCCGAGGCGACGGTGCCCCGCTCGATGTAGTCACCGGTCTGCGCGGCGATCACCGGCAGTGGGCGCTGCACGCCGTCGTAGATGGACGACAGCAGTCCCGGCCCCAGTTCGACCGTGAGCGGAGCCTCGGTGGACTCCACGTGGTCGCCGACCATGAGTCCCGAGGTGTCCTCGTAGACCTGGATGGTCGCGAGATCCCGCTCGAGACGGATGATCTCGCCCATGAGACCTCGGGCGCCCACGCGCACGACGTCGTACATCTTCGCGCCGGTCATCTGTGAAGCGACGACGACCGGGCCGGTGATCTTGGATATGCTTCCTGCGATCATCTATCCTCGCCTCAGCGTGATGTCGAATCCGATCGCGCGTCGGATCAGACGGGACAGGTACGCCCTGTGTTCCTCGCCGAACGACAGCTTCTCCGCTATCGGCAGCGAGACGACTATCGGACGGTAGATCGAGTCGATCTTGCGCTGGAGTCTCTCGTCGATGGCGGCCATCATCGCCTCGTTGACCGCGATGATCCCGCTCGAGTCGTCATCGACCAGGGTGCCGAGCGACTTCCGCGCCTCCTCCTGGCTGTCGGCCGTGACGACCTCGCAGCCCGCGAGACGGAATCCGTCCGCGTGCTCCGAGTCCGTGAGAACGACCAACTTATACAAGGATGAGTTCCCTTCTCATGCGATCGGCGGGCATGCCCACCGAGTTCCCCTTGACGATGATCCTCAGATTCGTGACCTCGTTCTGCTTCGCCCACAGGTAGCTGATCACGATGCCGACCCCCAGCGGGTCGCCTCGCCCGGCATCGAGCGCCTTGCGAAGCACGTAGTCTTCGAGTGCACGCTCGAAGACCGCGATGGACCCCTCCTGTTCGAAGCGCACGACCACTGCCTCCAGACGGCCCGTGTAGGGCGTCGACTTGAGCGCATCGAGCACTTCGTCGACATCGGAGAGGGCCGCCATCTGGAGGAAGAGCTCCCGGTCGATGTGGGCGCCTCCCTCCAGGAAGAAGCTCGACGGGTCCACGTCTCCGATGTCGCTCTTGAGGAGCCGGAAGGTCGAGAGCAGATTGATCGAGTCGACCTGCAATCCGAGGACACCGCGCGCGAGCGCCGTGTTCACGCCCCTGCCCGCGAGACGTTCCTCGGCCCACGCGTAGTAGAAGCGGTCCAGCGCCAGTTCGAGCAGAGCCAGATAGCCGTCGCTCTCATATTTCGTCAGGTTCTCTCGAAGCGGCTCGCCATAGGGTGACCCCCACGTCAGCAAGGTGTCCACGATCGACCTGGTGTCCGGCAGCCCGGCCAGAAGGCGCAGGTCCACCGTCCCGAGACTGCCCACGGCATAGAGACCGTCTTCGATCTCATCAGCACTGAGATGGACGTGCTTGCCCCGGATGACCGACTTGATGTTGAAGAGGTCCCACCGACCGAGCAACGTGGTGACGAGGTCGTAAGCCTCAGCGTTGAGGAAGCCCATGATCTTGCGGAACGTGCGCACGATGTTCACTGCGAGAGCCTCGTCCATGGTGGCCGGGGTGCGACCCTTGAGGGCCTCGGTCTCCACGTCGGAGCGGTACTCGGTATCCGCGAGCATCTGGAAGATCCGCGCGACGTCCGGGGCCTCGACGAGTTCCTCGAGGAACGGGCCCGCCAGCAGACGAGAGCGCATGCCTCGCACTCGCGCGTTGCCGTAACCGTAGTCACGACCCGAGGCGGGTGTCTTGACGGCGGCCCGAACCATCACGCGATGATCCGCGCTATGTCGGACTGTGAAGTCCGCCTGAACTTGCCGATGCGGTCCTCGACGGTGTTGCGCCTCAGCACGTGGCCGCCGTCGGCCGACACCGTGAGGCCGCCGCGCGAAGAGCCGGTAACGTCGACGGACCCCGTGAGCCCGCTGGCCTTGAGCGCGTCGTTCGCCAAAGCCTTGTCGGCCGGGTGAACGGTGACGGTGACGTCCCCGCTGAGACCCTCCAGGGCCTCGGAGGCGAGAGCGCGGAAGAGCGCCTTGTACTCCGCGGTGCCGCGCAGTGAGTCCATCTGCGTCAGCGCCTCATCGAACGCATCTGACAGCGTCCGCTCCTTCACCCCGGACAGGAGCCGCCGCGAATCGAGCCGAGCGGCGTTGAGAACACGCGCCGAGCGCACCGCAGCCCGAGCACGGGCGGCGACCACCCGGGCGTCGCGGACCTTGGCCGCCTGCGCCTCAGCGTCCTCGATGATGCCCTTGGCCTGCTCACGAGCCGCCTCGAGTGCGAGGCCGCTCTCTTCGTCAGCTTCCTTGTCGAGCGCTTTGAAGATGTCATCGATCGCCATCGTGCACCCCCTCGACGGGTCGCGGAGATGCTAGCCGTTGATGAGGATCGCGGAGACGAATCCGAGCAGCACGATGATCTCGGGCAGTGCCTGCAGGGTGATGACCCAGATGGCCGCTTCGGGACGCTCGGCAAGGGTGCCGGCGCCTGCGGACCCGATCTTGCCCTGTGCGTAGCCGGCGGCCAGCGCCGACAGACCCATGGCGAGACCAGCGGCCAGGGCTTTCACTGCGCCGAGCTGCCACGCGACGGCGACAACAGGGGCCGCCTGCTGGGCGAATGCCATGGCCGGCACCATCAGCACGGTCAGGAACACGCCTCCGAACAGCAGAGCCTTCGACAGTCGTTTTTCCATCATGCCTGCCTTTCACCTCCGGACTTGTGGAACGGGCTGTACTGCGTGGTGCTCGTCTCGAAGAAATTCCCGAAGAACTCCAGGAAGTTGAGACGGAGAGCATGGATGGTCGGGCTGAACGCCGCGATCACGAAGTTGAGGGAGTGCAGGAGCAGGGCGATGATCACGCCCACGACGAGGTTGCCGCTCTTGATCGCGATGCCGTTGACCGCCTCGGCGAAGATCGCACCGGCCAGGCCGACGGCCATGATGCGGATGTAGCTCGCCATATGGGAGAAAGCCATGATCGTCTCGACCCCGCCCATCACGCCCCCACCGCGGATCGCGAACACGAATCCCGCCAGGGCGACGATCGCGAACACCAACTCGATCCAGATGGCCGCGCTGCCGAGCGTCGTGGCCATGAAACCGGCCCCGACCGCGATGAAGATCGCGAGAAGCAGCGTGAGGATCCCGCCGCGCTCCTGCAGGTGATGCTTGTTCTTCGTGCGGACGGCGTTCACCACGCCGAGCACCAGGCCCAGCAGCACCTGGATCACGCCCACGGCGACGGCCAGGATCATGAACACCATCACCGATTGGACCCGTTCGAACGGCAAGGTGATCGGGCCCAGGTGGATCTCGTGGATGATGTTGAGCATGCCCTTGCCGAAGATGTTCCCGAAGAACTCCCCGTAGAGGAAGCCGAAAACGACGACCATCGTGGCGGCCGGGCCCAGCACAGAGGTGGCGAGCTGGATGCCGTCGTTCTGGCGATACCGGATGCGCAGCCAGATCACGATGGCCAGCATCACCAGGCCGTAGCCGATGTCCCCGACGATCATGCCGAAGAAGAGCGGATAGAAGACGAACAGCGACCACGTCGGATCGATGGTGCCGTACCGCGGCGTTCCGTAGACGCTGAGCAGGGACTCGAACGGCTTCATGTACGCCGGATTCTCCATGGAGACCGGTGTGTCCGCCATGTCCTTCTCGCCGATATCGAGCTGGTCGACGATGACGTCCTCTCCGAACGTCGCCTGCACCTCTGAGCGGAGCTTCAGAAGGTCGCTGATGGGCACCCAGCCGGTGATGACGAAGGCGTATCCGGTCTGCCCGAACTCCGGTATCGCCGACATCTCGTCGAGCTTGTCGGTGAGAACGTCACGGATGGTCGAGAGCCGCAGGAACCACTTGTCTGAAGTGGCCTCGAGTTCCTTGCGGACCTCTTCGAGCTGACGGGGGATCGTCACCTGACGTTCGTGCATCGACGAATACGCCTGGTCGAAAGGCATGTCCTGGAGATCGGATGGCAGCCTGATCTGATTCAGGTTCTCCATCGAGAGGAACTTGTGCACCGGCTCCGAGTAGGTCTTGGAGAAGACGACGATCGCCGCCGTGGTCGCGTCGTCGACGTCGGCGGAGACGATCTCGCACTGCTTGTGGGTGATCTCGTCCAGCTCGATCTTCAACTGGTCGAGCAGACCGCGATAGCGACGCTCGATCAGCAGCGCCACCGACTCGAACGCGCGCGTGGTGACGATCTGGCGCGCGAGCGGTTGGATCCGGTTGAGGATCGGCTCGTAGCGAGCGAGAAGCGCGAGCTCGTCCTCCATCTGGGACTTGGACTGAGCGAGCGTCTTCGCCCGCTCCTCCACTTCGTCGATCACGCCGGTGACCTCACCGGCGAGGTCGCGCGCAGGCATGCGCCACAGCTCGAGGTAGGCCTTCTGCCGCGCGAGCTCGTCGACGCGCGTGCCGGGAAGGTGAAGGGCGCGGATGATGGCTCTCACCCGTATCAGCAGGTCCTCCATGCGGTCGCGCTCGGTGGCCTGCCCCACATCGACGGACATGTGCTGCACGGGGATCTCGCCGGCGTCGATCTTCTTGGTGAGGTCCTCGATATGAAGCGTTCCATGCTCATGGAGAAGGCTCACGACATCCATGAACCGGTTCTTCGGTCCGATGATCTCGATCTTTGCCATCGGGACGAGCACGTCGAGCACCTCCCACGATCGTTGCCACGGTGCCGCCCAGGGCGGCGCCGCTTCAAATCTGCGTGACGGCTCTCACGATCGCCGTGGCGGCTTCCGCACGCTTGGCGGCAAGGGTCTTGGCGAGCGCCGCGGCGTCCGACTCGGCCTTCTTGCGTATGGCCGCGGCCTCCTTCTCGGCTGCTTCTATGGCTGACGCCTCGACCTCTTGCGCCAGGCGGTCCCCATCGGCGGCCTCGGCACGACCCACGATGTCAGCGGCCTTGCGCCGAGCTTCGGCGACGATGTCGTCGGCCTGCTGCTTGGCTGCGAGGACGCGACCGGAGATCTCCGTCTCCTTCTCGCGGATGAGGTAGAGAGGCGACGCGGCATCGTGCTCCACGACGTCCTCGTGGATGGCGATCTCCGCCAGGCGCTTCTCGTCTCCCACGGGCGGACTCCTCTCGCGCTTCGTTGCGACTGTCAGCGCACGAGAACCCAAGCCCGTTGCACGGGAACGTGCGCCATCGCCTAGGTTGTTCTCCTCGACGCGTGACAATCCTGCAAACGGATCGCGCGGCGGTCGCAGGCGGGGCGATGGCGCGGATGGAGGGCAGCGGTCCGCAGACAGGCGGGCCGCGCGGAGGCACGGCCACGCCACGGCGCGCAGGCGTGCGGCTACTCCCCGACGTACACCCGTGGGAGGCGTGCTCCGTACCCGCAGGCGACTTCGTAGTCGATGGTGTCGAGCGTTGCCGCCTGCTCCTCCATCGAGATCCCGAGGGCCCCCTGGCGCCCTACCACTACGGCCTCGTCCCCCGGCGAGATGGTCCCGGCGCGGGGAGCCTCCACCATGAGTTGGTCCATGCATATCCTGCCGACCTGGCTGCACTCACGCCCGCCGATCAGCACTCGCATCCGGTTAGAGAGGCCCCGCCGGACGCCATCCGCATAGCCAAGAGGAAGAGTGACGATCATCGTGGGCGACGACGCGTGCCAGATCATGCCGTAGCTCACGCCCGCCCCCATGGGCACGCGGGCCACGCGCGTCACACGCGCCTTCACGCTCATGGCCGGCTCCAGTTCGACCAGACCGTGCGTCGACGGCGCCGGATGCAGCCCGTAGACCACGATGCCGCATCGCACCATGTCGAGGTGTGTCTCCGGCCTCAGGATCGTGGCGGCGCTGTTGGCAGCGTGCACGACGCCCGGACGGATGCCCCGCGCGCGCATCTCTCCCACCGAGTCCGAGAACCGTTGCATCTGCTGCGCCTGCTCCCAGTCACCGGGGACATCCGCGCACGCGAAGTGCGTGAACACGCCCTCCAGCGCCAGTGCGGGCAGACCCGCGAGACTCTCAAGGAAGTCGGATGCGTCCTCGTGCGGCACGCCCGCGCGATTCATCCCGGTGTCGACCTTCAGATGGAACGGCGCGACGACGCCGTGCGCGGCAGCCGCTCTCCCCAACGCCTCGGCGAACTCTCGGGACTGCACGGACGGCGTGATCGTTCGCTCGACCAGCGTCGACGCGCTCGCGATGGGCGGCTCCGACAGGAGCAGCACAGGCGCGTCGATCCGCGCATCCCGGAGAGCCAGCGCCTCGTCGACGGTTGCGACGCCGAGGCGATCGGCGCCCGCTACGAGAGCGGCGCGGGCTATCCGCACGGCGCCATGGCCGTACCCGTCCGCCTTGACGACCGCCATGAACAGCGTGCCGGGCGCGATGCGGGCCTTCATCGTTCGCACGTTGCGCGCGACCGCCCCGAGGTCCACCTCGGCCCAGGCCCAGCGCGACCCCTCCATGTCTACTGACCCGACGACAGGGACCGCACGATGTCGGACTTGCTCACGATCCCGACCAGCTTCTTCCCGTCGAGCACCGGCACACGTGAGATGTCCCGCTCGACGAACAGAGTGGCCACATCCGTGACGAGCGCCTCTGGCGCCACCGTGATCGGGTCCGGGGTCATCACATCGCCCACCGTGGCGCCCACGGCCTTGCGAAGGGCCGCTTCGAACCTGTCGGTCGAGCCGGGCGCGAAGACGTAGCCGCCCAACAGGCTCAGGTAGGTCGGGAAGTGCACCTTGGCGTCCTGCATGATGAGGTCGCCCTCGGTGACGAATCCCGTCATCGAACCGTCGCTGTTGACGACGGGCAGCGCGCCCACGCGCTTGTCCGACATGAGACGTGCGGCCTCCGTCACCGTCGTGTCAGACCCGACGGTGATCGGGTCGGCGGTCATGATGTCCCGTGCGGTGAGATCGGCCATCGATGGTCCCTTCTTCGTCCTTCGTGGGCGCGCGCGGCTTCAGAGCAGCGCGGCGAACGCCTCGGGCAGATATGCAACCACATCCTCCGACGTGCAACAAACCGGCGTGAGATCCTCGGAGGCCGCGTCGCCGGCCGCGCCGTGGACGTGGACTGCCAGTGCGGCGGCATCGAGCGGCGCGAGACCCTGAGCGAGAAAGGTCGCGATGATGCCGGACAGGACGTCGCCGGTGCCCAGGGTCGCCAGGCCGGGACCTCCCGTGGTGTTCACCACGAGACGTCCCCCTTCGGCGATCAGCGTCGCGGGGCCCTTCAGTACGGCGGCGACCCGGTGCTGTGCGAGAGCTCGGACCGCGGCGGGCCGGTCGGCGTCCACCACGTCCGCGCCGAGGTCGAGCAGCCGGGCGGCTTCACCAGTGTGCGGCGCGAGCACAGTCGGCGCCGTCCGCTCGGCCAGTATGGTGAGGTCGTGTCCCAACGCGAAGAGTGCGTCGGCATCGATCACGAGCGGGACAGCGATCCGCCTGATGAGTTGCCGCACGACCGCGAGAGTCGCTCCCGCCCGGCCGAGGCCCGGCCCGATGACCACCGCGTCGGCAGCCTCGCACACGCCGAGCGCGGCCTCCAGGGCTGCGGCGGTCAGCGCGCCTGAGACGTCGGCGGGCAGCGCACGCTTCACCGGCGCGGTCAGCTTCATCTCCACCACCGCAAGCGACGGCGCCGGCACGGCCACGGTCACGTATCCTGCTCCGCTGCGGAGCGCACCCGTCGCAGCGAGACATGCGGCGCCGGTCAATCCGGGTGCGCCGCCGATGACGACCACATGTCCACGTGTGTGCTTGCTCGCGCCGATCGCCAGAGGCGGCAGCAGCTCCGCGTACTCGGCATCGTCCCATACCTCGAGGGAGTCCTCGGGCACAAGGGCGTCCTCGGGTACACCGATATCCGCCACGACGATCTCTCCGCACAGCGAGGCGCCGGGCTGGAGGAGGCATCCCACCTTCATCGCCGAGAACGTCACGGTGACGTCGGCCGCGACGGCGGCTCCCGGCGCCGCGCCGGTATCACTGTCGACACCCGACGGCAGGTCCGCCGAGACGACGACAGCGTCCGCGTCGTCGATCGCCCGGATGAGGGCCGCTTGGGGCTCCCGCGGCTCCCCACGCGATCCGGTGCCGAGCAGTGCATCCACGATGACCGCGCAGTCGGCGAACTCGATCATCGCCATCGCGGGCGAGTCGGGAACCCGGGACTCCACGCCCGCCGCGACGGCCTCGCGAGCCGCCTGACCGGCCGGCGTGGCGTCATCGCCCACTTCCTTCACGGCGAGCACGATCACCCGCTGCCCCCGCTCGTGCAGCCGCCGAGCCGCGACCCAGCCGTCCCCGCCGTTGTTGCCGGTCCCCGCAACGACCACGACCCTGCCGCCGAGGGCGCGGGCCTGGACCACGTCTGCGAGAGCGGTCCCCGCCCGCTCCTGAAGATCGTGCAGCGCGATGCCGCGCCCGACAGCGGCGGTCTCAGCCAGGCGGACCTGCTCGGCGGTCAGAGCTTGGCGCATCGGACTCCCTTGAGGTGGCATCGTCAGGAAGACGGCGGCTTCCTGTCATCGAGCAGAGCGCTGGCTTCTTTGAACTCGGCCGCCCTGCGCTTCACCGGATCGGGAGCCGCCGCCGTCTCGCCCGGCCGGATGGCGACCGCCGACGCGACCGCCGTCGCGTGAGTGTACGAGAGCGAGAGGTGCATCTCGACCACTCCCATCTCGCGGGCCACGTCGGCGGCCCGGCCGGAGAGTGCGGGGACAGGGCGGCCGCCCGCGTCGCGCGTCACTTCGACGTCCCTGAACTTCATGCCCGAAAAGCCGGTGCCGAGGGCCTTCAGGACCGCCTCCTTTGCGGCGAACCTCAGGGCATAGTGGACCGCCGGCCGGTTGCGGCTCTCGCAGTACGCCTGCTCGTCCGGTGAGAAGATGCGGTCCTTCATCCGGGGATGGCGCTCCAGTGCCGCCGCCATGCGGTCTATCTCCACGATGTCGACGCCGAGGCCGGTGATCATCTACTCCACCGTCACCGACTTCGCGAGGTTGCGCGGCTGGTCGACGTTGCAGCCGCGAAGCTTTGCGACCCGGTACGCGAGAAGCTGCACGGGGATGGTCGCGGGGATCGCGCACAACTGCTCGCTCACACGCGGGATCGTCACCACATACTCCGCGTGGTGAGCGATCTCGTCGTCCCCGGCGGTCGCCACGGCCACGACCTGCGCACCGCGAGCCCGCACCTCCTGGATGTTGCTCACGGCCTTCTCGTAGGTGTGCCCCTGCGTGGCGATCACCACGACGGGGATATCGGGCGTGATGAGCGCGATGGGCCCATGCTTCATCTCACCGGCCGCGTACGCCTCCGCATGGATGTAGCTGATCTCCTTGAGCTTGAGCGCGCCTTCCATCGCGACAGGGACGCCGCTGCCGCGGCCCAGGAACAGTGACGAGGTCGCGTCCTTGAAGGCGAGGGCGCATTCATCGATCGAGCCAAGGTCCTCAAGCTCGGCCTCGACCAGATCGGGGATGTGCGCCAACTCGTCCCACAGCGCCGCGACACGCTCCTCGGACAGCGCGCCCTTCGCCTGGGCGAGTCGCAGGGCAAGGACGGTGAGCGCCGCGATCTGCGCTGTGAACGTCTTCGTCGCAGCCACACCTATCTCGGGTCCGGCGTGCGTGTAGATGACGCCGTCGGCCTCGCGGGTGACGCGGCTTCCCACGACGTTCGTCACGGCCATGACCTTGGCTCCTCGCTCGCAAGCCTCTCGCACGCCGGCGAGGGTGTCGGCCGTCTCGCCCGACTGCGTGATCGCCACGACGAGCGTGCGTGCGTCGACGATCGGGTCGCGATAGCGGAACTCGCTCGAAACGTCGATGTCCACCGGGATGCGTGCCCACGCCTCGATGAGCTGCTTGGCGACGAGACCCGCGTGATACGAGGTACCGCACGCGATGATCGTGACCCGCTCGATGGCGGCCACCTGCTCGGGAGTCATGGCGAGCTCGGAGAGCTGGATCACGCCGTCAGCGCCCATCCGCCCGCGCAACGTCTCGCGCAACGCCTTCGGCTGCTCGTAGATCTCCTTGAGCATGAAGTCCTCGTAGCCGCCCTTCTCAGCCGCCGCGAGGTCCCACTCCACCATGATGATCTCCGGTTCGGCAGGAGTACCGTCGAGTTCGGTCACCGTGACCCCTTCGGCGGTCACGAGAGCCACTTGGCCGTCTCGCAGGGCGAGCACCTTCCGGGTGTACTCCAACACGGCGGGGATATCGCTCGCCACGATGTTCTCTCCCTCTCCAAGACCGATGATGAGGGGCGAGTCCCTCCGCGCGGCGACGATCTCATCCGGCGAGTCGAGATGCACGATCGCCAGCGCATAGCTGCCCCGGAGTCTGGCCAGGACCTTGCGCACCGCCTCGACGAGGTCGCCCTCGTAGTAGGCCTCGACGAGGTGCGCGACCGTCTCTGTGTCTGTCTCGCTGCGGAGGACATGGCCCGCCGCGGCCAGCTCGCTGCGAAGGTCGGAGTAGTTCTCGATGATGCCGTTGTGCACGACCGCGATCCGGCCGCTGCAGTCGGTGTGCGGGTGGGCGTTCTCCTCACTCGGGCGACCGTGCGTCGCCCAACGAGTGTGGCCGATGCCTATCGAACCCTCGATCGGCTTGACCGTGATCGCCTCGCGAAGGTTCGCCAGCTTCCCCACTCTCCGCTGGACCTCGAGAACGTCTCCGTCGATGACGGCGACCCCCGCCGAGTCGTAGCCGCGGTACTCGAGCCGCGCGAGCCCGCCTATCAGAACGTCGGTGGCCCTTCTCGGGCCGACATATCCCACGATGCCACACATGTGTCATGACCTCCGGGTGTCGTCGATGCAGGTATGCCGACGGACATGTGGGCGCGGACGCGGAGACCGCCCTGCCGTCGGTGGGTGTGCGCGAGTCGCGCTCGGGTCCTGTTTCTCCACACCGTTCTGTCTCCGGGGTCGCCCTCGGGCTTTGTCGGTGTGGTCACGACATCGGGATGCGATGCCGGGGAGCCATCCGCCGAATGTTTCGATCAGCTCCCACCTCGTCGACTGCGCTGACCAGCGCGCAGTCCCGGCGCTTGTGGATCACGCTACGCGTCCGTGTATGGTCGGGCAGCAGCTCCCTCCGACCGCGCCCTTGGGTGGTGCCGCGCGACAGGGTCATCGTAGCAGAGCGTCCGCAGGCCTTGCGTCACGATAGCGTGACGGACCTCATCCGAGTTGGGCGTGGACCACCTGCACCAGACGGGCGACGACAGCCTGCGCCGTCTGGCTCTCGGAGGCCTCCGCCATCACCCTGACGACCGGTTCTGTACCGCTCGCTCGCACCAGCACTCTCCCCCGTTCGCCGAGGGCGGCCTTCTCGGCCTCGATCGCCCCGGCTATCGCGGTGTTGCCTGGAAGTCCGGACAGGTCGGAGACCCGCACGTTCTCGAGGACCTGCGGGTAGCGTCGCATGACCCGCTTCAACTCGGACAGCGGTCGTCCAGACGACCGGACGGCGCCGAGTAGCTGGATCGCGGTGATGAGACCGTCGCCCGTGGTCGTGTGCTGCAGGAAGATGATGTGGCCCGACTGCTCGCCTCCGAGCGCCGCTCCTGACCTGCGCATCTCCTCAAGCACATACCGGTCCCCCACGGCCGTCGTGCGGACGTCCACGCCCATCTCGCGCATCGCGACGATGAACCCGAGATTAGTCATGACGGTACCGACGACCACATCGCCGGTGAGGGTGCCGGCCTCGTGCATCATCCTGGCGCAGATCGCCATGATCTCGTCGCCGTCCACCTCGGCCCCGGTCTCGTCGACCGCGAGGGTCCGGTCGGCGTCGCCGTCATGGGCGATCCCGAGGTCGGCGCCGGCCGCACGCACCGCCTGCGTCAGCACTTCAAGATGCGTCGACCCGCAACCGAGGTTGATGTCTGTCCCGTTCCAGTCGCAGTCGATCTCGTCGACGTGAGCGCCCAGTTCGCGAAGGGCCAGGGCGCTCGTGGTCGATCCAGCCCCGTGGCCGCAGTCGAGCACGATCCTCAGACCCTCGAGCCGCTCAGGCGCCGTAGCGACGGCGTGCCGGACGTAGCGCGCGACAGCGTCCTCCAGCCGCGACACGATGCCGACCTCGGCTCCCGTCGGCCGCTCGGGATGGTCCGAACCGGCGACGAACGCCTCGATCGCGCCCTCCACGTCGTCGGCGAGCTTGAAACCGTCGCGGTCGAAGAACTTGATGCCGTTGTACTCCGCCGGGTTGTGGGATGCGGAGATCACGGCGCCCGCATCTGCGCCGAGCTCCCTTGTGAGGAAGGCGACCGCCGGCGTCGGCACGATGCCGGCAAGCAGTGCATCGGCCCCCGCCGCGCCGATGCCTGCGACGAGAGCGGCCTCGAGCATGTCGCCGCTGCGCCTGGTGTCCCGGCCGATGACGATCCGGCCTCCCTGCTTCGCGAGGATGCGGCCCGCAGCCTCCCCCAAGCGGAAGGCGAGCTCGGGAGAGAGATCAGCGTTCGCGATGCCGCGGACGCCATCGGTTCCGAAGAGTCGGCCCATCTGTCGCGGTCCCTTCACTTCTCCGGCGACCTGGCGAGGACGCTGCCGAATGATACCGCACGCACGGAGGCCCGCCGCACACGCGGCGGGCCTCCGGTAGCGATCGGGTGTTTCGGACTAGCGCTTGCTGAACTGCGGGCGCTTGCGGGCCTTCTTCAGCCCGTACTTCTTGCGCTCCACCATGCGGGGGTCGCGTCGCAGCAGGCCGTTGTGCTTGAGTTCAGCGCGATAGTCCTCGCCGGCCTCGAGCATCGCACGGGAGATGCCGTGGCGCAGCGCGCCGGCCTGACCCGAGAGCCCGCCGCCATGCAGAGAGGCCACCACGTCGAACCTGCCGACGGTCTCAGTCACCTTGAAGGGTGTCTCGATCAGAGTGATGAGCACCGTCCGTCCGAAATAGGACGCCGCGTCGCGGCCGTTGACTGTGATGTTGCCGGTACCGGGCATCAGCCGCACGCGGGCGACCGAGGTCTTCCGCCTGCCCGTGCCTTGATAGACTGCCTTGTCCGTCATCGGTCGCTAGACCTCCAGGGTGATCTTGCGGGGCTTCTGGGCCTCGTGCTTGTGATCCGGGCCCCCGTACACCTTGAGCTTCATGCCCATGGCACGGCCCAGTGTGTTCTTCGGAAGCATCCCCTTGACCGCGTGCTCGATGACACGCTCAGGACGCTTCGCGAGCAGCGACTGCAGCGATACCTCCTTGAGTCCACCCGGGAAACCGGAGTGGTGGAAGTACCTCTTGCCTTCCAGCTTGTTGCCGGTGACCTTGATCTTCGAAGCGTTCACGATGATGACGAAGTCACCGACGTCGAGATGCGGTGAGTACTGCGGCTTGCGCTTGCCCTTGAGTATCTGGGCGACTTCGCTCGCGAGCCGGCCGAGCGTGAGGTCCGTGGCATCGACGAGCACCCATTCGCGCTCGATCTCGCCCGGCTTGGCATGGTACGTCTTCAAATCGGATCTCCTCGGGGTGCCTCATGCAGCTTGTGCGCACTTCGGTCCCACGGAGTCACGAACCCCCGTGGAACGAACCGTCACAGTCTGCCACGGCCCCCGCCCCGAGTCAACGACCGTCAACGCTTCCGGGCGTGTCCACCCTCGGACACGGCCTCGGGCGCCAGCCATGCGTCGTCCGGATACATGACGCGCCAGAGGGTGAGACCGTGGGAAGGGGCGGTAGGGCCCGCCGCAGCGCGCTCCCGGGCGGACAGCGCCTCCCCGATCCACGACTCCGCCCTGTGCCCGAGTCCGACATCGACGAGTGATCCCGCGACGATGCGGACCATCGAGTGCACGAAGCTCCGCCCGACGACCGTGATCGTCAGGCAGTCCTCGCCCATCTCGCAGCCGCGCTCGACATCGATCCGCTCGATGTGGCGCACCGTGGTCGAGAGGTCGGCCGACCCCGCCACGCAGAAGGAGCGGAAGTCGTGCTCGCCCTGGAGCGCCGTCGCAGCCCGCCGCATCGCGGCCAGATCCAGAGGTCGCTTGACCCACCAGGCCGTCCGGTGCAGGAAGAGCGGCGGCACGGGACCGGAGACGATCCGGTAGCGGTACTCGCGCGAAAGCGCCGAGTGTCGGGCGGAGAAGCCGGCGACCGCGCGCCTCACCTCGCGGACGGCGATCGCGGGTCCGCATAGCGCGTTCAAGCTCCTCAGAAGCTCCAGCGGCGCCGGATCAGCGGTGTCCGCCTCGAAGCTGACCACCTGCCCGAGCGCGTGCACTCCCGCATCTGTCCTACCCGCACCGACAGTATCGACGTGCCTCCGCACCGCGACGGCGAGCGCGTCCTCGAGCGAGCCCTGGACGGTGCGCAGCCCTTCCTGTCGCGCGAACCCGTGGAAGGGGTTCCCGTCGTAGGAGACGACCAACGCGGTCACGTCGGCCTTCACAGGAACACGGCCATCGCGATGAGCGCCGCGCCGCAGGCCAGCATGATCGCCCAGTCCGCCGCACGCATCCGGGTCGGGTTCATGCGCGTCCTGCCCTCGCTTCCGCGATAGCACCGCGCCTCCATGGCTGTCGCGAGCGCGTCCGCTCTGCGGAACAGCTGGTAGAAGAGTGGGATGAGGACCGGGCCGTACGCCCGCGCACGCCTCAGCGGCCCGCCCTGATCGAAGACCGCGCCCCGAGCCTGCTGGGCGGTGATGATCCCCTCGGCTTCGTCCGCTGTGGTGGGGATGAAGCGCAGCGCGATCGTGAGCGTCATGGCGAGGTCCCCCACAGGCACGCGGAGCGCCTTGAGCGGCGCGAGCGAGCGCTCGAGGCCGCTCGTCAGCTCCACCGGGCTCGTGGTCAGCGTGAGAAGTGACGTGCCGGTGACAAGCAGGAGGATGCGCGCGGCGAAGAAGATGCCCGTGAGCAGGCCCCCGGCGACCACCGCGAACGGCCCCACTCGTACGAGCGCCACTGCGGTATTCAGGGCCACCCCGTTCACTACGATGGTGAGGACCATGATGAGCCCGACTGCCCGCAGACCGCGCGCGACCGCGCGGACCGGCACGCGCGACAGCGCGATCGTCGCAGCCACGGCGGCGGCCAGTGCGAAAAGGGCCACGAAGGGGCTCTGCCGGGGGATGATGAAGAGGGCCACCGTGAACGCGGTGACCACGCCGATCTTCGCAGCGGCGTCGAGCTCGTGCACGGGAGAAGCGCCGGGCACGTACTGCCCTATCCCGGAGATGGACCTCACTGCGAGTACCCCGAAGCCGCCAGTATCTCAGCGGCGCGCGCAGGGTCGAACGCCAACGCGCCGACCGCCCGCCCCGCTCGTTGCGCGGTCAGCAGCAAGGTTCGGACGACTTCGGGCGGCTCGATGAGGCCGCGCTCCCAAAGCCCCGGCATCTCCTCGAGCAGCTGTTGCGTCGTCCCCGAGAAGACGCTGCGCCCCTGGCGCAGCACGAGCGCACGATCGGCGGATCCGATGAACTCGTCGGGATCGTGCGTGACGACGAGCACCCCGGCGTGCTCGCGTGCGTTGGCCAGCGCCGCCTGCACCGCGCGCCTTCCGGGCGCGTCCAACCCCGCCGTGGGCTCGTCGAGAAGCAGGTACTTCGGACGCATCGCAAGCACGCCCGCGAGGGCCGCGCGACGCGCCTCCCCTCCCGACAGGCCCCACGGCTCTCGAGGACCGAACACGAGCGGATCGAGCCCGACTCCTGCCAGAGCGTCGCGGGCGTCTCGGACCGCGTCCGCCTTGGCGCGACCAAGGTTGCGCGGACCGAAGGCGCAGTCCTCTTCCACGGTCGGCGCGAAGAACTGGGCCTCGGGACGCTGGAACACAAGACCCACCACCCCGCGTCGCGAGCCCGGCCCGCTCACCGGAGCGTCATCCACCGTCACGCTCCCACCCGAGGGACCGAGCAGGCCAGCGATGGCGCGCAGCAGCGTGGTCTTGCCCGAGCCCGTGGGACCCGTCACCACGCACAGTTCGTGCAGGTCCAGCTCCAGGGAGACTCCCTCCAGCGCGCGTGACGCCAGCAGGGTGCCGGCCGCGTAATCGCACGTCAGGTCCGAGGCGATCAGTGCCACAGGGCCGCCGCCAAGGCCTCGGAGTCGAGAGCCAGGAAGGGCACGTCGACACCAGATCGGCGCAGCGCCGCGCCGATCTGGCCCGCGGGGGGCAGCTCGAGACCGAGACGGTCGAGAAGACGCTCGTCGCCCAGAAGCGCCTCGGGCCTGCCCTCGAACTCCACCCGGCCCGCAGCGAGGCCCACCACCCTGTCGGCGACCGCGAGAGCCGCCGCATCGTGCGTGATCAGGAGGACGCCCTGCCCGCGAGCGTGGGCGAGCGAGTCCGCGATCGAGAGGACGGCTCGGCGGCCGGGCGGGTCCAACATCGCCGTCGGCTCGTCCAGCACGAGGTACGGCGGAGCCATGGCGAGCGCGCCGGCGACCGCGAGCCGCTGCTTCTGGCCCTCGGACAGCAGGTGGGGCTCGCGCCGCTCGAGGCCGGTGAGTCCGACCGCGGCGAGCGCCACGTCCACCCGACTCCGGATCTCCGCCGAGGCCAGGCCGAGGTTCTCGGGCGCGAACATCCCACAGTCGATCCGGATCGGCTGTGTCTACGCCGTCGACGATGACCGTGCCCTCGGTGGGGAGCAGCAGGGCATCGCACAGTCTCGCGAGCGTGGACTTGCCGGAGCCGTTGGCGCCGACGATCGCGACGAGCTCGCCCGGCTCGAATCGCAGGGACACACCGTTCAGTGCGCTCGGCGCGCCCGGCTCATAGCGATGGCTGACCGACTCGAACACGATCACGGCGACTCCCGCGGACCTCGACAGACGAGCCGGGAGGGCCCCAGCGGGGCCCTCCCGAGATGGTACACGTGCGCGACACGCGGCGCGCGCCCGCAGGCGATGACCTCAGTCGACGAGCTCGAGGATCACCATCGGTGCGTTGTCGCCCTTGCGCGGTCCGAGCTTGAGGATGCGGGTGTAGCCGCCCGGACGCTCCGCGAAGCGGGGTCCGAGATCATGGATGACGCGATAGCTGAGCTCGAGATCGCGCTTCTCCGTCGCCGGGTTCAGCAGCTTCTTCTCGCCGCCGAGGGCGGCGATGATGAGGCGCCGGGAGTGCACGTCTCCCTGCTTGCCCCAGGTGATGATCCTGTCCACGAGAGGACGGACCTCCTTGGCGCGCGCCTCGGTCGTCTTGATGCGCTCGTTGACGAGCAGCGCGAGCGCGAGGCTGCGCAGCATCGCCTTCGTATGACTCGCGTCAGAGCCGAGCGCTCGGCCCTTCTTGAGGTGTCGCATGTGCCGTCTTCTCCTCTAGCCCTTGAGCCCCAGGCCCATCTGCTGAAGCTTGTCCTTCACTTCTTCGATGGACTTGGCGCCGAAGTTACGGATGTTGAGCAGGTCCGCCTCGGTGGTCTCCGTGAGCTGACCGATGGTGTTCACGCCCTGCCGCTTGAGGCAGTTGAACGAGCGCACCGAGAGATCGAGATCCTCGATAGGCGTGTCAAGGATGGCCTCGCCCTCTTCCGGCAGGTCGGCGAAGGTGTCGCCGCCGAGGTCCGAGGAGGCGTGTGCCTCGAAGAGGGTCATGTGGTCGTTGATGATCCTCGCGGCACGGCCCACGGCGTCACCGGGATCGACCGCGCCGTTCGTCTCGACCTCCACCGTGAGCTTGTCGTAGTCCGTGCGCTGACCGACACGTGTGTTCTCCACCAGGTGCGTGCACCGCATGACCGGGCTGAACAGCGAGTCGACGGTGATGACTCCGAGCGGATCGTCAGCCCGCTTGTTGCGGTCCGCCGAGACATAACCCCGCCCGACCCCGACGCGTATCGACATCTCCAGCTTCGCGCCCTTGTCGAGCGTGGCGATGACCGCCTCGGGATTCACAAGATCGAACTCGGACGGGACCCGGAGGTCTGCGCCCGTGACGGTGGCCGGCCCGGAGGCGGTCAGCGTCGCGACGGCGTCCTCGCCGGTGCCGGTCTCGCGGAATACGAGCTGCTTGACGTTGAGGACTATGTCCGTCACGTCCTCGCGGACGCCGGGAACGGCGGTGAACTCGTGCTGTACGCCTTCGATCCGGATCGAGGTCGCGGCCGCACCCTGCAGGGACGACAGCAACACGCGGCGCATGCAGTTGCCCAAGGTATAGCCGAAGCCGCGCTCGAGTGGCTCCACGACGTAACGCGCGGTGCGCTCGTCGACAAGCTCTACCGAGACAGACGGCCTCATGAACTCTGTCATCTAGATGGCCTCCTTGGCGGGGGTTCGATCATCGTGCAGGACTACTTCGAGTAGAGCTCGACGATCAGCTGCTCGCGGACCGGCATGTCGATCTGGTCGCGCGTCGGCAGCCCGAGCACCTTGCCCTGCAGCTTCTCGACGTCGACCTGCAGCCACGCGGGCACCTCGACACGAGCCGAGGAGATGATGGCGGCCTTGACGACGGACAGGTCTCTCGCCTTCTCCGCCACCGTGACCATGTCGCCGAGACGGACGCGGTACGATGGGATGTTGACGCGCCGGCCGTTGACGAGCATGTGGTTGTGCCTCACCGTCTGGCGCGCCTCATCGCGGGAAGCCGCGAATCCGAGACGGTAGACGACGTTGTCGAGACGGCTCTCGAGCAGACGCAACAGGTTCTCGCCCGACTTGCCCTGCTGCTTGCTGGCGAGCGTGTAGTACGCACGGAACTGCTTCTCGAGCACGCCATAGGCGCGCTTGGCCTTCTGCTTCTCGCGAAGCTGCACTCTGTACTCGCTGTCACGCGGGCGCTTGCGCCCGGCCTGGCCGGGCGGGAAGGGGCGGCGCTCGACGCCGCACTTGTCGCTGTAGCAGCGATCACCCTTCAAGAAGAGCTTGATGCCCTCACGACGGCAGAGTCGGCAGTCCGCGCCGGTATATCGTGCCATCTTTACGAATCCCTCCTTGGGGAAAAGCTACACGCGGCGGCGCTTGCGCGGCCGGCAGCCGTTGTGCGGTATGGGTGTGCAGTCCTGGATGCTGGCGATCTCCAGGCCGGTGGCCTGGAGAGACCTGATGGCGGTCTCGCGACCGGAGCCAGGCCCCTTCGCGAACACAGAGATCTTGCGCATGCCGTGCTCCATCGCGTCCTTCGCACACTGCTCGGCGGCGAGTTGAGCGGCGAACGGCGTCGACTTTCTCGAGCCCTTGAAACCCACCTGACCGGCGCTGCGCCATGTGACGACGTTGCCCGCCGGATCCGTGATGCTGATGATCGTGTTGTTGAACGTGCTCTTGATGTGCGCCTGACCCACAGCGATGTTCTTGCGTTCGCTGCGCTTGACGCGGGTCTTGGCGGTCTTCTTCTTAGGGGCGGCTGCCATCGCTACTTTGCCTTCTTCCTCGCACCGATCTGGCGGCGCGGGCCTTTACGCGTCCGGGCATTGGTATGCGTCCGCTGGCCCCTTACGGGCAGGCCTCTGCGATGCCGCAGACCGCGATAGCAGCCGATCTCCATGAGCCGCTTGATGTTCTGGCTCACCTCGCGACGCAGGTCGCCTTCGACCTTCACGTTGCGGTCGATGTACTCACGGAGGCGGACTACTTCCTCCTCCGTGAGGTTGCGTACGCGCGTGTCCGGGTTGATCCCCGTCTCGCGCAGCACCTTCTGGCTGGTCGTCAGACCGATGCCGAAGATATAGGTGAGGCCGATCTCCACACGCTTCTCGCGCGGCAGGTCGACACCGGAAATGCGAGCCAAAGTCGTCTCTCCTTATGGATGTTGCGGGTCAGCCCTGCCGCTGCTTGTGGCGCGGGTTCTCGCAGATCACGAGCACGCGACCATGGCGGCGGACCACCTTGCACTTCTCGCAGATCCTCTTCACAGAGGGTCGTACCTTCATCTTGTCCCAATCCTCGCAGGAATGCGTTCATTCTTTATGTGCACACCCAGCCGCAGGTGCGAGTTGTCGCGCTCAAATCCACGCCGCCGGGTGTGTCCGGTGTCGGTCGACGAGCGTGGTTCTACTTGTAGCGGTAGGTGATACGTCCTCGAGTCAGATCGTAAGGAGACAGCTCGACCACCACCCGATCACCGGGCAGGATCCTGATGTAGTGCATGCGCATCTTGCCGGAGATATGCGCAAGCACCTTGTGCCCATTCTCCAACTCGACACGGAACATCGCATTGGGGAGGGGCTCCACCACGGTGCCCTCCATCTCGATGGCGTCTTCGCGCTTGACCAAACAGGTCTCCTTCAGCCCTCGGGTCATTGAGCCGCAAACGGGAAGTATACCAACACGCCCCGAGCGCGTCCATACGACGTCCGCACACTCACTCTTCGGTAAGGATCCAGGGTCCGTCATCCGTGATTGCGACGGTGTGCTCGAAATGCGCGGACAGAGTGCCGTCCGCCGTCACCACCGTCCAACCGTCGCCGAGCTGCCGGACCGCTGCTCCGCCCGCGTTCACCATGGGCTCGATGGCCAGGACCATCCCCGACAGGAGCGTCGGGCCCTTGCCGGCGATGCCGTAGTTGGGGACCTGCGGGTCCTCATGCATATTGCGCCCGATCCCGTGGCCCACGTACTCACGCACGATCGAGAACCCCGCGCCCTCGGCCACGGACTGCACGGCCGCGCCGATATCTTGGAGCCTGCTCCCCGGGCGGCATCTGTCGATGCCGGCGAACAGACTCTTCTCCGTCGCATCGAGAAGACGCCGGGCCTCGTCGGAGACAGTCCCGACGCGGAACGTGCGGGCGCTGTCGCCCACGTATCCGTCGACGATGGCACCGACGTCGATCGAGATGACATCGCCTTCCGCGAGCCGGGTGCGGCCCGGGATGCCGTGTACGACCTGCTGGTTGCGGGACGCGCAGATCGTCGCCGGAAAGCCATGGTAGCCGAGGAACGCAGCCTTGCCTCCGGCGGCCTCGATGACCGCCACCGCCACCTCGTCGAGTTCGGCGGTGGTCACGCCGGGTGCCACGGCGTCGCCGACGGAGCGCAGCGCACGAGCCGTGACCCGGCCCGCCTCACGCATCGTCTCCAATTCGGCTCGAGAACGCCGGACGATCACTCGATGCGCCTACTCTCCTCGGAGGATCGAGGTCACGTCGACGAAAACGTCGTCCGGATCACGATCGCCGTCGACGACCCGGAGCAGTCCCCTGCCGCGGTAGTACTCGACCAGCGGCGCGGTGTTGCGCTCGTACACGTCGAGGCGGTTGGTGACCGTTCCGACGGTATCGTCGTCTCTCTGGTAGACCTCGCCGCCGCATCCGTCGCACTTGCCGTCGACACTCGGACGATCGGTGAGCACGTTGTAGATCCGCCCGCATGCGCGACACTGGCGGCGAGCGGTGAGCCGCTCGACCAGAGCGCTCTTGGGCACGTCGACAAGCACCACCGCGTCCAGCGCCCTGCCCATGGATGCGAGGGCATCGCCGAGCGCGTCCGCCTGCGGCACGGTGCGGGGGAATCCGTCGAGGATGAAGCCGCGTGCGCAGTCGGGCTGCTGCAGCCGCTCCTTGACGATCCCGATCGTCACCTCGTCGGGCACGAGCTCTCCCGAGTCCATGTAGCGCTTGGCCTCGAGCCCGAGGGCGGTGCCGTCGGCGACAGCCTTGCGGAAGATGTCGCCTGTCGAGATGTGCGGAAGACCGAACTCCTCCACCATCTTCGCAGCCTGTGTGCCCTTGCCGGCCCCTGGCGCGCCGAGAAGAACGACGTTCATGGGTGCCTCCCTAGAGTCGACTCCGGGGTCGCCGATGGCGCCGCCGGCCTCGACCTGCCTGTCCGACCTACTTGAAGAAGCCGTCGTAATGCCGCATCTTCAGCTGGCTCTCCAGCTGCGTCATCGTCTCCAGCGCGACGCCCACCATGATCAGCAGCGAGGTGCCGCCGAACTGCTGAAGCAGCGTGACGTTCGTCTGCTGGAACAGGATGGTCGGCACGACGGCGACCGCAGCGAGGAAGAGCGCCCCCGGCAGCGTGATCCGGTTGATCACATGCTCGACGTAGGTGGCCGTCGCCTTGCCCGGCCTCACGCCGGGAATGAAGCCGCCCTGCTTGCGAAGGTTGTCCGCCAGGTCGATCGGGTTGAAGACCAAGGCCGTGTAGAAGTACGTGAAGAAGACGATCAGCACGGCCTGGAGCGACCAGTTGAGTGGACCCTTCGCGAGAAGGTTGCCGAAGTTCCTCAGCCATACGACGTTCGAGAAGCTCGCGAGAACGGTGGGGAAGTTGAGCACGGAACTCGCAAAGATGATCGGGATGACGTTCGCGGCGTTCAGCTTGAGAGGGATGTAAGTGCCCACCCCACCGAAGACCTTACGGCCGACGACCCGCTTCGCGTACTGCACGGGGACGCGGCGCTGGGCACGCTCCATGTAGACGATCGCGATCACGACCCCGAACGCAGCGATGAGGATGACAACGGCCCAGTACCACTGGCCGAGTTGCAGCGCCTGCACCAGGGTCTGCGGAAAGCGCGACACGATGTTCACGAAGATGATGAGCGACATCCCGTTGCCGATGCCTCGCTGCGTGATCAGCTCGCCCATCCACATGATGAACGCAGTGCCGGCCATCAGGCTGAGGAAGATGAGGATGCGGGTGAGCCAGTCGAACCCGGCTGCCGGCAGAGCTCCCGCCTGGATCAGCAGCGACTGGAAGGTCGCGATCAGTCCGACCGACTCGACGAAACCGAGCCCGAGGGTCACGTAACGGGTGATCTGGATGATCTTGCGCTGGCCGGTCTCCCCCTCCTTGGACCACTGCTCCAGCTTGGGTATCACCGCCTGCAGCAGCTGCATGATGATCGACGCGGTGATGTAGGGCATGATGCCCAGAGCGAATACCGCGAAGGTCTGCAGCGCGCCGCCGGCGAACAGGTTCAGCAGGCCGAATGCCGCCGTCTTGCTCGCCGCCTCGGTCAGGGCCGCGATCATCGGAGCCGTCACACCTGGCACCGGCACATGCGCACCGACGCGGTAGAGGGCGAGGATGCCCAGCGTGAAGAGGATCTTCTTCCGCAGGTCGGGAACGCGGAACGCGTTGGCAAGTGCCTGGAACATGGCTACTCGACCGTCCCGCCGGCGGCCTCGATCTTGGTCCGCGCGGTCCCGGAGAGCTTGTCCACCCGCACGGTGAGCTTCTTCGTCAGCTCGCCATCGCCGAGCACCTTGACCGCCGCGCTCGCGGACTTGATGACGCCCTTGTCCTTGAGAGTGGCGGCATCGACGACGTCGCCGTCAGCGTAGAGCCCGTCGAGCCGGCCCACGTTGACCACGTCGAACTCCTGGCGCCAGTGGTTGGTGAAGCCGGGCAGCTTCGGCAGGCGCATCGCGAGCGGCGTCTGCCCGCCCTCGAACCCCGGTGCCTTCGTGCCGCCCGCGCGGGAGCCTTGTCCCTTGTCGCCGCGACCGGAGCGGCCGCCGTGCCCCGAGCCATGACCGCGGCCGACACGCTTGCGGTCCTTGCGCGACCCCGGAGCCGGGGAAAGGTCATTCAGCTGCATCTGTGGTATCTCCTTCTTGGTCGCCACCGGGACGCTGCCCGGTCACCGGCCGCTCGCCGCCGGCAGACTGTCGAGACATCTTAGAGCAAGACGTGCATTGTCGTTCGAGCCTGCGTCGCTAGATCTCTTCCACCTTCACCAGGTGACGCACCTTGTGCAGCATGCCACGGACCGCGGGCGTGTCGATCTGCTCCACGGTGTCGTGCATGCGCTTGATACCGAGGGCACGGACCGTCTGCCGCTGGTCGCGCGGAAGGCCGATCCCGCTGCGGATCTGTGTGACGCGCAGGGTCTTCGCGGTGCTCGCGCTCATCGCCTACTCCTCCCAGCCGAATACCTGGCCGACGGTCTTGCCGCGGCGACGGGCGATGTCGGCAGCGCTCGTGACGCTCTGCAGGCCCTGAGCGGCCGCCTTCACCATGTTGAGCGCGTTGTCGGAGCCGAGCGACTTCGACAGGATGTCGGTCACGCCGGCGAGCTCCAGCAGGGCGCGCACCGGACCACCGGCGATGATGCCGGTACCGGGAGCGGCGGGCTTCAGGAGGACCCTGCCCGCGCCGAACCTCCCCATGATCGCGTGCGGGATGGTCCCGTCGATGATCGGCACCTTGAACATGTTCTTCTTCGCGTCCTCGACGCCCTTCTTGATGGCGACGGGGACCTCGGCGGACTTGCCCATGCCGACGCCCACGTTGCCGCTGCCGTCGCCGACGACCACGAGAGCCGTCAGCGAGAAGCGACGCCCGCCCTTGACGACCTTCGAGACTCGGTTGATGTAGACGACCTTCTCCTGCAGCTCCGAGACCGGAGCGAAGTTGCGTGCCATGCTTGTGGTCCTCTCTAGAACTTCAGCCCGGCCTCGCGGGCCCCGTCGGCCACCGCCCGGACACGACCGTGGTAGAGCCGGCCACCGCGGTCGAACACGACCTCGGTGAATCCCTTCTCGAGGGCACGGCGCCCGATCGCGAGACCGACCGCCTTCGCCGCCTCGGTGTTGCTGCCGAGCTTGACCGTCGGTCGCACCTCGACGTCGAGCGTGGATGCCGACGCCAGGGTGACTCCTGACACGTCGTCGATGATCTGCGCATAGATGTTGGCGTTGCTGCGCGTGACGCGCAGCCGTGGCCGGACGGCTGTCCCGGACACTTTGCCCCGCACTCGGCGCTGCCGCCGGGCGAGCTTGAACGCCTTCGCCTTGAGGTTGTCCATGCTTGCTCCTTCAGCCCCTTTACTTCGCGGTCTTGCCGAGCTTGCGGCGGACTCGCTCGCCCTCGTAGCGAACGCCTTTGCCCTTGTAGGGCTCGGGCGGACGCCACCTGCGGATCTCGGAGGCGACCTGTCCCACTCTCTGCTTGTCGATCCCTCGCACGGTGACGCGCGTCGGGGCGGGCACCTCGAACGTGATGCCCTCCTCGGCCTTGATGAAGACCGGGTGACTGAACCCGAGCGCCATCTGAAGGTCGCGACCCTTGAGCTCGGCCCGGTAGCCGACGCCCACGATCTCGAGGTTCTTGCTGTAGCCGTCCGAGACACCGATGACCATGTTCGCCAACAGCGAGCGCGTCAGACCGTGCAGCGCGCGGTGCTGCCGCGCGTCACTCGGACGGGTGACGCTCATCACGTCATTGTCGAGCGCGATGCTCATGTCGGGATGGAACTCCTGCGTCAGCGTGCCCTTCGGCCCCTTCACGGTGACCTTCGAGCCCGCGATATCCACCTCGACCCCGGACGGGACCGGGATGGGCTGCTTGCCGATTCGAGACACGGCGTGTGCTCCTTTCCTTGTCCTGTCCGCTACCAGACGTAGGCGATGACTTCGCCGCCGACACCGATCTTCTTCGCGCGCTTCTCGGTCATGACGCCCTTCGACGTAGAGATGACCGCGATCCCGAGCCCGCCGAGGACCCGCGGAAGCTCGTCCTTCTTGGCGTACACGCGCAACCCCGGCTTGCTGATCCGCCGGATGCCCGTGATGACCCGCTCCTTCTTTGGACCGTACTTGAGCGCCAGCGTGAGGACCGGCTGGACCTCGCCCGGCACGACCTCGTACTCAGAGACGTAGCCCTCCTCCTTGAGGATGCGGGCGATCTCGACGAGCTTCTTGGATGACGGCATGGACACCGTGCCCATGAACGCTGAGTTGGCGTTCCGGATGCGGGTCAGCATGTCCGCGATAGGGTCAGTCATGCTCATGTTGGATGCCTCCTATGGTTCGTTTCCAAGCACCTTCGGTCCGACCGGTTCGCGCGCACCCATGGCACGCACGCCTGGCCGACCGCCGGCCGCAGACTCCCTGCGGCCCTACCAGCTCGCCTTGCGAACGCCGGGGATCTCACCCTTGTTGGCCAACTCGCGAAGACACACGCGGCACAGGCCGAACTGGCGGTAGAAGGCGCGGGGGCGGCCGCAGCGGCTGCAGCGATTGACGCCCCTCGCCGAGAACTTGGGCGTGCGCTTCGCCTTCGCGATCATGGACTTCTTGGCCATCTGCTCTTCCTCCTGGTGGTCGTGCCGTCGAGGCGTCGACCCTGCTTCGCCCGGTTACTGCCTTCTGAAAGGGAACGAGAAAGACCCGAGCAGTGCTCGGCACTCGGGATCGGTCCTGGCCGTCGTGACGAACGTGATGTCCATCCCGCGGGTCCGGTCGACCTTGTCGTAGTCGATCTCGGGGAATATCAACTGTTCATCGACGCCCATGGAGTAGTTCCCACGGCCGTCGAACGAGTCCGGGTTGATGCCGCGGAAGTCGCGTATGCGCGGAAGCGCGGTGGCCAGAAGCCTGTCCATGAACTCCCACATGCGGTCGCCGCGCAGCGTCACTTTCGCGCCGATCGGCATGCCTTTGCGGATCTTGAACCCGGCGATCGACTTCTTCGCCCGCGTGATCATCGGCTGCTGCCCGGTGATGATGCGCAGGTCCTCGACCGCGGAGTCCAGGAGCTTCGTGTCCTGAGAGGCGCCACCGACGCCCATGTTCACCACGATCTTGTCGAAGCGCGGGACCTGGTTCACGTTGCCGTACTCGAGGTCGGCCATGAGCTTCGGCACGACCTCGTCTCGGTACTTGTCCTTCAGTCTCGGAGCCACTTCTCAAGTCCTTTCATGACTTCGTTCTCGTCGGGCGCCGGATTGCCGACCCGGCGTCACTTGTCTCGTCGCCCGCAGAAGTCGCGCGGGTCTACTTGTCGACGTCCTTGCCGCACTTCTTGCACACCCGCACGCGCGTGCCACCCTCGCGGCGATAGCCCACGCGGGTCGGCAGCGCGCAGCTCGGGCAGATGAGCATCACGTCGGACACATGCATCGGCCCCTCGTGCTGCATGATCCCGCCCTGCGGGTTCTTCTGGCTCGGCCGAGTGGCGCGCTTGATCATGTTCGCGCCCTCGACGGTGA
>CAIKZH010000077.1 GCA_903831865.1 uncultured Coriobacteriia bacterium
CCAGCTCGCTGTGGCAGAACAACAGCTACAAGCCGACCGCGAAGGGCACCTATTCCTTCTACGTCACGTTCGCAGGTAGCGGTCTCTACATGGCCGCTCCCAACTCGGCCGTCGTGAGTGTCACGGTCAAGTAGGTAGCACCCCCTGAGAGGGCACGCCTCCGGGCTGGTCTACCCAGGTGCTCCACCAGAAGCGGCCCCGGTCTCCTTAAGAAGGAGGCCGGGGTCGCTCGCTTTGCGGGGGCGGGTGGAGACGTCATCTGAGAATCGTGGGAGGCAGCCATTGGTCGCAATTCCGGGCGCATTCGTTGACACACGCTCGCGTACGAGAGATTCTCACTTGTGGTCACATTCACGGGATTCCAGGGTGGGTGCGACCGCAGCCTCCGAGCCCCGCTCGCCTACCGCACTCCGGTGCCACGGCGCCAGGGCCGATAGGGTGCCCACGGGAAACCCGGGCGCCTTCCACTCCGAAAAGGGGGCACGCGCCGGCTCGAGACCCCGTGTCTCGAGGAGGTGTTCGGGGTGGAGGGGCGGACATGGGGGATTCGAGCGCTTCTACCGAGCCGCGAGAGCGACGTGCCTGAACAGGGCCGTGGGCTGTCGCGGTTCTTCGACGTCTGAGCAGATGAGTTCGAAAGGACTCGGCAGTTTTCAAGGGGAGCCCGCGACTGGAGGAGAAGGGAGGAGACACGGGCTCATGGGGTGCTTGAACGCGCACGTGCGGCACTCGTGCGCAGCACGACCGGAATGTGTGTATCAGTGATCGGAGGATCGCATGGCAGTGTCCAAGCAGGGCTTGGTGCCATCTGCATATGACGGTGGCATCGTCAGTGATTTCAAGGAAGGCAAGTTCAGCCGCCGCAACTTCCTGATGCTGGCCGGTTTCGGCTCCATCAGCGTTCTCGGCGGCGTGAAGGCTGTCGGCAAGCTGTCGGCCAAGACGCCGATCATCGCCGACGCCAAGGGCGTTCTGTTCCACGACGCCACCCGCTGCACCGCATGCTTCAGGTGCGAGCTGGCGTGCTCCGAGTTCAACGACGGCGCCGCGAGTTCGTATCTCGCTCGCGTCCACGCCTATCGCAACCAGGCTTTCGGCCCCTCGGGTGCCACGTCGATGGGCGACGGCGCTACCGTGGCCGGCAGCGTCCAGGGCGTGTGGGGCAACTTCCGTCAGGTCGTCGAGACCTGCAAGCAGTGCCCGCATCCCGTCCCGTGCGCCGAGGCGTGCCCGCAGGGCGCCATCCAGGTAGAGCCCAACTCCGGCGCGCGCAAGATCAACACCGCGCTGTGCATCGGATGCGGTATCTGCACGGTGGCCTGCCCCTGGCAGATGCCTGTGCTCAACACCACCATCCACAAGGCGTCGAAGTGCTTCCTTTGCAACGGCAGCCCCGAGTGCGCGCGTGCGTGCCCCAACGGTGCCCTGAAGTACGTGCCGTGGCGTGACCTGAGAACCGGTTCTCCGCTGGTCCAGTCGGGCATCATGCCGGCCTCGACCCAGACGAACTGCGCCGTCTGCCACAGCAACTAGCCTTAGGCAGACAAGGCCACACCGACCCTTTACGGGAGGAGTCAAAGCATGAGCTTGACGATGAATCAAGGAGGTTGGACCGGTAAGGTCCTCAAGGTCGACCTCACGGCGCGGACCGCGACGGCCCTGGACACCGCAGCCAACTTCGGCCAGTACTGGGGCGGCACCGGGATCGGCTACAAGGCGATCTTCGACGCCGTGCAGGCACGCAACGCCGTCACTCCAGGCTCCGGCCGGAGCCTGGCATGGTACAGCCCGGATGCCCCCGTCACCCTCGGCTGGGGCCCGCTCACGGGCACCGGCGCGCTGTGCGGCGGCCGCACTTCGGTCATCGCGCTTTCCGCGCAGCATGTGTACTCAGTTCCCACCACCGGCCACATGGGCGGTCACTTCTCGGCCCAGGGCAAGTACGCCGGTTGGGACTCCATCATCATCACCGGCCAGGCCTCAGGCCCGGTCTACATCGCCGTCAAGGATGACGATGTGCAGATCGTGGACGCCCCGCAGCTTTGGCACTGCGGCATCTTCAAGGTGACCGAGGAGATCACGGCCGCGATGGGCAAGGGCACGCAGGTCGCCGCCATCGGCCAGGCCGGCCAGAACCTCGTCCCGCAGTCCTGCGTCATGACCGGGGTCTCGCACTCGGCCGGCGGCGTGGGCGCGCAGCTGGGCGCCAAGAACTGCGTCGGCGTCGGCGTGCTCGGCACCGGCAGTGTCAAGATCGCCGCGAGCGCCGGCAAGTGGAAGTCTCTGCTGGACTACGGTCTGTCGATCGTGGGCTCCAACAACCAGGCGTGCGTCCCCAACACCCTGCAGTCATGGGCCGAGTACTCGCCCTCTTCCAGCGGTACCCGCTGGTGGGCGTATGACGGCCTGTACTGGGGTGCCGCGGATCCGCCCGTCAACACCGGCAACTGCGATCCGCACGACCGCCAGACGCTGGGCTATCGCTGCTTCAAGTCCGACAACGCCTACGGCTACAACTTCACGCCTCGCATGGACGGCTGCCACGCCTGTCCGGTGCGCTGCCATCAGGCCATCTCCGTCCCGAGCGCCGCGAAGTGGGGCCCCAAGATCACCGCGATGAACACCTGCAGCGGTTGGTGGCTCTCGAGCTGGGCTCTTCCGACCGCGGGCAACCCGACCGGCGCCGCCTCTCTGGCCCTGGCCGGCTCGCAGATCGCGACCCAGGCCGTCGGTACGGTCATAGGCGCTGCCACGATCGGCGGCCTGTCACCGACTGAGAAGAGCTTGCGCGCTCTGGAGAACTACGTCGTGGGCCACAGCGTCCAGGATGACTACGGCATCACGAACAACTACGGAACCGTCACCGCCGTGACCAGCATCCTGCTCAACGGCACCGGGTCCGACGGCAAGAACTACGACTCGATCGGCACCAACGGCACCGTCGGGGTAGCCAACACGCTGGGCTGGCACTACATCAAGAACTGCGTGCCAGCCACCGAGTGGACCTCGCTCACCAGCTCGACCGGACTCCTCGCCCTCATGGCGGTCGGCGATCCGACCTGCACGAAGGAGATGGGCCGCCTGATGGCGTTCAAGGTCGGCAACTTCGGCACCTTCGTCGGAGGCCGCTGCGACGAGCAGGTCGCACTGTGGAGCAACATCCTCTCGCCTCTGAACGACCCTGCGACCGGCGCGCCCTTCACCTCGGGCTCCTGGTCCAAGAGCCACACCGCTGGCGGAGATCCGCAGGCGCCGTCCTATCGTCCGGACACCGACCTCGGAACCGGCGGCGACGGCACTTCGGGCGCCACGACCCCGTTCTCCTGGGGCCAGATGGTCCGCTGCTCCGCTCCGGTCCTGTACTGGAACTGGGGCTTCCCGAAGCATCACTCCTGGGAGAACTGCAACCAGGTCGGGGCCCTGCAGAACACCAGTCAGAACCGCGACGCGCAGAACCATGTCGTGGTCATGATGAACTCCAGCGGTCTTCCCAACATGCTCGCCCGCAAGGTGCTCGACGATCAGTTCGCCAAGTACTACACGGTGGACTTCCCGGTGAGCAACTCGGTGACAAGCGCAGGCAACACCGGCCTGACCGCCGGCGGAGTCCTCACCGGCATGATCAACAGCCAGGACCCGGGCATGAGCGTCGGCAGCAACTCCAAGTACAACCAGGGCAACCTGCCCGCCTCGACGCCGGTGAACTGGGCCAAGGCCCGTGCTGGGCGCTTCTGCGTCACGCGCAAGGAGCTCACCGACATGCTCACGGTGTGCGGCTGGATGTACCCGTGGTTCTACTCGCCGCTGAAGGAACGCGGCTATCAGGGCGACATCAGCCTCGAGGTCCAGTTCTTCAATGCCATCACGGGCAACAATCTCAGCACGCTGGACCTGGACCACGAGGGTGAGCGCACGCACACGCTGCACGATGTTCTCACCGCGTATCTCTGGGGTCAGAACAACAGCGGCTTCGGGACCAACAACTTCATGATCCCGGGCGCTTGGGTCAACAAGAGCGCCGTGGCAGAGGGCGCCCTGGGCGTTGCGGCCGGCTCGTCGCCGAGCGCTCCGGGTATGCAGGCTATCTCTGGCGTCCCCGTCTCCTATGGCGGAGCCTTCGGGAGCCCGGCCTTCAGCCCGTTCGTCGCGCCGCTCACGGCCATCAGCTTCACGAACCGTCCGATGAACACGACGACGTACAGCTGGCGCGTACAGCATGACCTGCCGTGTCCCGCGTGGGGCATCGCAGCGGCCACCGGTATCGGCGGCAGCGGCAACGTGGCCTACACTGTCGGTGGCGGCCAGTACGGTACGTACGCCGACTGGACCACGTCCCTCCAGCTCATGTACCAGGTGAACAACTACGACTATCTCGACGGGACGCATACCACCAACAGCGGTCTGCCGACCACGAGTGCGTACGCGCTTCTCGGGATGAACGCATCCGGCACGATCAACGTTCAGCAGTTCATGTCTGACGCCGGTCTGCTCCCCTGGTAGCACCGACCGTACTCGAACCCTGAAGAAGAGAGGACGCAGGATGAACGAAACGACCCGCACGATTCCGCGGATCCGCCTTGTGGCGCGTATCGCGGCCGTGCTCTGTCTGCTCGGGGCGGTCGCTCTGCTGCCGGTGATGGCCTATGCCGCAGTCGTGACGACTCCCAACCCGACCCTGCCGGCGACCGCCGCCAACGACAAGGTGGTCACGCTCTCGGCCACCGACTCCGCGAGCCCCGGCACCAGCACCACCACGTTCTTCAAGATCGACGCCGGCGCGTACTCCACGTATGCGGCCGGCAGCGGCACGGTCCCGAACGTCCCGATCTTCGCGACGCTCGGTGCCCATACGCTGAGCTTCTACTCCGTCGACGGTAACGGCACGGAGGCCGTCAACACCGGCACCGTGACCATCACGGACTCGCTGGCCCCGCTCACTTGGGCGGTCTCCACCGGTTCGTGGCCGAACTTCGACGGAAGCGCGTCGTTCAACTTGGCGTCGACCGATAACTCGTTCGACTACGCCTCGGGCTACGGCGTGACCGCTATCGGCTCAGGGGTCGCCAACACCTTCTACTCCCTGAACGGCGGCTCCTGGACCAGTGGCACTGCGATCTCCAGCAGTGTCCTTGGCACCAACACCGTCCAGTTCTATTCGGTGGATGCTGCGGCCAACAAGGAGGCCACC
>CAIKZH010000078.1 GCA_903831865.1 uncultured Coriobacteriia bacterium
GTACCGGTCGATCAGTTCATCGATGGACAGTATCTCGAGGCCGCAGATCTCGGACCGCCCCAACCGCACCATGCGTGTGTTCGTGTTCTCGAGCCCGAGGACGAGGTGACCCTTCATGGACTCCCTCGCCCGGTCGAGCTCTTCGGACGTGATGCCGCTCTCGAGGACCTTCTCGACCTCCGCGGCGATCAGACGGATGACCTGCTCGGTGTTGTCCGGCCTCGTTCCGGCGTAGATCGTGAACGAACCGGTGTCCATGTAGGGGCTGGAGTAGGAGTAGACGGCATAGGCGAGCCCACGCTTCTCGCGGATCTCCTGGAACAGCCGCGAGGCCATCCCTCCGCCCAGGACCGCGTCCAGGACCCCCTGTGCGAAGCGGTCGTCATCATCGGCCGCGACACCGAGCGTGCCCCAGCAGATGTGCGCCTGCTCCGTCTCCTTCGTCGCGACGCAGAGGTGACGCTCCGGCACGGGCGGGCACAGGTCGCGCTCCGCCTTCGCGGCGACCGGCACCCCGCCGAGCAGTCGTTGCGCCATCTCGACGATCTCCGCGTGCTGGAGGTTGCCCGCCGCTGCCACGACGATGTCGCCCGTGCGATAGCGGCGGCCGGTGTAGGAGAAGACACTCTCAGGCAGGAACTTCCCTACCGACTCCTTGGTGCCGAGCACCGGGCGGCCGATCGGGTGGTCGGGCCAAAGCGCCTGGGCGAACAGGTCGTGCACCTTGTCGTCCGGCGTGTCCTCCGAGCGCGATATCTCCTCGAGCACGACCTCCCGCTCGCTGAGGCACGCGTCCCTGTCCATGGTGGAGCCGACCACCATGTCCGCGAGTATCCCGAACGCCTCGGGGACGTGGCGATCGATCACCCGTGAGTAGTAGCAGGTGTACTCCTTCGAGGTGAAAGCGTTCACCTCTGCCCCCAGACGCTCGAAGGCCTCCGATATCTCTTTCGCGCTGCGCGTAGGGGTCCCCTTGAACATCATGTGCTCGAGGAAGTGCGAGATGCCGGCCTCGGCCGGCATCTCGTCCCGGCTGCCGGCACGCGCCCAGATGCCGAGGGCGACGGATCGAACAGCGTCGATGCGCTCAGTGATGACCGTGATGCCGTTGTCCAGAACGGTCCTGTCGTAGAACACCGTGTCTCCCGTCGTCGCATCTGTGCTCGAGGACGTCGCAGACCCTACGCGACGGCCCGGCGGTCCGCCTGCTGTGTGCGGGCCGGGCCGTCGGGCCGTGCGAGGTCCGTCTCGTTCCTGGACGCCTAGTGGCGTCGTCTGGGCCTGTCGGGCCGATCGCCGGACGGCGCGCCGCCGCTGGGGCGGTCGTGACGCTCTCCGCCGCCGCCGCGCGACCCGCCGCTGCTCGGAGGAGCGTCAGGCTTGTCGATGCGGTCCAGTGACACCTTGCCCTTGTCGTCGATGTCCAGGATCTCGACCTCCACCTCGTCGCCGATGTTGAGGACGTCCTCGACCTTCTCGACGCGGCCCTTCGCAACGCGAGAGATGTGCAGGAGCCCGTCCTTGCCGGGGAACAGCTCGACGAACGCGCCGAACGGCTGCACCGAGACGACCCGGCCATGGTAGCGCTCCCCTATCTCCGGCTCCTTGATGATCATCTGGATGCGGCGCACGGCTTCCTCGCCGCCCTGGTCGCGACTGGCGATGTAGACGGTGCCGTCGTCGTTGACGTCGATGTCGGCGCCCGTGGCCTCGATGATCGAGCGGATCATCTTGCCGCCTGGGCCGATGATGTCGCGGATCTTGTCGGTCGGGATCTTGATGGTCAGAACGCGAGGGGCGAACTCCGACAGGTCGTCGCGCGGCTCGGAGATGGCGTCCGTCATCTTCCCGAGGATGTAGGCGCGCCCCTCCTTCGCCTGCATGAGGGCGGCACGGAGGATGTCGACGGACAGGCCCTTGGCCTTGTTGTCCATCTGCATGGCGGTGATGCCCTTCGGCGTCCCCGCGACCTTGAAGTCCATGTCGCCGAGGAAGTCCTCAAGGCCTTGGATGTCGGACAGGATCGCGACGCGGTCGCCCTCCTTGATGAGGCCCATCGCGATGCCCGAGACCGGCGCCGCGATCGGGACGCCGGCGTCCATGAGCGCGAGAGTCGACCCGCAGACGGAGCCCATCGACGACGAC
>CAIKZH010000079.1 GCA_903831865.1 uncultured Coriobacteriia bacterium
GCCCCCGCTGGGTCACCCGCGTGCTGCAGGACACGATGCTCCCGTACTTCGTGATGTACGTGAAGCACGGCGACCGGCTCAGCGCGGCGCTCACCACGGTGGAGTTCCTCCGCGACCACCTTGCGCCCAAGCTCTTCGCCCGCGACCCACACGAGCTGCGCCTCGCCCACGAGACCCGCAACATGATCCTGAACGCCGAGATGCGCCTGCGCGCCTCGCTGTTCCGCACTGAGAGCCGCGGCTGCCACTACCGCGAGGACCACCCGCGCCGCGATGACGACGAGTGGCTGGCCTGGGTGCTGCTCGGCAAGGAGGATGGGCACATGGCGCTGCGCAAGGAGCCCGTCCCCGCCGCGTGGCATCCCGACCCGGCGCTGCCCTACGAGGAGCGCTACCCGCTCCGCTACCCGGGAGAGTGACGCGATGGCTATCGAGCTGATCGATGCGGAGCTCTGCAGTGGCTGCGCCGCCTGCGTGGACAGCTGCCCCATGGATGTCATCCGCATGGACCCCGACGAGGACGTGGCGGTCATCCGCTACGGCGAAGACTGCATGATGTGCGAGCTCTGTGTGGTCGACTGTCCCGAGGACGCAATCACGGTGACGCCGTTCGCGGTCTCGCCGCCGGTGCGCAGCTGGGGCTGAGCGGGAGAGGGGTGAGGAGCGACGTGAAGGACACTAAGGTCACGACGGACGTCCTGGTCATCGGCGGTGGCATGGCTGGCTGCTTCGCCGCCGTCAAGGCGCGCGAGGCCGGCCGCGAGGTCGTCCTGGTGGACAAGGGGTACGTAAGCAAGTCGGGGGAGACGCCGTACGCCGGTGACACCACGGTGTTCAACCCCGCCTGGGGCCACGACCTCGACGCCTGGCTCACCCAGGTCCACACCATCGGCGAGTACCTCGACGACCCGCGCTGGACGGAGCTCGTCTTTCGCGACTCCTACCAGCGCTTCCTCGACCTGAAGGCGTTCGGCGTGAAGTTCCTCGAGGAGGACGGCGAGCCGGTGCGCCTGAACCACCCGCTCACGCAGATCGAGCTGCCCGACCAAGACAAGTTCCCGCCGCTCGTGAGCCAGGTCGTCCATTGGCTGCCGGGCTGGCCGGCGAAGCTCCGCAAGGCTGTGGTGAAGAGTGGGGCCACGATCATCGACCGCTTCGTCGTCACGGAGCTGCTCACGGAGGACGGGCGCGTGGTCGGCGCCGCGGGCTTCGACGTGGAGGGCAACCAGACTCGCGTATTCCGCGCCGGGGCCGTGGTGATGAGCGCCGGCGGCGGCGGGTTCAAGGCCGTCGGGTACCCGACGCACGAGCTCACGGCCGATGGTCACGTGATGGCGTACCGTGCCGGCTGCGAGGTCACCGGCAAGGAGTTCCTGAGCCCGCACCACACCAACCCGGAGGAGCCCGGATGGCCGCCGATCTACCCGGTCTTCGCGTCCGGGCACTCGGCGGCGTTCCCGGGCGCCTGGCACGACCCGGAGATGGTCAACGCCGACGGCGATCCGGTGCCGGTGCGCGGCATGGCGTGGCACGGGTGGATCGACGCCGAGTGGGAGGCGCACGAGGGGCGGGCCCCGGTCCTGGCGGCGGGCCCGCCGGACGGCAAGGTCCGCCCGCTGAGCGGCCCCGGCGGGCACGGCTCGATGCTCGGGCACGCGGCCGGCGGCATCGTGCCCGTGGACGACACGTGCGCCACACACGCGCCCGGCCTGTACGCCGCCGGCGACAGCTGCGGCACGTGCTTCGTCGGCGCCGCCTACTCGGGCTTCGGCTTCGCCACGATGCACGCGGCCGTGACCGGGGCGCGGGCGGGGCTGGGAGCCGCGGAGTACGCGCGGCGCGCGGACCGCGCGGCGCCGGACGCTCGCGTCGAGGCGGAGGCCCTCGAGCGGACGCTCGCGCCGCTCCGCCGCAAGGGCGGCTTCGGCCCGCGCTGGACCACGCAGGTGCTGCAGAACGCGCTCGCTCCCTACTTCGTGCTGTACGTGAAGCAGGAGGCACGCATGCGCGCCGCTCTGACCACCGTCGAGTTCCTGCGCGACCACGTCGTGCCCAAGCTGTTCGCGCGCGACGACCACGAGCTGCGCCTCGCCCACGAGACCGCCAACATGGTGGCCAACGCCGAGATGAAGCTGCGCGCCTCGCTCTTCCGCACGGAGAGCCGCGGCACGCACTACCGCGAGGACTTCCCACGGCGCCACGACGCCGAGTGGCTGGCCTGGGTGCGCCTCAAGGACGAGGACGGCGTGATGACGCCGTTCGCCGACCCGATCCCGGAGGAGTGGAGGCCGGACCCGGCGCTCCCCTACGAGGAGCGTTATCCCATGCGCCTGCCGGGTGAGGAGGCACAATGACCATCGCCGCGATCGACGAGACCCTGTGCAACGGCTGCGGCATCTGTGTGAAACACTGCCCCATCGACGTGATCAGGCTGGACAGGCCGGCGAAGAAGGCGGTCATCGCGTACCGCGAGGACTGCATGCTCTGCGGCCAGTGTCTGGACTGCCCGGAGGAGGCGATCC
>CAIKZH010000080.1 GCA_903831865.1 uncultured Coriobacteriia bacterium
GATCGCATCGATCTCCGCCACGACGAAGCGCAGGTGGTCGAGCCTCTGCTCGCGATCACGCAGCGCATCCGTAAGCTCCGCGAGCCGCGCCGACGCGACCGCGCGGTCCCGGAATGCCTCACGGTACGCGGCGCCGAGGTCCTGCAGCCGGGCGTATCGGTCGAGAAGCGAAGCGTGGGTGCCGGTGCGGAGGAGGGCCTGATGGTCATGCTGACCGTGCAGGTCGACGAGCGGGCCGAGAGCGTCGGCGAGGGCACCGACGCTCGCCATCTCGCCGTCCAGATAGCAGCGGCTCCGGCCGTCGGCGGCGATCCTGCGGCGCGCCGTGTGTTCTTCCTCGTCGTCGGTGAAGTAGCGCCCTTCCACGAGCGCCTCGGGGCTGCCCGAGCGCACCAGGCTCGCGTCCCCCCGCTCGCCCACCAGGAGCTTCAGAGCACCGACCAGCACGGTCTTCCCCGCGCCGGTCTCGCCGGTGAGGACCGTCAGGCCCGGCCCGAACTCGAGCCACGCCTCCTCTATGAGCGCCAGGTCGCGGACGTGGAGTTCCTCGAGCATCTCCGTCGCCTAGAAGAACGTGTCGCGAACGGCGGGAATGAAGCCCCGGCCTTCGAGCTGCACGAGCCGCACCCGGACCGGCGACGTTTCGATGTCGATCCGCTCCAGGCCGCCTCCGCACGGCAGCACGTCGCCATCCACCACTACGCAAGCGTCCGCCCGAGCCGCGTCGGGAAGGGTGATCGACACGTGCGCGGCCTCGGAGAGCACCACCGCTCGCGCCTTCAGCGAGTGCGCTCCCACGGGGAGCAAGAGAATCGCGCGCAGGTCTGGGGCGATGAGCGGTCCGCCGGCGGAGAGGGAATACGCCGTGGAACCTGTCGGCGTGGCCGCTATCACTCCGTCGCAGATCCACCTGGCCAGCCGGGCGCCGCCGACGTCGACCGCGAGGTCCACCGCGCGCGCTCCCGCCCCGCGTCCGACGAACACCTCGTTCAGGGCCTCGCGCTGCTCCGAGGCGCGGCCGGCGACTCTGACCGAGACTGAGACGACGGAACGACTCTCCTCGGTCCCCTTGCCCGCCAGGACGGCTCGCACGCTCGCGACCGGGTCCTTATCGCCGGCCCCCGAGAGGAACCCCAGGCGACCCAGGTTGACGCCGAGGATGGGCGCGTCGATGTCCATCAGCACGTGCGCAGCTCTCAGGATGGTCCCATCCCCGCCGAGTGCGACCGCAAGATCAGGTGTGCCTATCTCCGCCCTGCTCGTTGCAAGGGCCGTCAGCCCGCACTTCTCGGCGTCTGCGGCGCAGAGCAGGACCTCGGTCTCTTCGGCGAGCGAGCGCGCGATGGCCCGGGCCGCGCTGCAGGCGGAGGGATTCTCTATGTTCGGGACGAGGAGTACCCGTGGAAGCGTCACGCCGTCCCCCTTCCAGCATCGTCGAGCGCGTCGTGCGCGGCTGACACGAGCGAGTCCACGTCGATCGCGGCGCCGTCACCGGTCCGCTCGAGCCGCATCCAGAATTCGATATTACCTTCGGGCCCCTTGATAGGCGACCACGTCATGTCGCGCACCACGAATCCCGCCGACACCGCCTCATCGCTCACGCGCTTCAGGACCTCCGCGTGGATGGCCTCGTCACGCACGACGCCCCGTTTTCCCACACGTCCCTTACCGGCCTCGAACTGCGGCTTGACCAGTGCGAGCGCTCCGCCGTCCTCGGTGAGCACGCTCGCCACATGCGGCAGCACCTTCGCGAGCCCGATGAAGGACACGTCGATCACCGCGAGCCCGAAGGGAGCACCGGCGAGAGTGCCCTCGATCGAGCGGATGTTCGTGCGCTCGAGTACCGTGACTCGAGGGTCGTTGCGCAGCTTCCACGCGAGCTGGCCGTAGCCGACGTCGAGAGCGGTCACGGCGGCTGCACCCGACTGCAGGAGGCGATCGGTGAACCCTCCGGTGGACGCACCCACGTCGAGGGCGCGCACGCCTTCGACGTCCATCCCGAATGCCTCCAGCGCCCCGGCGAGCTTGTGACCGCCTCGAGAGACGTACTCCTGAGCGGGTTCGACGGCGAAGACGGCTCCGTCGGGCACGGGAGTGCCCGCCTTGTCGACGATCACCCCGTCCACCTTCACCCGTCCTGCGAGCAGGGCCGCCTTCGCCTGTTCCCGTGTCGGGAAGAGCCCCGCGTCAACGAGCGCGGTGTCGACCCTGCGTCGGGGCATGGCGGGCATCCTCATCGTCGCGTGGGTGTTCGAGCCGGCCGAGAACGACATCGCGGACGCCCTCGGGGGTGAGTCGCACGTCGGCCAGCAGCCGGCCCATGGCCCCGTGTGTCACGAAGCAGTCCGGCACTCCCAGATGGAGTACCGACGCCTGGATGCTCATGTCAGCCAGCCCCTCGAGCACCGCCGCCCCTGCGCCTCCCAGGGTCGTGTTCTCCTCGATCGTCACAAGGGTCGAATGAGTCGCGGCCGCCCAGGCGACGGTCTCCAGGTCGATCGGCTTCACCCAGCGCATGTTGACCACCGAGGCCGACACGCCCGCTTCCATCAGAAGCTGCGCCGCGTCCTGAGCTACTCCCACCATTCTTCCGAAGGCCAGCAGGGCCACGTCGGTGCCGGTACGGCGGACCTGAGCGCGCCCGGCATCCATCGTCGACGGGTCACGAGGCAGCGCGACACCGGCAGCCTTGCCGCGGGGATACCGGATCGCGAAGGGCGAGCCGGAGGCCAGCCCGGTGTGGAGCATGTCGACCAGCTCCGCCTCGTCGGCAGGAGTGCACAGGGTGAGATTGGGCACCGCCCGAAGGTAGGTGAGATCGAACACACCGTGGTGTGTGGGCCCGTCCTCCCCCACAAGTCCGGCGCGGTCCAGGGCGAAGACGACCGGCAGGTTCTGCAGGCAGACGTCCATGATCACCTGGTCATAGGCGCGCTGCAGGAACGTCGAGTAGATCGCCACGACGGGCCGCTGCCCGCCCATCGCGAGCCCGGCGGCGAACCCGACGGCGTGCTGCTCGGCGATCCCCACGTCGAAGAACCGCTGGGGGAAGCGATCGCGGAATGCGTCGAGCCCGGTCCCCGATGGCATGGCGGCGGTGATCGCGCACACCCTCTCGTCGCGCTCCGCCTCCGCCACCAGCGCCTCGGAGAAGACCTCAGTGAAGCTGGGAGGTCCGCTGCTCACCTTCAGATCGCCGGTCGAGACCTCGAAGGGACCGACGCCGTGGAACGTGTCGGGCGACTCCTCGGCCGGAGCGTAGCCCTGCCCCTTGTGGGTGACCACGTGCACGATGACCGGTCCGTCCACCTGCTTCGCGGAGGCTATCGCATCTTCGACCCGCTGCACGTCGTGACCGTCGATGGGACCCACATACGTCCACCCGAGCTCCTCGAAGAGCATCCCGGGAACGAGGAGCTGCTTCACCGATTCCTTCGCCGCTTCGCCCGCCGCGACGAGCCCCGCGCCGATCCCGGGAACCTTCGCGATGGCTCCCTCGACGTCGTCGCGCAGTCGCATGTATCGAGGGTCGAGGCGCACGCGCGCAAGGTAGCTCGCCAGCGCGCCCACGTTCGCCGAGATGGACATCTCGTTGTCGTTGAGCACGACGACGAGACGTGTGCCGAGGTGCCCCGCGTGATTGAGGGCCTCGAACGCCATGCCGCCGGTCATCGACCCGTCACCGATCACCGCGACCACCTGATGTGAGCCGCCCACGGCGTCGCGGGCCTGGGCCATCCCCAGACCGACGGAGATCGAGTTAGAAGCGTGGCCCGTGTCGAACGAGTCGTACGGAGACTCGGCGCGCTTCGGGAATCCGCAGAGTCCGCCATACTGCCGCAGGCTGTCGAAGCGGTCCAGCCTCCCCGTGAGCATCTTGTAGACGTAGCTCTGATGTCCGACGTCCCAGATGACGCGGTCCGCCGGAGTGTCGAGCGCCCGCAGGAGACCGATGGTGAGCTCGACGACGCCGAGGTTCGGGGCGAGGTGGCCGCCGGTCCTGGCCACGGTCTGCACCAGTCTCTCCCGGATCTCCTCAGAGAGGGTCGCCAGCTGCGGACCGCTCAGTGATCTGAGGTCCTCAGGGCTGTCGATGGACTCGAGGATGGGCTCGCTCACGTGGCCGGTCGCCTTCCGGGTCGGTTCAGCGGGCGCCCAGCGCCGGCCGTGACATGTCGTTCGTGACGGTAGTACCCACGCACGAGCGCCGCAACGCCGCGCCCTCCCGCGTCACGGGGCCGTTACGGCGCCGGGGCCGGTACGGTCCTCACTCCCGCGCATCGTCAAGGGTCTCGTCCGGCGATGCCGGCTCGTCTCCGAGGCCGTGCTCGGGTGCGGCGGCATCAGCCGGCGCGCCTTCTGCGATCGACGGTGCAGTCCCGCTGACCGCGGCGGACGCGTCGGCCGCCGCGCCCGCGCGAAACGACGTCTGGTCGATCAGGTCGTTGCATTCGTTGACCAGCCGGACGGCCTCATCCAGCAGGTCGAGGCTCTGCTCGAGGGTCACGTCCCTGCGGCGCACCTGCGAGACGATGTCTTCCAGCCTCGCCCGCGTCGTCTCGAACGCTGACCGCTCGTCACTCATCGGGCGCCTCCACGAGTCCCCCGGCGGACGCGACCTCCGCGAGCCGCCCCAGGATCCCATTCACGAACTTCGACGAGTCCTCGCCGCCGTAGACCTTCGCCATCTCGACTGCCTCGTTTATCGCGACCGAGTCCGGCACGTCGTCGCGGTACAGCATCTCATAGGCGGCGAGACGCAGGATGCTGCGGTCAACCAGCGGCATCCGGGAGACGACCCAGTTCTCGGATATCCCCTCTATGATCCGGTCGAGCCGAACCTGATGGGCCTCGACTCCCGTGAGGACCTCGAGCGCGAACCCCGTGAGCTGCCCCTCCTCCACGCTGTAGGAGGCTTCGTCGAGGATGCGCCCGATGCTCTCTTCGGTGATCTCGCGCTGGTAGAGGATGTGGAGGGCCTGATGCCGCGCCCGTCGTCGTTCCAGCATTCTCGGTGGGAGGCCTTACTGCTCGGGGAACGTGATCGCGTCGATGAACACGTCCACCTGCGAGGCCGCATGCCCGGTCTGCGACGACAACGCGTCCGACACGGCCGCCTGGATGGCTGCGCCGAGCTGCCGCAGGGGACGGCCGTAGAGAGCCGTGACATGCAGAGAGACGAGGAACCCGCGGTCATCGTCGAGAGCGATCTCGATGGCTCTGGACGGCTTCGAGAACTTGCCGAGGGTGGAGGTCTCCACGCACGCCACACCCTCGACCTCGGCGGCCGCGAGTTGCACGACCGTCTCGACCACACCGGGGGCGATGTCGAGCCCCTCGAGGCTCAATTCGGAGACCACCGTCTTCACGACCCTTTCACAGACCGGCCGTCGGGGCGCCTGCTCACGCCTGCCCACGGTAGATGCGCGTCTCGACGAAGTCAGTATAGACCTCGCCCTCACGGAACCTTTCGTCCTCGACGACGGCCTGGTGGAACGGGATAGTAGTGGGGATGCCCACGACGATGAACTCGTCCAGCGCACGGCGGGCGCGGTTGATCGCCTCGTAGCGGGTCTCGCCCCACACGATCAGCTTCGCCAGGAGCGAGTCGTAGTTCGGCGGCACGTGATAGCCGGAGTAGACGTGGGAGTCCACGCGCACTCCGAGTCCCCCGGGCGCGCTGAACACCTCGATGTGGCCGGGATTGGGCCGGAAGTCGTGCGCCGGATCCTCCGCGTTGATGCGGAACTCGATCGCATGACCCCTCAGCGCGATGTCCTCCTGAAGGGGATGACGCAGCGGTATGCCCGCCGCGACACGGATCTGCTCCTTGATGATGTCGACCCCGGTGACAGCCTCCGTCACCGGATGCTCCACCTGGACACGGGTGTTCATCTCCATGAAGTAGAAGGAGTCGTCCTCGTCCAGCAGGAACTCCACGGTGCCGGCGTTCGTGTAGTCGACCGCCCTGACCGCCTTGAGCGCCGCCTCCCCCATCGCCGCGCGCAGGGAGTCGTTGAGCGCGGGAGACGGCGACTCCTCCACCAGCTTCTGATGGCGCCTTTGCACCGAGCAGTCCCGCTCGAAGAGGTGGATGGCGTTTCCGAACGTGTCGGCGAGCACCTGGAACTCGACGTGTCGGGGACGCGACAGATAGCGTTCCAGGTACACCGTGTCGTCACCGAAGGCCACGGCGGCCTCCGCTCGAGCGGCGCGAAGCCCACTGACGAGCGACTCCGGGTCGGTGGCGACGCGCATCCCTCGGCCGCCGCCGCCGGCCGAGGCCTTGATGAGGACCGGATAGCCGACCTCGCCCGCGAACCGCAGCGCGTCCTGATCGCTCGCCACCGCGCCGTCACTCCCGGGCACAGTGGGCACGCCTGCGGCCGCCATCGTCTGCTTTGCGACGGCTTTGTCTCCCATGCGCTCGATGGCGTCCGGCCGCGGTCCGATGAAGACCAGGCCGCTGTCCTCGCAGGCCCGCGCGAAGCCCGCGTTCTCGGCGAGGAAGCCGTAGCCCGGGTGGACTGCCGCGGCACCGGTGATGAGTGCCGCGGACACGATGTTCGGGACGTTGAGATAGCTGAGTCCCGATGGCGCAGGACCGATACAGACGGCCTCATCGGCCATGCGCGTGTGCAGGCAGTCCCGATCGGCTTCCGAATACACCGCCACGGTCGAGATCGCCATCTCTCGACAGGCACGGATGATCCTGAGGGCGATCTCGCCCCGGTTCGCTATCAGGATCTTCGGGAACTCCTGCACGACCTCTACTCCGCGGGCTCGTAGTAGACGAGCACGGCCCCATAGTCCACGGCGGAGCCGTCGACCGCGACGATCTCCCGGATCGTGCCGCGCTCAGGCATCTCGATCTCGTTCATGAGCTTCATCGCCTCGAGGATGCAGACGGGCTGGCCCTCGTCCACGACCTCGTCGGGCTGCACAAAGGGTTCCGAGCCAGGAGAGGGCGAGCTGTAGAAAGTGCCCACCATCGGCGCCTTCACCTCGCGCCATGTGGCGGGGCGCTGGGCCTCCGGCTCTCGTGCGAACAGCGAGGACGACGCTGACGAAGAGCCGGAGGAGGAGGCGGGCGCGGCGGAGGATGCGGCGACTGATACGACCCCCTTGCGCACGGTCACCGTGGAGCCGTTCTCCTCGACGACCACCTCGGAGACGTCCGACGTCTCGACGGCCCTGATGAGCTCGCGGATCTGGCTCACGTCCACGGATTCGTCCTCCCTGACTGTGCGGATCTCTTCGGAGAGCATGAAGACGGTCTTCTCGGCGCCCTCGCGGTGCGCGGAGAGGTACTGCAGTGCCTCGTTCGGGAAGAGCGCGTACGTCAAGACGTCCTCCTCGCTCTTCGCCAGGTCCCCGATCTCGGCGGCCACCTCGTCGTAGGTGGTCGTGATGAGTGAGCCGGGGCGGACGTCCGGAGCGAGCGGCGTGTCACTGCCAAGGACGCGAGCGACGATCGCCTGGTCCATCGGGCCCGGGGCCTTGCCGTACAAGCCCCTGATGTAGTCCTTCATCTCGCGCGGGACGAGGCTCCAGCGTTTGCCCGTGAGCACGTTCGTGACGGCCTGGGTGCCGACGATCTGCGACAGCGGCGTCACGAGCGGCGGGTATCCTACCTCTGCCCTGACCCGCGGCACCTCCAGGAGCACGTCCGGAAGGCGGTCGCTCGCCTTCTGGATCTCCAGCTGGGAGATGAGGTTGCTCATCATCCCACCGGGGACCTGATGGCTGTAGACCTCCATCTGGAGCAGCGTCGTGATGCCGCGCTTCAGGTTCTTGCGCTCCCGCACGCCCTCCCAGTACTCGGCGATCTCGAACAGGAGGTCCAGGTCGAGCCCCGAATCGTAAGGCGATTCCTTGAGCGCGGCGACGATCGTCTCGACCGCCGGCTGGCTGTTGCCGAACGCGAGTGCCACGGTGGCCGTGTCCACGATGTCGGCCCCGGCCTCAGCGGCCTTGAGGTAGTTCATCGGAGCCATGCCGCCGATGTAGTGGCAGTGGATGTGGACCGGCAGCCCCACCTGTTCCTTCAGCGCCCGGACCATCTTCTCCGTGCGGAACGGCGTGAGCATGCCCGCCATGTCCTTGATGCAGATCGTGTCCGCACCCAGCTCCTTGAGCTGTTGCGCGTACTCCACGAACGAGTCGAGTGTGTGGACGGGGCTCACGGTGTACGAGATCGCGCCCTCGAACAACCCTCCGCACTCCTTGACAGCCGCAGCGCACACCTCGACGTTGCGGATGTCGTTCAGAGCGTCGAACACGCGGAAGTTGTCGATGCCGTTGCGCTTAGAGGCGGCTACGAACCGTCGGCAGATCTCGTCGGAGTAGTGGTGGTAGCCCACGAGGTTCTGCCCGCGCAGGAGCATCTGCAGCGGCGTCCTGGTGCAGTGGCGCTTGATCGTGCGGAGGCGTTCCCAGGGGTTCTCGTCAAGGAAGCGCAGCATCGCGTCGAATGTCGCGCCACCCCACACCTCGAGCGCCCAGTAGCCGACGGAGTCCAACGTGTCCAGGATCGGCAGCAGGTCGCCGATCTCCATGCGTGTGGCCCACAGCGACTGGTGCGCGTCGCGGAGGGTCGTGTCCATGATGGCAACGGGTCTCATCGGTGTGTGCCCGGGCCTTCCCTAAGTCCTGGCATTTCGAGTCCTCAGCCACACCGGCCGCATCAGCGCCGGTGTGGATCAGTGAAGTATACCGGAGGTCGGGAGGATCGACCTCCTCGCGCGGCGCCTGGCACAGCCGCTGGAGGGATGTTCGGGCGAGGGGACGCCCCTGCCGCTTAACTGACAGGTCAGACGCGAGTCACGTAGTGCGCGTCGCGAGTGTCGATGCGGACGCGGTCGCCGTTGTTGATGAACATCGGGACCTGCACCATGGCCCCGGTCTCGAGCTTCGCCGCCTTCGTGCCGCCCTGCACCGTGTCGCCCTTGAAGCCGGGGTCCGTGTCGACGACCTCGAGCTCCACGAACATGGGAGGCTCGACGCCGATCATCTCGCCGCCCGCGATCTGGACCGCAGCGACCTCGTTCTCCTTGAGCCACTTCGCCGCATCCCCGACGAACTCCGAGGTGAGCTCGAACTGCTCGTAGGTGCCCGTGTCCATGAAGTGGTAGGTGGAGCCGTCGTTGTAGAGGTACTGGAGGTTCTTGATCTCCAGGCGAACGTCCTCCATCTTCTCCCCCGCGCGGAACGTGATCTCGACCACACGGCCGGAGCGGAGCTCCTTGAGCTTGGTCCTGACGAACGCGCCACCCTTGCCTGGCTTGACGTGCTGGAACTCGACGATGATCCACGTCTTGCCGTCGTAGATGATCGCCATGCCGGTCTTGAAGTTGCTCGTCGAAACGGAAGACATCGCGTGCCGCCCGCCCTTCCTTCTCCACGCCGCGCTGCGCGACGGCCGCCAAAAGGACCGGTCCGCCGCGTGGCGGGCCCTATCCGATCTCCATCAGGTGTTTCGGCGAGTGGGAGAGCTTCCTCGCGCCGCCCTCCACCACCACCACGAGGTCCTCGATTCTAACACCTCCGAAACCGGGCACGTAGGCGCCCGGTTCGATGGTGATCACGTGCCCGGCGACCAGGACGTCCCTGCTGCGCCCGCCCACCGAGGGCATCTCGTGCACCACGAGCCCGACGCCGTGGCCGAGCCCGTGCCCGAAGCGCTCCCCCAGCCCGCGCTCCACGAGCACGCCCCGAGCGACCGCGTCGAGATCGGCGCAGCCGATCCCGGGCCGCACGGCGGCCAGCGCGGCCTCGTTGGCAGCGAGGACGGCTTCGTACACGCGACGCTGCTCTTCGTCTGCCCGACCGACCACCACTGTCCGCGTAAGGTCGGCGCAGTAGCCGTCCACCCGCGCGCCGATATCCATCGTGAGCAGTTCCCCAGCGCGAACGGCGCGCTCCGTGACCCCCGCGTGAGGACGGCTGGAGTTCGGGCCGCCGGCCACGATGGGCGCGAAAGCCAGGCCCTCGCTGCCGTGCGAGCGCATGAAGACCTCGAGGGCGAGCGAGATGTCGATCTCGCGCATCCCCGGCGTGAGCGTCCCTGTGACGTGCTCGAGTGCGAGATCCGTGAGGGCCGCCGCGCGCTCGATGGCAGCGACCTCGGCCTCGTCCTTGACGGCCCGGAGGGCCTCCACCACGTGCTCGGTGACCAGAAGACGGCCCTTGAACAGCTTCTTCAGACGGCGGTAGCGCGCGACGGTGGTCGAATCCTCGATCGCGAGCGTTCCCGCGCCCCACTCCGCGGCCTGCCCGAGCGCGTCCTCCAGGACTGATTCGCGCTGACCGGCTATCTCCCAGACCGTGCCCGTCGCGGCTGTCTCCGCCGCCTCGATGTAGCGGGAGTCCGTGTGAAAGGCGCTTCGATCGGCCGACACGAGCACGGCGGCGTCGATGCCGTCGTCGAACACGCGCGGGAACCCGGTCAGGTACCGCATGTTGGCCGCGCCGGCGACGAGCATCGCGTCGACGCCGAGCTCGACCAGGCGGGCGCGCAGGGCCGTGAGACGCGGCGGAGCCGTCACTCGGCCGCCTGCGCCAGACCGACCGCTGCGCGAAGCCCGACCAGGTAGGACATCGTCCCGAATCCGGAGATCTGGCCCGCGCATGCGGGAGCGATGACGCTCGAATGCCGGAACGCCTCGCGCGCGGCGATGTTGGAGAGGTGGACCTCGATCACCGGCGTCTCGACCGAGGCGACCGCGTCACGCAGGGCGATGCTGTAGTGCGTGAACGCCCCGGGGTTGAAGACCACCGCGTCGAACTCGCCCGAGGCCTGTAGCGCGTCGATGAGCGCGCCTTCGTGATTGCTCTGGAAGAAGGAGACCTCGCACCCCAGCTCACCGGCCAGGGCAGAGATGCTGTCCTCGATCTCGGCGAGAGTGCAGGCACCGTACACCTCCGGTTCCCTGCGGCCCAGCAGATTCAGGTTCGGGCCGTGCATGACCAGCACCTTCAGCATCGGATCCCCTTTCCAGCGATCATCCCTGGCATGTGCGGGCGAGCTCGTCGGCGAGCACCGTCTCGTCAGGCACATGGGTCTTCCACATCCCCGGTCCGGTCGAGAACACGAAGCGCACACGTCCGTCGCGCACCTTCTTGTCCGCGCGCATCGCCTCCAGCATGTTCGCCGCGACGCACCGAGGTGCGAGCGGCGGCAGGCCGAGCGCGTCGAGCAGACGGCCCTGTCGAGACGTCCACTCACCGGCGACCCCGGCCTCGCGCTCGGCGAGCCGGGCGGCGAACCGGAGCCCCTCCGCGACCGCCACCCCGTGAGCGAGGACTCCGTAGCCGAGCTCACGCTCGAGCGCGTGTCCGAAGGTATGCCCGAGGTTCAGACACTCGCGGTCGGCGTCCTCACGCTCGTCCCCGGACACGACGCGCGCTTTGAGGCCGACCGACATCAGCACCGCCCGGTCCACCGCGTCCCTCTCGCGGGCGCCGAGGGCCACAGCGTCACGCTCCAACGCCGCCACCGAGTCCTCCGAGTCCAGCAGCGCCGACTTCGCGACCTCGGCGAGCCCGGAGGACCACTCGTTGCCGGCCAGGGTGCCGAGGCAGTCGGGGTCGACGATCACGAGCGCCGGCTGCCAGAAGGCGCCCGCCAGGTTCTTGCCTCGGGGCAGGTCGACCCCGGTCTTGCCGCCGATGGAGCTGTCCACCTGCGCGAGCAGGGTCGTGGGCAGGTGGACGACGGGTACACCGCGCAGGTAGACGGCAGCCGCGAAACCGGCGAGGTCTCCGATCACTCCGCCGCCCAATGCGATCACCGCGGAGTCGCGACCGAGACCGGCGCCGGAGAAGGTCTCCACGAGCCGACCCGCTTCCTGCCAGTTCTTGCTCTTCTCTCCCGCGTTCACGACGATCGGCACGGGCTCGAGGCCCTCTGCCGACAGCGCATCCAGGACTCTGCGCGCGAACAGCGGAGCCACACGATCGTCAGTGACCAGCGACACACGCCGGGCCGACGTTCGCTGCCGGACGAGGACTCCAGCCTCGCTCAGCAGCCCACGCCCCACCAGGACGTCATAGGAGCCTCCCGGCACCGCTACGACGATGCGCGCGGCCTTGCTCACGACCGCGCGTCCAACAGCTCGGCCACGGCCTGAGCCACCCGCTCCGCAGACCTGCCGCTCGTGTCGACGGTGAAGTCGGCGCAGGCCGCGTAGAGCGGTTCCCTCGCCGCCATGAGCGCTCCCGTCGCGTGGAGCTCGCCGGGCAGCAGCGGCCTGGCTTCGGTCGCGGCCCCTATGCGCAGCACGGCCTCCTCAGGCGATACCGCGAGATACACGACCGTGCCGGCACACTTCAGGATCGCGCGGCTCTCCTCGTCAGTCACCACGCCGCCTCCGCATGCGATGACGCCGTCCTCGTCCCGCGCCAGTTCACGAAGGACGCGGCGCTCGGACGCACGGAATGCGGCCTCACCACCGGCCTCGAAGATGGCGGCCACCGCCGTCCCTTCAGCTCTCACGATCTCCTCGTCCAGATCAGCGAAGTGGCGTCCGGAACGCGCCGCAAGCGTGCGTCCGACGGTGGTCTTGCCCGCACCCATGAAGCCGATGAGGAACACCGGCCTCACGACGGTCCTATCCGGTCACGATACCTCTCGATGGAAGCGACGATGTCGGAGACGCACGTGTCTCCGAACATGGTGATGTAGGCATCGGCGAGCACCATCGCGACCTCGGCCTCGGCGACCACCGCCGCCGCGGGCACCGCACACACGTCGGAGCGCTCCTTCGCAGCGTCCGCCACCCGCCCCGTGGCGAGGTCGACTGTCGCGAGCGGTCGCTGCAGCGTCGGTATCGGCTTCATCGCGAAACGCAGGACGAGTGCCGCGCCGTTCGACATCCCGCCTTCGAGTCCGCCGGCGTGATCGGAGGCCCTGGTCAGCCCGTCGGGACCCGACACGATGGCATCGTGGGCCATGGAGCCCGGCCTCGACGCGAGCGCGAAGCCATCACCGAACTCGACGCCCTTCACGGCGGGTATGGAGATGACGGCCCTGGCAAGGGAGGCATCGAGGCCGCGGTGACGCTCGGCGTAGGAGCCGAGACCAGGCACCAGGCCGGTCGCCCTCACGGCCGCCACGCCGCCGAGGCTCTCGCCGGCGGCCTTCGCCTCGTCGATCGCGACACGCATGGCCGAGGCAGTGGCCGGGTCCGGACAGCGCACGTCACTGGACTCGACACCCTCCATGTCCACGGCCTCGGCGTCCAAGGGGCCGCAGCGCGCCTCGCCGATCCGCTCCACCCACGACGCGACTTCGACGCCGAACGTACTCAGAAGGGCGCGGGCCACGGATCCCGCCGCTACGCGTGCCGCCGTCTCCCGAGCGCTGGCGCGCTCCAGGATATCGCGGACGTCTCCGGTGGCCGTTCGCTGGCAGCCGGCCAGATCAGCGTGACCCGGACGCGGCGTCGTCAACCGTGCCACGGCGCCGCGGTCGCCCTCCACCGCCATCACATCGGTCCAGTTCTCCCAATCCCTGTTGGCGATGCTCAGGGCGACCGGGCTTCCGATGGTCGCGCCGAATCGGACGCCGGACAGTATGGCGGCCTCGTCGCGCTCGATGTCCTGACGCGCGCCGCGGCCGTAGCCGACCTGCCGCCGCGCCAGGTCCCGGCGGATATCGGAGGGGCGTAGCGCGATCCCCGCGGGCACACCGGTGACCAGCGCGATAAGCTCGCGTCCATGCGACTCGCCCGCAGTGCGGTACTCCATGTGGCTCACACTCCCGACCGTCAGTCCACGATGCTAACACCCTGCGCGACCGCCCGGGGGTGAGCCGGCCCGCAACCGAAAGGAGCGGCCTGCGGGGCCGCTCCTTCGTCGGAAGCGCGAAGTGCCGCCTCAGCTACTTCGAGATCCCCTCGCCCAGGTAGAGGGTGACGCGGTCGTCGCCGAAGAGCATGACTACGCTGGACGACCCCACGGAGACGACCTGCCAGCTCGAGGAGTCGACGGTCTCCCCTTTGCCCAGCGTGTACTCGACGCCCTTGTACTTGAACACGCCCTTCGCGACCCCGTTGTCACTCACGATGTCCACGAGGACCAGTGAGGTATCAGTGGATGACGCGGTCGATGTGCTCGAACTCGAGGTCGAGGTCGACGAGCTCGAGGAGCTGGTCGACTCGATCGTGGGCGGCTGTATGACCGCGAACGGGTCACGAGGCAGGAACACGTCACGGTCGCTCACGACCGGCACGGCGGGGATGGTCACCGGAACGGAGGCGCTGGTCGCGACCGACTGCGTCGCCACCGCCGGCTTGGGCTGCGAGGTGGCGGCCGGACTGGCGACCTGCCCGAGCAGAGGCCCCGTGATGCCCGTGATGGCCGACCCGAGGACGAGCGTCGCCACGACGCCGCAGATCACGAGCAGCAGAATCACACCGCCCACGACCACCACGACACGGCCCGCCGTCGACGAGAAGAAGCCCGTCTCCGGTGCCGCCGCTGTCGGCTCTGCCGGCCCCTGCAGGCCGCTCTGGTCGCTCGTGTCGGACAAGTCCCGCCCCTCCTGCTAGGTGTACTGCCCACATAGGTTGTTGACATGAACGAGGGCCTTCCCGTTCGGTTGTAGGTGCTGAGCCAACAATCGAAGAAGGAGGGCCCTCGTGTCACATCCTAACGCCCCGCTGACCGTTCTCGGCCGCAGACTGC
>CAIKZH010000081.1 GCA_903831865.1 uncultured Coriobacteriia bacterium
GCCTTTGACAACCTGATTGTCTTGGCCATCGACGAAGCAGTCTCCGCGGTCGTCATCGCCGGCGACCTGTACGACGGCGATCGAGACGACTACGACACGGCCATCTACCTCCAGCGTCAGTTCGCCCGGCTCCGCGACGCGGGCATCCCGGTCGTGGTGACCTACGGCAATCATGACGCCGCCAGCGAGATCACGCGGCGCCTGCGGCCGCCCGACAACGTCACGGTCCTTTCTCACAGGTCGCCGGAGACGATCCTGTTGGAAGACGCCGGCCTCGCGGTCCACGGACAGAGCTACGGCAAGCGGGCGGTCACGGACGACCTCGCTCTCGCCTACCCAGACCCCGTGCCCGGCTATCTCAATGTAGGCGTGCTGCACACGTGTCTCGACGGGCGGCCGGGCCACGAGCCCTATGCGCCGTGCCGACTGGACTGGCTCCTGAACCGCGGCTACGCGTATTGGGCGCTGGGCCACGTCCACGCTCGCTACGAAGTGGAGCGCGACGGCGTCTGGGTCGTCTTCCCCGGCAATGTGCAGGGCAGGCACGCCCGCGAGACGGGCGCCAAAGGGGCCACTCTCGTCGAGTACGACGGCGACCGGATCTCGAGCGTCGAGGGCCGCGAGCTCGACACGGTGCGCTGGAGTCTGTGTGAGGTCGACGTGTCAGAGGCCGTGAGTGCGGACGACGTCCAGTCGGCGGCGGTGTCTGCTGTCGACGCGCTCACTGCACACGACCCGGGTCGCCTGTTCGCTGTGCGTCTCGAGCTCAAGGGTGCGACAGCCGCAGCGGACGAGCTGCTGCGCGACCGCGAGACCTGGGAGGCACAGCTGCGCGCCGACCTCGCTGGGGCGCGCGGTCGCGTGTGGCTCGAGAAGGTCAAGCTGGGCGTCACGCCTCCTCATCGCGCCGGCGTCGCCGGCGAGGAAGGGGAGGCGATCGCCTCGGTGCGAGAGACGCTGTCGGGACTGCGCGAGGACGAGGCGGCGAGAGCCGAACTCGCGTCGACTCTCGCCGCGCTTCGCTCGAAGCTCGGTGGCGATATGCCGCGGCTCACGGAGCTTGGATGCCCGGACCTGACAGAAGACTGCATGACGGCTCTTCTGGACGACGTCGAGCAACTGCTGCTCTCGCAGCTCCAGGGAGGATGACGATGCGCATCGACCGGCTCGATCTCCTCTCCTACGGGCACCTGCGCGATCAGTCCCTGGATCTTTCGCGGCCGACCTCCGGGCTGACCGTGGTCGTCGGCCCCAACGAGGCCGGCAAGTCGACCACGATGCGCGCCATCACCGCGCTGATGTTCGGCATCGAGCGTGGCTCGCCCGACCACTACGGCATGGGGAGGGAGAGCCTCCGCATCGGCGCCAGCATGAGAGACGGCGGCGGGCTGGCCATCGAGATCGTCCGCCAGGGGCTTGCCCGCGCACCGCTCATCGGTGCGGACGGGGAGCAGCTGGACGAGGCCCTGCTGGTCGCGATGATCGGTGGCGCGGAGCGCGCCCTGTTCAAGGCGCTGTTCTGCATCGACCACGACGAGCTCCATGACCACTCTGCCGACCTCCTTGACCCGGACGCCGAGATCGGCCGGCTGATCTTCGGCGCCAGCTTAGGCGCCACGGCGCTGTCGGGGGTCCTGAGGGACCTTCAGACGAAGGCCGACGCGCTGTTCAGACCGCGCGGCTCGAGCCAGCTGGTGGCGAAGGCGCTCTCGCAGGCACGCGACCTCACCAAGCAGGCTCACCAGATCCGCGTGCGCTCAAAGGAGTGGGAGGAGGCGGACCGGAGACTCCAGGACCTCGGTGTCGAGGCGACGAGGCTTCGAGACGAGTCGATGGGGTTGCGCGGGCAGGAGAGCCGTCTTCAGCGCCTGATCTCGGCGCTTCCGCTCGTGGCCCGGCGCTCGGGGTTGATGGATGCGATCCGGGAACTCGAACGAGCGGGCGTCGTTCAGTCGGCCGACTGGGCGGAGAGCGTGCAGATCGCACAACGTTCTCTTGAGGAGGCGGCAGCCCAGCAGCAGCGTTCCGTGGCATCGCGAGATGGATTGAAGGATCGACTTGATGCACTTCCGGTCGTCAGTCCGCTCCTGGTCGCCGCTGAGCGGATCGACGTGCTGCTCGAAGGCATCGGCCGGTTCCGCAAGGATCGTCTCGATCTCCCTGGTCTGGAGGGACAGCTGGCGGCATCCCGAGAGGCGCTTGCGGGGCTGCTTGAACGCCTGGGAGTGGACGAGGCTGCGGCGCGAGCCGTGACCGACGCGCAGCTCGCCACCGTGGAGGAACTGGCGCAGGCACGAGCGGCTCTCGATGAGCGGCTTGCTTTGGCTCGCGACGAATTGGACGCTCTCGTCGAGGGCATCGACCGCGAGACGCGCGCGCTGCAAGAGCTCCCGGAGGCCATCGACGTTGGTGAGCTGGAGAAGGTCGCCAACGTGGCCAGGCCGTTCGTAGAGCGCGAGCGACAGCTAAGCCGTGATCGGGCCGAGATCCAGGGCCTCGCTGGCGACGCCGGCGCCACTTCTGAGCGACTTGGTCTCAAGTCGGGCGATCTCGACGCTCTGGAGCGGTTGTCGACGCCGATGGCTTCCGCCCTGCGCGGTCACAGGGAGAAGCGCGCCGGCGTGTCGAGCCGGGAGGCCAATCTGGAGCGACGGGTCGCGGAGCTTGACGAGGCTGAGGCCGGCCTCAAGGAGCGGCGCGAGGAGATCGTCTCGGACTCGTCGGTGCCCGACCCTGAGGACGTCCCCGCGGCCCGGGCGCGGCGCAATGAGGGCTGGAGCCTGGTGCGCGCCGCATGGATGACGAGTGATGTCGATACAGCTCGAGTCAAGAGCTGGGCGGGCGACCGGCCGTTGGAGGACGCGTTCGAGGGCTCGCTGCGCGAGACCGACGATCACGAGGATGCCCGCTTCGGGCACGCGACTCAGCTGGCCAACCTGGCGCAGATCGACGCCGAGCTGGCGGAGCTGGTTGAGAAGCGTCGAGCCGCCGAGGCTGAGCAGCTCGGGATCGACGAGCTGGCTTCGCGTCTCGACGACGAGTGGCGCGCTCTTTGGGAGCCTGCCGGCGTGTGTCCCGAGACCGTCGATGCTGGCGAGGAGTGGCTGGCCGCCTTCAACGATCTTCAGCGCAGCCTTGCGGAACTTCGCAAACGGACGATCGACCTTGACGCGGTCGCCGCCGAGGTGGAGGCGCATCGTGCTGCGGTCGTGGACGCCATGACCGTCGCCGGCGTCGAGAAGAAGGCAGGGTCCTTGGCGCTCGCGATCGAGCAGGCCGATGATGTTGTGGCGGAGGCGCGCCGTGCCGCCGATGCGCGCCGCACTGCGCTACAGGCCGTAGAGCAAGGCAAGGCTGGGAAGCCGCGTCGAGA
>CAIKZH010000082.1 GCA_903831865.1 uncultured Coriobacteriia bacterium
AGGCCCTGCGCGGCAACTCGATGGAGGACGTCATCTTCGCCGGCTCGTCGGCCCGCAAGGCCGTGGGGATCGCGGAGGTGGATCTGGTCCTGGACAACGCGGATGGGACGCTCCCTCTGGAGTTCTCCGAGGTGACCGTGACGCGCCGCATGTACCGCAGCGGCGAGAGCGAGTACCTGGTCAACAACTCTCCCGCGCGCCTCATGGACGTGCAGGACCTGCTTCACGACTCCGGCCTCGGTCGTGAGACGCATTCGATCATCAGCCAGGGCCGCCTCGACGAGTTGCTCAACTCTCGCCCTGAGGACCGCCGGACACTCATCGAAGAGGCCGCCGGCGTCCTCAAGCATAAGAAGCGCAAGGAGCGAGCGCTGCGGCGGCTCGGGAGCGTCGACGTCAATCTGGAGCGCGCCCGCGACGTCCTGGCCGAGGTCGAACGTCAGCTTCGGCCGCTGCAGCGGCAGGCGGACAAGGCGCGACTCTACGATGGCCTGCTTGGCGAGCTGCGGGACACCGATGTGGCTCTGGCCGTCGACGACCTGCGGGGACTACGCCAGTCGTGGGGCGAGCTGGCAGCGCGCGAGAAGTCCCACGACGCCGACCTGGAGATCGCGCGGTTCCGTCTGGGCGAGAAGGAGAGCGAGCTCGCGAGACTCCAGGGCGCGCTGGAGGAGAAGGGTCTGTTCGTAGGGGACCTCTCCGAGCAGAGGGGCCGTCTGCAGGCGATCCTCGAGCGTCTCAACGCCGGTCTGCTCCTGTTGGAGGAGAAGGGCAAGAACCTCATCGAGAAGATCTCGGAGCTGCGGGCGAAGGTGCACGCGGCGGAGTCGCGCCGGGTCCGCCGGGTCGAAGAGCTGGACCGTCTGCGGCAGGAGAGGGCCGACGCCGACGGCCAGCTGAAGGCGCACTACCAGCGGCTCTCCGAGATGCGCCGCGAGTCCGAAGCGGTGCGGAAGGACCGTGTGGCGTCGGAGCAGGCGCTCGCGGAAGCGAACGCTGCGATCCACGGCGCTCGCAAGCGACTCGAGGACGAGATGGCCGCCGTCGCCGCCATCGACCAGGGCCTCGCGGCATTCGAGCTCGAGCTCCAGCTCATCACTGAGAGGGCCGAGGCGCTCGCGGGACAGCGTGACGCGCTTCTTGCCACGCTGGCGTCGCGCAGGGGTCGCTCGACCGAGGTCGAACGTCAGGTCGCTCGCACGCGCAAAGAGATCGCCCTGGCGGACTCGGACGTGGACCGCCGGGTGAGAGTGGTCGACACGCGCCGCGGTGAGCTGAGTGCGTCGCGGGACTCGCTCGCTCAGGTGCGCGGTGAGATCCTCGGGCTGTCGGAGGTCGACCGGGCGTTCGCCACGGCCACACCGGCGCTCGCGTGGGTACTGTCGTCGAAGCAGAAGGTGCCGGGGCTCAGAGGTCCCGTGACCGATCTCATCCAGGCCGAACCCGAGGTCGAGACCACCGTGGAGCTCGCGCTCGGGTCCGACCTGTTCTGCGTGCTGGTAGAGGACTCCACGGCGCGGGACGAGGTCCTTGGGCTGCTACGGAAGAACGAGAGCGGCGACCTGTCGGTCCTGGCCGTCGACTCTGCGCGAGTCCCCGCGGCGCAGACCGGCGCCGGACGGCGGCTCTCCGACGCGGTCTCGTGCGACGACGCGGTGCGTCCTGCGATCGAGGCTCTTCTGGGAGACGTCTATCTGCTTCCCACGATCGAGGAGGCGCTGGACGCGGCGAGAAGGTTCCCCGACACACGGTTCGCGACCCCCGAGGGGCACATGGTGTGGCCGTCCGGGAAGGTGACCGTGGGACCGGGTCTGGACCCGAACGCGTCGGTGCTCGCGCGCCGGCGACGCTTGAACGCACTCCGGGACGAGGAGGACGCCGTCGCCACCGCGGTCGGGGAGTCCGAAGCATCCCTTGTGGAGGCCGAGGATGCTGTCGCGGCTGCGCAGCAGGACGCTCTGGAGCTCAACCAGCACCTTGCGACCCAGACCGGAGAGCGGGAGTCGCTGCGCGAAGAGCTGGGTCGCCTGGAGATCGCGCTCACGGACTTCGACGCGGAGGAGCACGCCCTCACGACGCGCCGGGCGACCATCACCGAGCGGGTCGAACGTGACACGCCGGCGAAGCAGGAGTTGGCTGCGCACATCGCGGCACTGCTCGATGAGACCGAGACACTCGAGGCGGATTCCCTGGTCAAGAGGGACGCACGCGACGACCGCTTCCGCAGCGAGGCCGCGATCTCGGAGAGGCTGTCGTCCTGTCAGGTCGACATCGCCACCGTTTCGGAGAGGCAGATCCACCTCAAGCGGCAGTACACGGCGGCCTCCGCGGACCTCAAGGACATCGAGGAGACCCTGGAGTCGTCTGGCCGGAGCGAGGTGTCGCTGGAAACGCTGCGCGGCCGTGTGCAGCCTCTGCACGACCTGTACGCCGCCCTCGTCGAGAGGGGCGAGGAGTGGGCGGTCAAGCTTCGCCATCAGTCACACCTGGAGCAGGCCGGCGCGGAGTCGCTGAGAGACACGGCTCGCTCCGCGCAGGACGCCGTGCGAGAGGCGCAGGGTGTGCTTGACGAGCGCACGACGGCCATGGGAGACATCCGCGTAGAGAAGGCCCAACTCGAGGTACAGGTGAAGACGGCGGTCTCCCGGATCGCCGACGAGTTCGGGGTTCCGGTCGAACGGGCGCTGGAGTCGCCCCAAGTGGTCGATCGGGAAGCGCTGACCGAGCAGTCGCTGCGCCTGAGGAAGCGGATCTCCGGGATGGGGCCGGTCAACGAGCTCGCGGTGCAGGAGTACGGCACCCTGGACGAGCGTCGCGCGTTCCTGACCAGCCAGATCGAGGATCTCGCGTCCAGCCGCACGGCGCTGACGAAGGTGGTGCGGGCCATAGACCGCAAGATGCGCGAGAGGTTCGTCGAGACCTTCGAGCAGGTCGACCAGCACTTTCGCAACGTGTTCGCCGTGCTCTTTCCGGGAGGTCACGCGGAACTCAAGATGACCGACCCCGACGATCCGGAGCAGACCGGCGTCGAGGTCGTGGCCCAGCCCATGGGCAAGAAGCTGCAGAAGATGACGCTCATGTCGGGCGGCGAGAAGTCGCTCACCGCCCTCGCGCTGCTGTTCGCGCTCTACAGGACGCGGCCATGTCCCTTCTACATCCTCGACGAGGTCGAGGCCGCTCTCGACGACTCGAACCTCCGGCGTTTCATCGCGTTCGTCGACAGCCTGCGGCGGCATACCCAGTTCATCGTGGTCACCCATCAGCGCCGAACCATGGAGATGGCTGACGTCCTCTACGGCGTGAGTATGCAGTCTGACGGTGTCAGCCGTGTCGTGAGCCAGCGCCTGGACCGGGGCACGGGAGCGCTGGCGGACGGCGAAGGCGTCGCATGAGCCCGGGGTGGACCGATCGACTCACTGCGGGGCTGCACCGGACTCGCGCTCGCGTGGGAGACTCCATCTCCCAACTCATCGGCCGCGGCCCGGACCTCGGCGCCGAGTTCTGGGACGGCCTCGTCGATACGCTCGTCGCAGCGGACATGGGCGGGGCCGCCTCGGTCGAGATCGTGGATGCGCTGCGGTCGCGCGCCCGCCGGGACGGGCTGCCCGACGCCGACGCGGTCCGGTCCGCGCTCGCCGACCTGGTCGCGTCCGAACTCATCACCTCACCGGACCCCTTCGCGTTGACGCCGGTAACGGTGCTTTTCGTGGGGGTCAACGGGACCGGGAAGACGACGTCGGTGGGGAAGATCGCAGCCGAGGCCGCTGCCCAAGGTCGCCGGGTGGTGGTCGGCTCGGCGGACACCTATCGCGCCGCTGCGATCGAGCAGCTGCACGTGTGGACGGACCGGGCCGGTGTGCCGGTCGTCGAGCGCGAGCGCGGGACCGACCCGGCGTCGGTGGTCTTCGAGACGCTGGCGCAAGCTCGAGAAGTCGAGGCCGACATGGTCCTTGTGGACACGGCAGGACGGTTGCACACGTCGGCCGACCTGATGGAGCAGCTGCGCAAGGTGCAGCGTGTGGCGAAGGGCCAGAGCGCGTTCCCTGTGCGGTGCGTGCTCGTGCTGGATGCGACCACCGGGCAGAACGGCCTGGCTCAAGCCCGCGCGTTCGATGAAGCGCTGGGGCTCGACGCAATCGTCCTCACCAAGCTCGACGGCACGGCGCGCGGGGGCATCGCGGTCGCCGCGTCGCGCGAGCTGCGGCTGCCGATCGTCCGCATCGGGGTCGGCGAGTCGCTCGACGACCTGCAATCCTTCCAGGCGCTGGAGTTCGCTCAGGCGCTGGTGGGCGCGTGAGCGCAGGTCGGGCCCCCGGGGCGCCCCTCGAGCCCGCGATCATCCCGGACTCCGGCCCTCTCGCCGGCGCGACACCTCGGCGTCGTGCCGCCAACCTGCTCGCGCAGCGGCTCCTCGGACCCCTCGCCATCCTGCTCGCGTTCGTCCTGCTCGTGTTCTACGTGCTCTTCGGGCACTCGCGCGTCGCCGGTCCCTCGATGCTGCCGACGCTGCGCGACGGCGACTACATCCTCGTCACGAAGGGCCTGTCGCAGCCGCGCCGCGGCGATGTCGTGGTGCTGGACACCACGGAGGCGGGCCGACCCACGGAGCTCGTGAAGCGCATCGTCGCGGTCGCAGGGGACAGGGTGCACATCGCGGGGGATTTCGCGCTCGTCAACAGCGCGCCGGAGCAGTTTCCCCACATGGTCTTCGGCAGCAGTCTCGCGTGGCCTGTCCAGGACCTGACTGTCCCGCGTGGCACGGTCTTCGTATTGGGGGACAACCGCCCGGTCTCCTACGACAGCCGCTATCTGGGCCCTTTCAGCGTGGCGCAGATCCAGGGCAGGGTGGTGGCAGTGTACGCGCCTGTCGGACGCATCGGGCTGGTGGCAGGCCCATGACGCATCCAGTGAAGGAGCGAGTGTGTTCGAGAACCTGACCGAGAGGCTCCAGGGAGTCTTCTCCAAGCTCACCGGCCGAGGGAAGCTGAGTGAGGCCGAGATCGATGCAGCGATGCGCGAGGTGCGCATGGCGCTCCTCGAGGCGGACGTGAACTTCACGGTCGTGAAGGATTTCGTGGCGCGAGTGCGGGAGCGCGCCGTCGGTGCCGACGTCCTGCGCTCTCTCACCCCGGGCCAGACGGTCGTGAAGATCGTGCTCGACGAACTGACGGCACTCATGGGGACGTCAGAGAGCCGACTCGCCTTCTCGGGTCGCGTTCCCAACGTGGTGATGCTCGTGGGGCTCCAGGGCTCCGGCAAGACCACAGCGGCGGCCAAGCTTGCCAACCTGGTGCGCAAGCAGGGCAGGCGGCCGCTCATGGTCGCATGCGATGTCTACCGGCCCGCCGCGATCGAGCAACTGGTGACTCTGGGGCGGGAGCTCGACATCCCCGTCCATCGCGGTGAGCCGGGTGAGGACCCGGTCGCCATCGCGCGAGCAGGGGTGAAAGAGGCGGTGGCGACTATGCGCGACGTCGTGCTGATCGACACCGCCGGGCGGCTGCACGTGGACGAGGAGATGATGGCCGAGGCCGCGAGCATCCGCGACGCGGTGCACCCGGATCAGGTGCTCATGGTCGTCGACGCCATGACCGGCCAGGACGCGGTGGCGTCGGCGAGCGCCTTCTCCGAGAGGGTCGACTTCGACGGGGTCGTCGTGACGAAGATGGACGGAGACGCTCGCGGTGGCGCGGCTCTCTCGGTCCGCACCGTGACGGGCAAGCCCATCAAGTTCGTCGGCACCGGCGAGAAGCTCGACGCGTTGGAGCCGTTCCACCCCGATCGGATGGCGCGGCGCATCCTGGGGATGGGCGACGTGGTCTCGCTTATCGAGAAGGCGCAGGAGTCGGTCGCCGACGCGGAGGCCGCTGAGCTCGAGAAGCGGATCAGGAGCGCCGACTTCACTCTCGACGACTTCCTGTCTCAGCTGCAGCAGGTGCGGAAGATGGGCTCGCTGCAGGACGTCCTCGGCATGATCCCGGGTCTCGGACGGATGGACCGCAGCGCCATGGCCGAGGCCGGTCTGGACGAGGGCGCGCTCGATCGCACCCAGGCGATCATCCTGTCCATGAGCGCGCAGGAGCGGCGCAAGCCTCAGGTGATCAACGGGCAGCGGCGCGTCCGGATCGCCCGTGGGTCGGGGACGAGCGTCCAGGAGGTCAACCGGCTGCTCGACCAGTTCACCCAGACGAAGAAGCTGATGCGCCGGATGCAGAGCGGCAAGGCGCGTTTCGGGGGCCCCAAGGGCATGCCGTTCTGAGGGGTCCAGGCCGCGCTGCGAGCGCGGCTTCACACTCGCCGTGAACATGCCCTATCATGAACAGTCGCTTTGCACGGACCAGAACAGTCGTGGACGCATCTCGCGCCCACTCGATCCGGAGGTGAGGGTTTCTTGGCAGTCAAGATCCGTCTGGCGCGCGCAGGCGCCAAGAAGGCGCCGTTCTACCGCGTGGTTGCCGCCGACTCGCGCTCACCGCGTGATGGTCGCTTGATCGAGACGCTCGGTCGCTACAACCCGCGCGCGGAGCCGTCGTTCGTCGAGTTGGACCTTGCGAAGGTGGACGCGTGGATCGCGAAGGGCGCGCAGCCGACCGAGGCCGCAGCGAAGCTCATCGCGATCGCCCGTGGCGAGAAGCAGGTTCCGCAGGCCGCGCCGCGCATCTCGAAGAAGGCTGCAGCGAAGGCGGGCGCCAAGGCCGAGGCGAAGGCCAAGGCCACCGAAGAGGCCGCACCTGTCGCCGAGGCTGCAGAGCCCGCAGCCGAGCCGGTCGAGACCCCGGCCGCGGCCTCTGAGCCGGCGGCCGCCGTGGTGGACGCCCCCACGGCAGATGAGGCCCCCGCAGCAGAAGCGGGCGAGTAGCCGAACATGGCCGCTGACACCGTGGCCCTGATGGACTACCTGGTCCGCGCGCTGGTCGACGACCCCGATGCTGTCGAGATCGTGCATACGACGAGCGACGCCGGGGAGCATTTCGAGGTGACCGTCGCTGCCGACGATGTCGGGAAGGTGATCGGACGCTCCGGACGCATCATCAAGGCGCTGCGGACCGTCGTTCGCGCCGCCGGATGCTCCGAAGATCGTCGCGTCGATGTCGAGGTGCTGGGATAGGCGACGGCTCACAGCCTGTCTTTGTCGAGGTCGGCCGTGTCGCCCGGACGCACGGACTGGCGGGCGAGGTCTCTCTGCTTCTCACTGCGGACGTGGCTCCCGAGAGGCTGTGCGGGCTGAGCGTCTGGTTCGTGCCTCCTCCCGAGTGTGTGCGCGAATCGCGGGTGGAGGGGGTTCGTCCGGGTCCCAAGGGCCCTTTGGTGGCGTTCCGCGGTGTCGCGGACGTCGCGACCGCTTCGCTGCTGCGCGGGTGCATCGTGCTCGCTTCGGCGAACGATCTCCCTGAGGTCGAGGAGGCGGAGGATCTCATCGGGTTCCGGGTCGTCGACGCCCGCCGGGGCGACATCGGCGAGGTCACCGATCTCATCGCGACGGGTGCGAACGATGTGTGGGTCGTGGTCGGGCAGTTCGGTGAGGTGCTCGTCCCCGTGATCGATCCGGTCGTCGACGAGGTCGACGAGGAGTCCAAGGTGATACGCGTGCATCTTCTTCCCGGGCTGCTGAACGATGAGTGAGGTCGCGGCACCGATGCGTATCGATGTGATATCGGTCCTTCCGGACATGTTCGAGCCGGTCATGGGCGCCTCCATGCTCGGCATCGCCCGGCGCAAGGGCGTCTTCGAGCTCCACGTGCATGACCTTCGCCGTTGGGCGCTTCCCGGCGTGCACCGCCAGGTCGATGACGCCCCTTATGGAGGCGGCGCCGGGATGGTGCTGCGCCCCGAGCCGGTGTTCGACGCGGTCGAGGCGGTCACCAAGCTCGATGACCGCCCGCCCTATGTGGTGCTGCTCACGCCGCAGGGTTCGATGTTCTCCGAGGGGCGTGCGCAGCAGATCGCGGGACTTCCGCGATTGCTCCTGATCTGCGGGCGCTATGAGGGGTTCGACGAGCGCATACGCTCTCTGGCCGACTCGGAGCTCTCCGTGGGCGACTACGTTCTCACCGGCGGGGAGCTCCCGGCGATGGTGGTCATCGATTCCGTCGTTCGACTCCTTCCGGGCGTCCTGGGCGGCGACACATCGGCGGACGAGGACTCGTTCTCCGATGGCCTGCTCGAGTATCCGCAGTACACGCGGCCTTCGTCGTTCAGAGGCATGCCGGTGCCGGAAGTCCTTCTGTCCGGTGACCATCCGAAGGTCGACGCGTGGCGGCGGCAACAGTCGGTCCTGCGCACGGCCGCCCGTCGGCCCGACCTGCTGGACGCGGCCTGGGACGGCCTGACGAGGACGGAACGTGAGCTTGCCGGAGGCGCCCCCGATCGGAAGCCGGAGGGGTCATGAGGGACACGGGGCAGGGGAAGGACACCGGCGCGTTGAGGCCGCCCGAGCAGTCGAGCGTCACGCGACAGATGGTCGAGTTCGTTCTGACGCTCGTGGCTGCCTTCGCGATCGCGATCGCCCTGCGCACCTACGTCGTCGAGACTTACGAGGTGCCGACGGGATCGATGCTGCCGACGATACAACTCGGCGACCATCTCCTGGCCAACAAGGTGGTCTACCGGCTGCGCCAGCCCGAGCGTGGGGACATCGTCGTCTTCGACGACCCGACGCACAGCGTTCCGACCCTCATCAAGCGGGTGATCGCGGTCGGGGGCCAGACGGTCGACGTCCGGGACGGCAGGGTGTGGGTGAACGGTCGAGCCCTCGTGGAGCCCTACACTCACGGCGAGCGGAGCATCGATCCGGGCATCCTGAAGTTGCCGCTGCGCATCCCGGCCGGGGACGCATGGATGATGGGGGACAACCGCGTCTCGAGCGAGGACAGCCGCTATTTCGGACCGGTCCCCATCTCGACGGTCAGAGGAGAGGCGTTCTTCATCTACTGGCCGTTCAGTCGCTTCGGACCGCTGCACTGACGCCCTGCGGCGAGCAGGCACCCATGCACGCCTGCAACCATCGTTGCCTGGCGTCAGCCTCGTCGCTATACTGTGCACTCGTGCCGAGACACAGCCGGTGCGCTCGCGGCGCGCCGAGAACCGATCAAGACGGGACATAAAGAGCAACCATGGACCAGATCAGAGCACTTGAGGCGCAGCAGATCAGGGACGACCTCCCTGAGTTCCGCGTTGGGGACACCGTCAAGGTCCACTACCGCATCACCGAGGGAAACCGTGAGCGGATCCAGGTCTTTCAGGGAGTCGTGATCCGTCGCCACGGTCACGGTTCGCGTGAGACGTTCACGGTCCGCAAGATC
>CAIKZH010000083.1 GCA_903831865.1 uncultured Coriobacteriia bacterium
GCTCGAGGCCGGCTCGCACCCGAACCCCGAGCTTCAGAGCGACTGGAAGGCGCTCGGTGCCGACGCCTTCGAGTTCGACACGCTCGACACGCTCAAGGCGCCTGAGACCCCGGGCGCCGATGTGTCCGAGGATCTTCGCACCCTCGAGGGGATGTGGGTGCACAACATCCTTGGCTCCGGCGGGGCCCTCTACAACGTCTTGGCGAAGAGGCGCGGCTGACAGGGCGAGGCGACAGGAGGAGGCGGGGAGGATGTCAGCGAGACGGGTGAAGACCGACCCGGAGATCGTGGAGATGCCCACTCGCACGATGGCGGTCGTCCACACGGTCGGAGATCCGAATGAGGTGGGAGGCCAAGCGTTCAAGGCGCTCTATGGAGCGGCCTACACACTCAAGTTCGATCTCAAGAAGCAGGGTGTGGATTTCAAGGTCGAGCCTCCGCGGGCCCGGTGGTTCGGAGGGGCGGACTGGGCCAGCACGCCGAGGGAGCAGTGGCAGGCCGCGTGGGCGCTCCCGCTTCCGGATGGAACGGCTGGCGTCCCGCAGAAGGTGCCGGAGACGCCAGTGGACGTCGAGACGTGGGCCTACGGCTGCTGCGCGCAGATCCTTCACCTCGGCACCTACGCCGAGGAGGTGCCGACGATCGAGCGTCTCCATGCCTTCATCGCCGACCAGGGCTATGAGATCGCGGGACCTCACGAGGAGGAGTACCTCTCGCGACCCGACGCGAAGCAGCCCAGGACACTCGTCCGGTACCAGGTCCGGCCCCGGAGCGCGGCCCAGGAGTGAAGGCGGTGCGCTCCGGGCATCCGACATGCTAGAGTCTCCGGCGAAAGAGCCGCAGGGCTCGCAGGATTGCGGCGTGGGACCCGCGGGTATGTGCGGAAACGTCACGTCGTTCGGTTCTGCCCCGAGCAGGGGCGAGAGGATGGATCTGCATGGCAGAAGGTAAAGTCAAGTGGTTCAACGCTGACAAGGGTTATGGCTTCATCGAGCGCGAGGGTGGTGACGACCTTTTCGTCCACTTCTCCGAGATCCAGAGCGAGGGCTTCAAGACCCTCGACGAGGGTCAGGCCGTCTCGTTCGAAGAGGCCACGGGCCAGAACGGCAAGAAGCAGGCGACCAACGTACGCCCCATCTAGTTCCGGCGCACCGGTGATCCTCGGGGACCGGGCGGCTCTTCGGAGCTGCCCGGTCCTTGCGATCTCAGTCCGGTCGGTCCTGAGCGCGTCACGCCGGTGACCACCTTCGTCGCGCTGCTGCGTGGTATCAACGTCGGGCCCAGCAGGCGCATCGCGATGAGCGACCTGACACGCGCCGTCGAGTCCCTGGGACATCGGCGTGTGGAGACCTATCTGCAGAGCGGCAACATCGTGTTCGACGCCGACGACGACGATCCGGTGGCCGTCTGCGCCCAGCTCGAGGACCGGCTCGAAGCGGAGATCGGGCAGCGGATCCCGATCCTCGTGATGACCGCCGACGAGCTGCGCCGGATCGTGCGGGACGAGCCGTTCCTCTCCTCCGCGACCTGTGAGAGCCGGTCGCTTCACGCGACACTCCTCTTCGACGCGTCGGCGGCATCGGTTCTCGACACTCTTGACCTGCCCGCCGCGACGGGAGAACGGGCCGCCCACAAGGGCCGGGTGATCTACCTCTGCCTGCCCCGGGGCTATGGGCGCACCAAGCTGAACAACGCCTACCTGGAACGGACGCTGCGCGTCCGGGCAACCACTCGCAACTGGAGGACGATGCTGGCCCTGGCCGCCCTGGCTGAAGCGCACCAGCCGGGAACGGATCCCGGCGCCTGACGCCTGTCCAGGACATCCGTCCCGGCACGGCCATGCCGTTTCGCTGCAATGGCGCCAGATCCACCGGTCCGGCTTCGATTGGCACGGTTGTCGCGTGTCCGCGAGGCCATGGAGAAGAGAGACGAGATCACTGACGCGTCCCCCACAGATGCGGTGAGCAGCGACGCCAAAGGTCACCGCGTCCGTCTGATCGCGGGCGTCGTCGCCGCGGTCGTCTTCGGTGTCGCGCTGGTCGCCGCGGCGGTCGCATACGCGACGCGTCCCATCCCCGTGATGGTCGACGGACATCGGCGCATGGTGCCTCAGCACACGACCGTGGCGGGTCTGCTTGCAAAGCACACCATCGCCATCCGGAACGGGGATCTCATCGCCGTCATCAGCCGGCGGGTCCTGCGTGCCGGCGGAGGGGTCACCGGCACGATCGTGGTCGACAGCAGGCTCGCGACCCCGGGGACCCAGGTCCGTGAGGACTCGGTCGTCTCGTCGGTCGTGGGCACCGACATCGTGGAGCCGACACGCTCGGCCAGAGTGACGATCGTCCCCGGATCGCACTTCTCCGGGCACGGTCCCTACGTCGTCTTGAGCGACCCCGGCCAGGAAGGCGTGCGGATCGTGACGCGCGGCGCCGTCTCCGGCGAGCTTGTGACGACGACACTGATCGCCCAGGCGCGGCCCGGCATGATCACCCGGCACGGGTACACGGGGCGCGCCAAAGTCATCTCCCTCACATTCGACGACGGACCCTGGCCCGGGACCACCCAGCAGATCCTCGCGATCCTCGCCAAGTACAAGATCAAGGCGACCTTCTTCATGATCGGGACGCAGGTGGAGCGCAACGCGGCTGTCGCTCGTGCTGTGGCGAACGCGGGGATGTCGATCGGCAACCACACGCAGACGCACCAAGGCCTCGCCAAGCTGTCCGCGTCGAAGGTCATGTGGCAGATACGGACCGATCAGTCGACCATCGTGGGCGCCACCGGGGTCCGGCCGCTGTGGCTCCGCCCGCCCGGCGGCGAGATGAGCCGGATCGTCTACCAGCAGGCCAACGCGGCGCACATGCGCCTCATGCTGTGGGACATCGACCCCAACGACTGGAAGCGGCCTCCGACGGCCACCATCGTCTCGCGCGTGCTCAGCGCCGCCCGCCCGGGCGCGGTGGTTCTGATGCACGACGGCGGCGGCGACCGGTCCAACACCGTGGCCGCCCTGCCGACGATCATCACGAAGCTGCTGAAGGCCGGGTATCACTTCGAGACTCTGGACCAGATGTTCGGCCGGTGAGCGGGGCTCGTTCGGCCGTTTCGGATCCGGCTCGCGCGCACTGCCTGACTAGCGCACCGTCACCGCGATGATGGCCGACGAGCTCGGCAGCCTCGTCGCATCGCCTGCGAACTTCGCCTGGAACTGGTACGTGCCGCGCAGCACCGGCGTGTAGCGATACCACCACAGGTTGCCGAGCGCGCCGTAGGTGAGGCGGGCTGACGAGTACGACCAGCGGGCTGAGCCCGGCTTCTTCACGTACACAGCCATGAGGTCGCCTGCGATGGCAGGCGCGAGGGTCCCCGAGAGCACGAACGGCGCGGGGAGCCTCACGCTCGACGGACTCGCCGAGATGGTCAGTGCCGAGGAGACGAGCCCTGCGTTGACCGTGAACGCGGCGATGTGCTGGCCCTCGACGTTGCCCGCGTTGTCGACGGACCAGAACGCGAGGGTGTGGGGTCCGAGGCCGCTGACCGAGACGCTCGTGCCCTCGGTCTGCGCCCCGCCGTCGAGGACGTGGTAGGTGTGCGCAAGGCCGGATCCGCCGGCGTTGTCCGAAGCCGTGAGCGTGATCAGGGCGGTGCCCGCATAGGTCGGTCCGGCGTTGGACGTCGTGGACGGCGGTATCGTGTCATTGATGAAGAAGACGGCGGTGTGCGGGGACTCGACGTTGCCGGCATTGTCGACCGACCAGAAGACGATCGTGTGGCTGCCGTATGTCGCCACGTTGATGGCGGTCCCCTCGGTCTGCGCGCCGCCGTCGAGAGTGTAGTAGGTGTGCGCGACACCGGACCCGCCGGAGTTGTCGCTTGGGAAGAGCGTGATCGCAGCGCTGTTGCTGTAGGTGGCCACGGCGCTGGAAGTCGTGGTCGGCGGGGTCGTGTCGACCGACGTCACCGGCGGACCCACGGAGAACCCTGTGCCCGCGCCGTTGAGCGCGCTCGTGTCCGCCAGTACGAGGCTCGAGTTCGACCCGCTGACGATCCACATCGCCGCGTTCTGCCACAGGGGACTGCTGATGGCGCCGCTGCTGCCGTTGACCGTCGCGTTGCAGCTGCTGAAGACGCATCTCGTCGTCTGCGCGAGCGGGAGGACGCCGCTGTTGGAGGACGGCGCCTCGTGGATCCACTCGGCGGAACTCCGCGCTGCTGTCGTGGTGAGCGTCCTCGTGGTCGAGAAGGTGAAGCCGGTGGTGACGTCCGTCATCGTGAGGAAGAACGTGTTGCCGCTGACCCAGCGGACCTCCGCCGTCATCGTGTCGCCGGGGGAGATGTGCATCGACGTGATCTGCACCGATCCGGCGGGATACATCTCCCACCAGGCCGCGTAGTACGGTGAACCGCCTATCGAGTCTTCCTCGGTGCCGAGCTGCTCGACGGAGCCGCTCGCGAACCCATCGATCCCGATCCAGTCGGCGCAGTATGCGTCCGTCGGCCCCGCGGTGACCGTGGGGACGACCCACGTTCCGACGACGTCGCTCACCGAGTTGCTCGCGGGGCTGTTCACGCTCGTGACGGAGGCATAGCCCGCCCAGTTCGTTCCGAGGATCGGGGCGCCCAGCGCAAACGCCCTCAGTCCCGGAGGAGGCGTGACGCGGATGAACGGCGCCGACGAGGTTCGCCCCTGGGGCACGTGCGTCGGAAGGGTGCGCGCGACGGCCGCGGCCGGCAGGGACGCCAGAAGGGCGAGCGCCAGCGCGGCCAGTGCTGTCCTCAGACAAGTGCGATGCATGAGTCCTCCTCGACGTTATGAGCGCCCGTGTGTGCCTGCGCTCACATGGAGTGTTCTCATTGCGACGGCCGCGAAACCGCCGGCCGGTCGCGAGGCGCGTCCACAGCGAGTGTGCACTACACTTGTCGCCGCGCAACTACTGTGCCGCCCCGCCGTCCACACGCACATCCAAAGGAGCGACTCCGAGTATGTCGAAGCACACTGTCACGCTCATACCCGGCGACGGGATCGGTCCGGAGATCACCACGGCGATGAGGCGTGTCGTCGAAGCCACGGGCGTCGATATCGAGTGGGAGGTGGCGGAGGCGGGCGCGAGCGTGATGCCCCGCTACGGCACGCCGCTGCCGCCCGAGGTCCTGGACTCGATCCGGCGCAACAAGGTGGCGATCAAGGGCCCCATCACCACGCCGGTCGGCACGGGCTTCCGCTCGGTGAACGTCTCGATCCGCAAGGAGCTGGACCTCTTCGCGTGCGTGCGGCCGGCCTTCTCCATCGCCGGGAGCGGGGCCCGCTACGACGACGTCGACCTGGTCATCGTGCGCGAGAACACCGAGGACCTCTACGCCGGGATCGAGTTCGAGGAGGGATCGGAGGGGGCGAGGAAGCTCATCGACTTCGCGGCCTCCGAGGGCGCGGGCGTCATCAGGCCGGACTCGGGCATCTCGCTCAAGCCGATCTCCATCTTCTGCTCGCGGAGGATCGTTCGGCACGCGTTCGAGTACGCGCTGGCCAACGGGCGCAAGAGGGTCACCGCCGTGCACAAGGCGAACATCCTCAAACACTCCGACGGACTGTTCCTCCGTGTGGCCCGCGAGGTGGCCGCGGAGTACGAAGGGCGCGGCATCGAGTTCGAGGACTACATCGTGGACGCCACCTGCATGCAACTCGTGCTCCATCCCGAGCGCTGGGACGTCCTGGTCCTGCCGAACCTCTACGGCGACATCGTGTCCGACCTCGCGGCCGGGCTGATCGGCGGCCTGGGCATCGCGCCCGGTGCGAACATCGGGGCCGAGTGTGCGGTGTTCGAGCCGGTGCACGGCTCCGCACCCAGGTACGCCGGCAAGGACATGGCGAACCCCACCGCCGAGATCCTGTCGGCGGCGCTCATGCTCAAGCACCTCGGAGAAGAGGTCGCCGCCGGCCGGGTGCTGGCTGCAGTGCGATCAGTGATCGGCGCGGGCGAGCAGGTGACCTACGACGTCAAGCGGTCGACCACGGGCAGCACGGACGGCGCCGTGGGCACTCGGGCGTACGCGGATGCGGTCATCGGGGCGATGTGATGAGCGACGACAAGCGGGACAGGGGTCATCTCGAGGCGTCGCATGCGAGACGGCCCGATTTCCAGCTCGACGATCGGCCGATCGCGGGCGGGCCGCCCGCGGTGCCGGACCGTAGCTGGTGGTCGGGCATCGACAAGCGCCACCGTGGTTGGATCCTCGCGGGCGGCGTGAGCGGCGTGGTGGTGCTCGCCATCGGCATCGGTGTCGCCGTGGCGATGGTCGGCTCGTCCCTTTCCACGCGGGGCACCGGCTTCACTCCGGCAGGCGTCGCGGCGTCCGTCACGGCGACGGTGCACGTGGGGACGACAGCCACGGCCGCGGCGACCGGCACCAGCGACACGACGGCGGCGGTCCAAGCGACGACCCCGGCGCCCGCCTCCCCGCTGGTGGCCTATCGCAAGTCGGGCGCGATATGGGTCGCCGACCAGGACGGCACAGGATCCCGTCAGGTAGTGCCTTCCGTCGCCGGCAAGTTCGCTCTCTCTGCCGACGGCGGGACGCTCGCCGTGATCGAGGAGTCGAGTTCCACGGCGACGCTCTCGCTCGTGGACGTGGCCGGCGGGAAGGCGGCAGTCGTCGGCACCGCCGTCTCCCAACAGCCATCGTGGGCTCCGGACTCCTCCTATGTCGTGTACACGATGGCGGATCCCAGCACCCACGATTTCGACGTGGAGCGAGTCTCGAGGGACGGGTCCGGCCGTCGGCAGGTGGGCCCCGGCAGCGGCGCTTCCGTTGCGCCCGACGGCTCGATCGTGGCGGTCTCGGCGAAGCACGACGTCTCGGTTCACCCTGCGGTGGTCTACAGCAACGGCGTGCAGCGGCTGATCGGTGTCAAGGTCATCGTCAACGCTGTGGCCCCACTTCGGGACCGCGTGATCATGGCGGACGCGGGGTCATTCCTTGGGACCAAGCGCTCGCCCGCGATCGACTCCATCGGATACGACGGGTCAGGACAGAAGGTCCTGGTCTCGCATCCCAGCCTCGCGGCGGCCTATTTCGGGACACTCGAACCCTCGCCGGACGGTTCCTGGATCGCCTACACGGAGACCGGCGACGACGGCTACTCGCGCATGTTCGCGATGCAGCCCTCGGGTGGCAGGCCGGTCAAGCTCTCCATCCTGCGAGACGACTACATCCTCGGCTGGACGTCCGACGGGACCGAGATCCTGTTCATCGAGGGCAACCAGCTCCAGGGGGAGCCGACGCGCCTCATGGCGGTGCGGCCGGACGGCTCGAAGCGGCGTGTCGTCATCGACGGCGCCGGCCTGTAGCCGGTGCCCGGGGACTGCGCGGTGTCGCGTGACTCGGGCGATGCGGCGCCTCTGCGTGTCCCGGCGAGCGCGCGGTTCGGCAAGCGCGGTCCGGTTGTGCCACCGAGAGGCCTCGTCTATACTCGCCGGCAACCGAATACAGCTATCAGGCGTTGACGGGGAGTAGTAGAGGCGAATCCCAGCCTCAGAGAGCCGGGGACGGTGGGAACCCGGCGCGGGACGCTTCGAAACTGGCCCCCGAGCCATCCGGAAGAACGGGACCTCGCGTCGGGCGGACGACCTCCACTCACCGAGGCGACAAGTAGGCCGGATCGGTGTGGCAGCCGTTAGACCAGCCGCACGAGTGGGTGCCCCCGCCGATCTTCAGGTAACGGGCGCCAATCGGGGTGGTACCGCGGGAGGCAGAGCTTCTCGTCCCTGGCCGGGGGCGGAGTGCGCCCTCACCGCGGTCCTTTCGTTCCGGGGCCCGGTCACCATGGCCGGCCGCCACCCGTTTCTCGACACGACAAGACTCTGCTCACCCGTGCGGTGGCGACGGTCCGTCACACCCCTGCGCGCGAAAGCGCCGAAGGGAGTGGCATGGGACTGCGCAGCGACCGCATGAAGACGGGGCCCTCGAAGGCCCCGCATCGCAGCCTGCTCAAGGCCGACGGACTGATCGACGAGGAGATCGCCCAGCCGCTGATCGCCATCGTCAGCTCGGCCAACGAGATCATCCCCGGCCACCTCCAACTGCGCAACGTCGCCGACGCCGTCAAGACGGGCGTCCGGATGGCCGGCGGCACTCCGCTCGAGTTCTCGACGATCGGGATCTGCGACGGCATCGCCATGAACCACGCGGGCATGCGCTACTCGCTCGCCAGCCGCGAGGTGATCGCGGACTCGGTCGAGCTTGTCGTGCAGGCGCACGCCTTCGACGCGATGGTGCTCATCCCGAACTGCGACAAGGTCGTCCCCGGCATGCTGATGGCCGCGGCGCGCCTCGACATCCCCGCGATCGTCGTGTCCGGCGGCCCGATGCTCGCGGGTACCCACCGTGGCAAGTCGGTCGACCTCGACGACGTGTTCACGTCCGTCGGCCGCCACGCCGCCGGGCAGATGGACGACGACGAGCTGTGCGAGCTCGAGAACGAGGCGTGCCCCACCTGCGGGAGCTGCGCGGGGCTGTTCACCGCCAACTCGATGAACTGCCTCACCGAGGCCATAGGGATGGGGCTGCCCGGCAACGGGACGATCCCGGCCGTGTACTCGGAGCGGCTGCGGCTCGCGAAGCACGCGGGGATGGCGATCATGCACCTTCTCGACCTTGGGATCACGGCGCGCATGATCATGACGCCCGCCGCCGTCCGCAACGCGATGGCGCTCGACATGGCCTTCGGCGGCTCGAGCAACACCGTGCTGCACCTCACTGCGATCGCCCACGAGGCGGGCGCCGACATCACCCTCGACGACTGGGCCGAGGTGAGCGCGCGCACGCCCAACCTCGTGCGCATCAGCCCGGCGAGCGAGTACCGCATGGAGGACCTCTACGCGGCGGGCGGCGTGCCCGCGATCATGGCTGAGCTCGAGACGCTCGGCCTCCTCGACATGGAGGTGCTCACCGTGACCGGTGCGCCTCTTCGCGAGACTCTGGCCGGAGCGCGGGTGCGTGACGCCTCCGTGATCCGACCGGTGGACGACCCGTACCTTGCCGAGGGCGGCCTGCGCGTCATGCGCGGCAACCTCGCCCCCGACGGCGCGGTCGTGAAGCAGTCGGCGGTTCCCGCGAAGATGCGTGTCCATACGGGTCCGGCGCGCGTGTTCGACAGCGAAGAGGACTCGGTCACGGCGATCCTTGGCCGGAAGATCGAGCCCGGCGACGTGGTGGTGATCCGCTACGAGGGGCCCCGCGGCGGGCCGGGCATGCGCGAGATGCTCACTCCCACGAGCGCGATCTCCGGCATGGGGCTCTCGGACAGCGTCGCGCTCATCACCGACGGCCGCTTCTCGGGCGCCACGAAGGGACCCGCGATCGGGCACGTCTCGCCGGAGGCTGCCGTCGGCGGCACGATCGCGCTTGTGAACGAGGGCGATCGCATCGAGATCGACATAGACACCGGGACGCTCACGCTGCTGGTCGACGACGCCGAGATCGGGCGGCGCCGCACGGCCTGGAGGGCGCGCGAGCCGCGCGTGACGTCAGGCTATCTGGCCCGGTACGCGGCGGCGGTCTCCAGCGCCGAGAAGGGGGCGGTGCTATGAGGATGATCGGCGGAAAGGCGCTGGTGCAAGCGCTCGAGGACGCCGGGGTCGACGTGGTGTTCGGCTATCCGGGCGGCGTCGCCCTCCCGATCTTCGACGCGCTCTACGACTCGACCAGCGTGCGGTCGATCCTGCCGCGCCACGAGCAGGGCGCGACGCACATGGCCGACGGCTACGCGCGCGTCATGGGCCGCCCGGCGGCCGTGATAGTGACTAGCGGCCCCGGGGCGACGAACACCGTGACCGGCATCGCGAACGCCTACATGGACTCGATCCCGATGGTGGTCTTCAGCGCGCAGGTGGCCACGCCCGTCATCGGCACGGACGCGTTCCAGGAGTCGGACATCACCGGCATCACAGTCCCCATCACGAAGCACAACTACCTCGTGAAGGACCCGGCGGAGCTGCCGGAGGTGATCGCCGAGGCGTTCCACATCGCGTCGACCGGCCGCCCCGGGCCGGTGCTTGTGGACGTGCCCGCCGACGTGAGCAAGGCCGAGATCACGTACAAGTGGCCGGCGGCCGTCAACCTGCCGGGCTACAAGCCCACGTACCGCGGTCACGCGAGGCAGATCAAGCAGGCGGCTCAAATGATCGCGAAGGCGCGCAAGCCGCTGCTGTACGCGGGCGGCGGCGTGCTGGCGTCGGGTGCGTGGGCGGAGCTGAAGGAGCTCGCCGAGCTCATGCAGATCCCCGTTGCCGCCACGCTCATGGGCAAGGGTGCGTTCCCGGAGGACCATCACCTCTTCCTGGGGATGCCGGGCATGCACGGCCCCAAGTTCGTGAACTACGCGCTGACGGAGACGGACCTTCTGATCGCCGTGGGCGTGCGCTTCGACGACCGCGTGACCGGCAAGCTCTCCTCCTTCGCGAGCAGGGCGAAGGTCATCCACATCGACATCGACCCGGCGGAGATCGGCAAGAACAAGCCCGTCGACGTGCCGATCGTGGGCGACGCCAAGCTGGTGCTCGCCGCCATCGTCTCCGAGCTGCGCAAGACGGCCTCGGAGCCGCGAACGGAAGCATGGATGCGGGTCGTCGACGACTGGAGGGCCCGCTACCCGCTGCACTACCAGCACTCCGGCGACATCGTCATGCCGCAGTTCGTCGTCGAGCGCGTGCGCGAGCTCACGAAGGACCGTCCGACGGTGATCGCGACAGAGGTCGGCCAGAACCAGATGTGGTCGTGCCAGTACACGCGCATCCGCGAGCCGCGCACGTGGGTGTCCTCGGGCGGCCTGGGCACGATGGGATTCGGGCTTCCCGCGGCGATCGGCGCGCAGGTGGGACGACCGGAGCACCTCGTGGTCGACATCGCCGGCGACGGCTCGATCCAGATGAACTCGCAGGAGATGGCCACGGCGTCCATCGAGAAGCTGCCCGTGAAGGTCGTCGTGCTCAACAACGGGTTCCTGGGCATGGTGCGACAGTGGCAGGAGCTCTTCTACGAGCACCGCTACGCGTCCTCGGTGCTCGCACAGGACTGCCCGGACTTCGTCAAGCTCGGGGAGGCCTACGGGTGGCACGGAGAGCGCGTGACCTGCCCCGACGATCTCGACGGAGCGCTGGGCCGCGCATTCGATCACGACGGGCCGGCGATAGTGGACTGCCGGGTGTCGGGCGAAGAGAACGTCTACCCGATGGTCGCTCCCGGCGGCTCGATCGACGAGATGCTCGGAGGCATACCCGGCGGGCCCGTCTCCGAGATGCTCGACGGCGAACTGCTGACGGAGGTGTGGGAGTGATGGCCCAGCACACCCTCTCTGTGCTCGTGGAGAACAAGCCCGGCGTGCTCACCCGGGTCACGTCGCTCTTCGCGCGCCGCGGATTCAACATCGACTCGCTCGCGGTCGGCGTCACCGAGGACCCGACTCTGTCGCGGATCACGATCGTGGTCGGCGGCGACGACACACCCATCGAGCAGGTCACCAAGCAGCTGCACAAGCTCATCAACGTCATCAAGATCCAGGACCTAGACGCTGGCTCCATGGTCGACCGCGAGCTGGTGCTCTTCAAGGTGAGCGCGCCGCCCGACCGCCGCCACGAGATCATCGAGATCGCCAACGTCTTCCGGACAAAGATCGTCGACGTGGGCAAGAACTCCGTCACCATCGAGGCGACGGGCGCCGCCGACAAGCTGGAGGCGATGGAGGACCTGCTGCGGGCGTACGGCATCAAGGAGCTCGCCCGCACGGGCAAGATCGCGCTCTCCAGGGGTTTGAGGGAAGGCCCCGCCTAGACGGGCCGCACGACGAGAGATGCAAGCACAGCGACCACGCGTCAGAAGAACAGCAGCCGACCGCAGGGGAGATGGAGCAAGAAGATGGCTCACGTCTACTACGAGAAGGACACCGACCTGGACCTGCTGAGGTCACGGAAGATCGCCGTGATCGGTTACGGGAGCCAGGGGCACGCGCACGCGCTCAACCTTCACGACTCCGGTTGTGACGTCCGAGTCGGCCTCCGATCGGGGTCCAAGACCTGGGACAAGGTGAAGTCGGACGGGCTGCGGGTGATGACGCCGAGGGAGGCCGCGCAGGAGGCCGACATCGTCATGATGCTGGTCCCCGACGAGCTCGCCGCCCACGTCTACTACTCGGAGATCCACGAGTCCATGACCGCCGGCAAGGCTCTGGCCTGGGCCCACGGGTTCAACATCCACTTCGACCAGGTGGTCCCGCCCGCCGACGTCGACGTCATCATGATCGCGCCGAAGGGTCCCGGTCACATGGTGCGGCGTGTCTTCGTCGAGGGCTCTGGGGTGCCCAATGTCATCGCCGTGTATCAGGACGCGAGCGGGAAGGCGAAGGAGCTCGCGCTCGCATGGGCCGCGGGCATCGGCGGGGCCAGGGCCGGCGTGATCGAGACCACGTTCGCCGAGGAGACCGAGACCGACCTGTTCGGCGAGCAGGTCGTGCTGTGCGGCGGTGTGACCCATCTGGTCGAGTCCGCGTTCAACACGCTGGTCGAGGCGGGTTACCAGCCGGAGATCGCCTACTTCGAATGCTTCCACGAGCTCAAGCTCATCGTCGACCTGATGTACGAGGGCGGCATGGCGAAGATGCGCGACTCGATCAGCAACACCGCCGAGTACGGCGACTACGTGACGGGTCCGAAGATCGTGACCGACGAGACCCGCGAGGCGATGGCCGAGGCGCTGTGGGACATCCAGTCCGGCAAGTTCGCACGTGACTGGATCCTGGAGAACAAGGCCGGCCAGCCCCACTTCAAGGCGATGAGGCGCATCAACGCGGCGTCCTACATCGAGGAGGTCGGCGGGGACCTGCGCGGCATGTTCAGCTGGCTGCGCAAAGACAAGGAGTAGACGGAAGCCGCGCACTCGCGCGGATGCAAGGGCGGCTTCAAGACCTATCGAGGAGCGAGCAGGCGATGCAGAAGAAGTACCTTATGACGCCGGGTCCCACACCCGTGCCGGCGGAGGTCCTGCTGGCGCAGGCCCGGCCGATGATCCACCACAGGACGCCGGATTTCTCGGCGATGCTGATGGAGTGCGTCGAGGGACTGAAGTACATCTTCCAGACCGCGAACGACGTGCTCATCCTCGCGTGCTCCGGGACGGGCGCGATGGAGTCCTCGTTCGCCAACTGCTTCTGCGCCGGCGACGAGGTGATCGTGGCCCGCAACGGGAAGTTCGGCGACCGCATGGTCTCGCTGGCAAAGACGTACGGGCTCGTGGTGGTCGATCTGCCCTACGAGTGGACCGAGGTCGTGAAGCCCGCGGACATCGCCTCCGCGCTGAAGGAGCACCCTTCGGCCCGCGGCGTCGTGGTCGTGCAGTCGGAGACGTCGTCAGGCGTGCTGAACGACGTCGAAGCCATCGGGAGGATCGTCGCGGAGTACCCCGAGTGCGTGTTCATCGTCGACTCGATCACGGGCATCGGCGCCGTCCCCTGCAGGACCGACGAGTGGAAGCTCGACGTGGTGATGACCGGCTCACAGAAGGGGCTCATGCTCCCGCCCGGGCTCGCCGCCGTCACGGTGTCGGAGAAGGCGTGGCGCGCCCGGGAACGGTCGACGCTGCCGAAGTTCTACTTCGACTGGAAGCGCTACAAGTCCAACATCGAGAAGCAGACGACCCCGTTCACGCCCGCGGTGTCGCTGGTGGTGGGGCTCGTGGAGGCGCTGCGGATGATGCGCGAGGAGGGCCTCGAGAACATCATCTCCCGCCACAGCCGCCTCGCCGAGGCGACCCGCCGCGGCTGCGAGGCGCTCGGCATGAAGCTCTTCGCCCCGCCCGAGGGCCGCGGCAGCGCGGTCACCCCCGTCTGGGTGCCCGAGGGCGTCGACGGCAAGAAGATCGTCAGCATCATGAAGAACAAGTACGGGGTGACCATCGCGGGCGGTCAGGACGACTACGCCGGCCGTATCTTCCGCGTGGGGCACCTCGGCTACTTCGGCGAGTTCGACATCATCACCACGCTCGCGGCGCTCGAGATGACGCTCGCGGAGCTCGGCTACCCGTTCGAGCGAGGCAGCGGGATCAAAGCCGCCGAAGCCGTATTCATGGGGGAGTGAACCGATGGCCAAGGTACTGATAGCCGACAAGATCGCCGACTCGGGCATCGAGAAGCTGCGCGAGGCGGGACATGAGGCGGACGTGCGCACCGGACTCTCCGAGGACGAGCTCGTCGCCGTGATCGGCCCCTACGAGGGACTCGTCGTCCGTTCGGCGACCCGCGCCACCAGGCGCGTCATCGAGGCCGCTGACTGCCTTCGCATCATCGGCCGCGCGGGCGTGGGCATCGACAACGTCGACGTGACCGCCGCCACCGAGCGCGGGATCGTCGTGTGCAACGCACCGACGAGCAACGTCGTGTCCGCGGCGGAGCACACGTGGGCGTTGCTCATGGCGCAGTCGCGCATGATCTGCCAGGCCAACGCCTCGCTGAAGTCCGGCAAGTGGGAGCGGAGCCGCTTCACGGGCGAGGAGCTGTTCCAGAAGACGCTCGCGATCGTGGGGCTCGGTAGGATCGGGACCCTGATCGCCGAGCGTGCCCGCGGCTTCCAGATGCGGCTGATCGGCTACGACCCCTATATCTCCGAGGAGCGCGCCGCGTCCCTCGGCGTGGAGCTCTTCGCCTCCGTGGACGAGCTGTTGCCGCAGGCGGACTTCATCACCGTGCACCTGCCCAAGACCAAGGAGACGATCGGCATGTTCGGCGCCGATCAGTTCGCGCGGATGAAGGATGGGGTCCGGCTGGTGAACACCGCGCGCGGCGGGATCTACCAGACCGAGGCGCTGGTGGACGCGCTGCGCAGCGGGAAGGTCGCCTCGGCGGCCATCGACGTGTTCGAGGTGGAGCCCACCACCGACTCGCCGCTGTTCGAACTGGACAACGTGATCGTCACGCCGCACCTCGGCGCTTCCACCGAAGAGGCGCAGGACCGCGCCGGCGAGCAGATCGCCGACCTCGTCGCGGCCGGTCTCCGCGGGGAGATGGTGCCGACCGCGGTCAACATCGCGGCCGTGCCGCCCGACGTCATGGACAAGGTCGGCCCGTACCTCGCGCTCGCAGAGGCCCAGGGCGCGATGGTCGCCCAGCTCACGAAGAGCGGGATCGACGAGGTGGAGGTCGTGACCATCGGAGGGCTCGCCGACACGGACACCCGCATCCTTCGGACCGCGGTCCTCAAGGGGATGCTCGGGCTCGCCACAGACCAGCCGGTGAACTTCGTGAACGCGGACCTCTTCGCCGAGCAGCGCGGCATCCACGTCGCCGAGACGAAGAGGCCGGAGACGCACGACTACGTCTCCATGATCGTGGTGAAGGCCATCTCCGCCGGCGAGGAGGTCGACGTGGCCGCGGCCCTCATCGGCAAGCGCAACGAGCCGCGCCTGGTCTCGCTGTTCGGCTACGACCTTGACATGGCGCCGGACCGGCACATGGCGTTCTTCCGCTATCCGGACCGCCCCGGCATGATCGGCAAGGTCGGGACCGTCCTGGGGAACGCGGGGGTGAACATCGGCTCGATGCAGGTGGGGCGTCACGAGGCGGGCGGCATGGCGCTCATGGGCATCACGGTCGACACGCCGCTCACGCCCGAGATCGTCTCGCGTATCCGCGAGGAAGCGGCCATGCAGGACGCATGGAGCGTCGACCTCTAGAGGGGACTGAAGGCGATGGCGGCAGACAGGGTCCTCATCTTCGACACGACTCTGCGCGACGGCGAGCAATCGCCGGGCGCGAGCATGAACACGGCCGAGAAGCTGGAGATCGCGAGGCAACTCGTGCGTCTCGGCGTGGACGTGATAGAGGCCGGCTTCCCCGTCTCAAGCCCGGGTGACTTCGAGTCGGTGCAGCGCATCGGGCTCGAGGTCGGCGACGCGGCCGTCGTGTGCGCGCTGTCGCGCGCGGTCCCGAAGGACATCGAGGTCGCGGCGGCGGCGCTCTCCACCGCGAAGCGCCCGAGGATCCACACCGGCATCGGTGTGAGCGAGTCCCACCTGGCGGACAAGCTTCGCATCTCAAGGGACACGGCGGTGGAGCGCGCCGTCGCGGCGGTGCGCCTCGCCCGCACGTTCGTCGACGATGTCGAGTTCTACGCCGAGGACGCCGGCAGGGCCGATCCGCTCTTCCTGCATCAGATGATCGAGGCGGCCATCGCGGCAGGCGCGACCACCGTCAACATCCCGGACACGACCGGCTACACGTATCCCGAGGAGTTCGGCGCACTCATCGCCGATCTCCGCTCCTCGGTGGACGGCATCGACGACGTGGTCGTCGCGGTGCACTGCCACAACGACCTGGGGATGGCCACCGCCAACGCACTCGCCGGTGTGAAGGCGGGCGCCCGACAGGTGGAGTGCACCATCAACGGCATCGGCGAGCGCGCCGGCAACACCTCGCTCGAGGAGGTGGTGATGGCCCTGCGGCAGCGCAGGACCTACTTCGGGGTCGACACCGGGATCGTCACTCGGGAGATCACCCGGACCTCACGGCTGGTGAGCACGATCACCGGCATCGCCGTGCAGCCCAACAAGGCCATCGTGGGCTCCAACGCGTTCGCGCACAGCAGCGGCATCCACCAGGACGGCGTGCTCAAGGAGCGCTCCACCTACGAGATCATCGATCCGGCGGACGTCGGGCTGGCGGGCTCCGCGATCGTGCTCACAGCCAGATCCGGGCGCCACGCCCTCTCGCACCGTCTCGCCGAGCTCGGCTACGAGTGGGTCGAGGCCGAGTTCGACGGCGTCTACGAGGACTTCCTCGACCTTGCCGACCGCAAGAAGGAGGTCTTCGACGAGGACCTCGAGGCGCTCATGGCGGACCGGGAACGTCGCGGCGAGGAGGTCTACCACCTCGAGCAGGTGCACGTGAGCTGCGGCGAGCCGGGGATCCCCACCGCGACCGTGGAACTGCTCGCCCCGGACGGCCAGCACCTGGTGGATGCGGCGCACGGCACCGGCCCGGTCGATGCGGTCTACATGGCGATCAGCCGCATCGTGCCCGAACCCGCGGAGTTGATCGAGTTCGCGGTGAAGGCGGTGACGCGCGGCATCGACGCCCAAGGCGAGGTGACCATCCGCGTCCGGAGCGAGGACGGCCGCATCTTCACCGGCCGCGGCGCTCACACCGACATCATCGTGGCGAGCGCGAAGGCGTATGTGAACGCGCTCAACCGGCTCATCGTGAGCGTGAAGCCGAGTGTCGCCGAAGAGATGTGACGCGAGGAGACCGCACCCTGCACTCCGTCGAAGAAGGGCTAAGGACCACATGCCGCGTCCCATGACCATCACAGAGAAGACACTTGCCGCGCACGCGGGCCTCGACGAGGTCACGCCCGGGCAGCTCATCGAGTGCTCGGTCGACATCGTGCTGGCCAACGACATCACCGCGCCGATCGCCATCCGCGAGTTCGCCCGCATCGGGGTCGACCGTGTCTTCGATCCCGAGGCCATCGCGCTGGTGCCCGACCACTACGTCCCGAACAAGGACATCAAGTCGGCGGAGCAGGCCAAGATCATCCGCGACTTCGCACGGGAGCAGGGGATCACGCACTTCTACGAGGTCGGCTGCATGGGCATCGAGCACGCGCTCCTGCCGGAGCAGGGCGTCGTCGGTCCCGGCGATCTCATCATCGGCGCCGACTCGCACACCTGCACCTACGGGGCGCTCGCGGCCTTCGCCACAGGCGTCGGGTCGACGGACGCCGCTGTGGGCATGGCGGTGGGCACCGCCTGGTTCAAGGTGCCGGCCTCGATCCGATTCCAGCTGACCGGCGAACTACAGCCCTGGGTGAGCGGCAAGGACATCATCCTGCACGTGATCGGCATGATCGGCGTGGACGGCGCCCTGTATCAGGCGATGGAGTTCACGGGAGACACCATCGGCGGCCTCGGCATGGACGACCGCTTCACCATCTGCAACATGGCGATCGAGGCGGGCGGCAAGAGCGGGATCATCGGCTTCGACGAGACGACGCGCGCCTACGTGGAGGGTCGGACCGAGAGGGAGTGGACGCGCTACGCCTCCGACGAGGACGCCGACTATGCGAGGACCGTGGAGATCGACGCCTCGGCGATCGAGCCGACGGTCGCGTTCCCGCACCTGCCCTCCAACACGCGCCCCGTGCGGGAGGCGCGCGACGTCACGGTCGACCAAGTGGTCATCGGGTCCTGCACCAACGGGCGGATCGAGGACCTGCGTATCGCCGCCGAGGTCCTTCGCGGCAGGCACGTCGACCCGCGGGTGCGGCTCATCGTCATCCCGGCCACTCAGGCGATCTGGACCCAGGCGATGCACGAGGGGCTCTTCGACGTGTTCGTGGATGCCGGCGCGGCCGTCTCGACGCCCACCTGCGGCCCCTGCCTGGGCGGGCACATGGGCGTGCTGGCGGCAGGCGAGCGTGCGGTCGCGACGACCAATCGCAACTTCGTGGGCAGGATGGGTCACACCGGCTCCGAGGTCTACCTTGCCTCCCCGGCCGTGGCCGCGGCCACGGCGGTGGCGGGGCGGATCGCCCTCCCCGACGACCTGGACTAGCGCGGACGCGGCGCCACAGACGCCGGTGTAGGATAGGCGACCCCCGTGGGTCGGGCGCACGTCAGGCCCGGGTGGCGGGACGAGGAGAGGGTGGCAGGATGCGTTTCGAAGGCACCGCACATCGTTACGGACGCGACGTGGACACCGACGTCATCATCCCGGCGCGCTATCTCAACACGTCGGACCCCGCCGAACTGGCTTCGCACTGCATGGAGGACCTCGACCCGACCTTCGTGGAGAAGGTGCAGCCGGGCGACATCATCGTGGCCCAGGAGAACTTCGGGTGCGGCTCGAGCCGTGAGCACGCCCCCATCGCGATCAAGGAATCGGGCGTTTCCGTGGTCATCGCCAAGAGCTTCGCCCGGATCTTCTATCGCAACGCGATCAACACCGGACTGCCCATCATGGAGTCACCCGAGGCGGCCGAGGCGATCCTCGATGGTGAGCGCGTGGCGGTCGATGCCGACGAAGGGACCATCACCGATCTCACGACAGGTGCGGTGTTCCACGCGCAGCCGTTCCCGCCCTTCATCAAGCGGATCGTCGAGAAGGGTGGCCTGATCGAGTCGGTGAGGGAGCAGGTGGGCAAGTGAGCCGGGCCGTCCGCATATGCCTCCTGCCGGGTGACGGCATCGGCCCCGAGATCACCGACGAGGCGGTCAAGGTCCTGCTCGCCCTCGGCGAGCGACACGGTGTCGTGTTCGACCTGCACGAGGCACTGCTCGGCGGCGCGGCCATAGACCAGACCGGCTCGGCACTACCAGATCGCACGCTCGCAGAAGCGCGGGCGGCCGACGCGGTGCTGCTCGCCGCCATCGGCGGTCCAGCGTGGGACACCACCGATCCGGACAGGCCCCGCCCGGAGCAGGGCCTTCTCGGGCTGCGCAAGGAACTCGGCCTGTTCGCGAACCTGCGACCGGTGCGCATCTTCGCGCCGCTCGCCGATGCATCCACGCTGAGGCCCGATGTCATCGACGGCGTGGACATGCTCATCGTGCGCGAGCTCACGGGCGGCCTGTACTTCGGGGAGAGGGCCAGGGAGCGCGAGGTGGCGGACGCGGGCGGCCCGGGCCGCGCCGGGATGCGTGCGTACGACACCTGCGTCTACGATGAGTTCGAGATAGAGCGGATCGCCCGCACTGCTTTCGAGGCCGCGCGGGGCCGCCGCCGGCTCGTGCACTCCGTGGACAAGGCCAACGTGCTCGAGACCTCGCGCCTGTGGCGCGAGGTGGTCCATGCCGTCGCCGCAGACTATCCCGACGTGGCGCTGGTCGACATGCTCGTGGACAACGCCGCGATGCAGCTCGTGCGCCGCCCGGCGCAGTTCGACGTCATGGTGACCGAGAACATGTTCGGCGACATCCTCTCCGATGAGGCGTCGATGCTCACCGGCTCTCTCGGGATGCTCGCGAGCGCGTCGCTCGGGGAGGGCACCGCCCTGTACGAGCCGAGTCACGGCTCCGCGCCGGATATCGCCGGCCGCGGAGTGGCGAACCCGCTCGCCATGCTGCTGTCGGTGGAGCTCATGCTGCGGATGTCGCTCGACATGGACGCGGCCGCCGACGACCTCTCGGCGGCGATCGCCGAGACGCTGGGCGCCGGGTTCCGAACCGCGGACATCGCGGCGGACGACACACCGCCCGAGCTCCTGATGGGCACGGCCGAGATGGGCGACCAGGTCGTGGCACGACTGTAGCGCGGACCGATGGGCGCCCCCGGGGCGCCGAAGGCGAGAAAGGGCGTGAAGAGATGCCGGCACTCGAGACGGTCGACAAGATCTGGATGGACGGCGAGCTCGTCGACTGGGACGACGCGAAGGTCCACGTCCTGAGCCACGCGCTCCACTACGGGTCCGGCGTCTTCGAAGGGATCCGCTGCTACGAGACGCCGTCCGGGCCGGCCGTGTTCCGCCTCACCGAGCACATGCAGCGTCTCGGGCGCTCGGCGAAGATGCTGAGGATGGACGCGCCGTACTCGCCGGAGCAGCTCGTGGAGGCGACGCTGGAACTGATCCGCGCCAACAAGCTGCCGTCCTGCTACATCCGCCCGCTGATGATGCGCGGCTACGGCGTGATGGGGCTGGACCCGCTTCCGGCTCCGGTGCAGACGACGATCGCGGTGTGGCCGTGGGAGAGCTACCTGGGGGAGGAGGCGCTCAAGAGCGGCGTCGACGCCGGTATCTCGTCGTGGCGACAGCGCGCGAACAACTCGATGCCGCCGCAGATCAAGGCCACGGGCAACTACCTGAACTCGTCGTTCGCGCGGATGGAGGCCAACGACCACGGCTACGCCGAGGCGATCCTTCTCAACGAGGCGGGGTATGTGTGCGAGGGCACCGGCGAGAACATCTTCGTCGTGCGCGACGAGCTCATCATGACGCCGCCCGTCTCCGACGGGATCCTGGATGGGATCACCCGAGACACGATCGTCGCGCTCGCCGAGGACCTCGGCATGGACGTGATCGAGGCCTCCCTCACGCGCACGGACCTCTACGCAGCGGACGAGGTCTTCTTCTGCGGCACGGCCGCGGAAGTCGTTCCCATCCGCTCGGTCGACCATCGCGCGATCGGGGAGCCGGGCCCCGTCACGCTCGCCCTGCAGGAGGCCTACTTCAACGTCGTGCGCGGCCGGGACGACGAGTACGACTACTGGCTCGAGCGCGTCTAGGGGCAACGAGATGATCACCCTTTACGACACCACGTTGCGCGACGGGACACAGCGGGAGGGGATGTCCCTCTCGGTCGAGGACAAGCTGCGCATCGTGCAGCGGCTCGACGACCTCGGCGTGCACTACATCGAGGGCGGCTTCCCGGGCTCCAACCCCAAGGACAGCGAGTTCTTCGAGCGCGTCCGTTCTCTGGACCTGAAGCAGGCGATCGTGACGGCGTTCGGGTCCACCAGACGCCGCGCCCTTGCGGCCGCCGACGATCCCGGCCTGCGAACGCTGCTCGACTCCGGGTGCGCCGCCGTCTGCATCGTCGGCAAGGCGTGGGACCTGCACGTCACCGACGCCATCGGGGCGACCCTGGACGAGAACCTCGCGATGGTCGCCGACAGTGTCGAGCTGCTCAAGAAGGCCGGTCTCACCGTCTTCTTCGACGCGGAACACTTCTTCGACGGCTACCAGGCCGACCCCGCCTACGCCGTGGCGGTATGTCAGGCCGCAGCCGACGCGGGCGCCGATGCCGTGGTCCTGTGCGACACCAACGGCGGGATGCTGCCCCAGGTGGTCGCGGGTGTCGTGCGCAAGGTCGGTACCATGGTGGATGCGCCGCTCGGCATCCACGCGCACAACGACGCCGCATGCGCCGTGGCCAACACGCTGGTCGCGGTCGAGGCCGGCTGCTGTCACGTGCAGGGCACGATCAACGGCTACGGCGAGCGCACGGGCAACGCCGATCTCACCGCGATCATCCCGGCGCTCGTGCTGAAGATGGGTGAGGAGTGCGTGACGCGGGACCAGCTGCGGCTGCTCACGGAGGTGAGCCACTTCGTGGCGGAGACCGCCAACGTCACGCCCAACCCGCAGCAGCCGTACGTCGGCACCAGCGCCTTCGCCCACAAGGGCGGGCTGCACGCGAGTGCGACCGGCCGCCTCGCCGGTGCCTACGAGCACGTCGATCCTGCGTCGGTCGGCAACCTCGCGCGCGTGATCGTGAGCGAGCTCGCCGGCCGAGCATCTCTCACGATGAAGGCCAGGGAGCTGGGCATCGATCTGGGCGGGGACACGAAGACGGCGGGCAAGGTGCTCGACGCGGTGAAGGAGCTCGAGCACCGCGGCTACTCCTTTGAGGCCGCCGACGCCTCCCTGGAGATCCTGCTTCGCAAGGAGACCGGCACATACAGTCCGCTGTTCACGCTCGAGTCGTTCCGCTGCCTGATGGAGAAGCGCGAAGACGGCCGGGTCATGACCGAGGCCACGATCAAGGTGTGGGTGGGGGACGAGCGATTCATCGCCACGGCAGAGGGCAACGGCCCGGTCAACGCTCTCGACAGCGCCCTGCGTCTCGCGATCGGTCGCTTCTACCCGGCTCTCGCCGCCATCGAGCTCACCGACTTCAAGGTCCGCGTCCTCGACGAGAAGAAGGGCACCGGCGCCGTGACGCGTGTGCTCATCGTCTCCGACGACGGAAGGTCGACGTGGGGGACCGTCGGGGTCAGCGAGAACATCATCGAGGCCTCGTGGGAGGCCCTGGTCGACTCGATCGAGTTCGGGCTGACCAAGCCTTCGTAGCGCCTCAAGAGCGCTCGCCAGGGAGAGGGCCGGACCGCGTGCTCGCACGCACGCGGTTGCAGGGGAGCGTCCACCGGGGTCGAACTAAGCCCATAGGCGGTGTCGACGCGAGGAGCCCTCTAGGATGCGGATCGTGCGGGTCTACACCGGTGAAGACGTCCGCTATGGGCTGGCCGAGGCGACCACCATCACGCTGATCTCCGACGAGCCGTTCGCCGCGTGGGAGACAGAGGACGTCATCCCCCTGGCCGGCGCTCGGCTGATGCCGCCCACCACGCCCACCAAGATCGTGTGCGTGGGCGTGAACTACCGCGGCCACGCTCTTGAGATGGGTCACGACCTGCCGGCCGAGCCGCTGATCTTCCTGAAGCCTCCGACTTCGCTCAACGCCCCGATGGGCGAGATCCGCCTGCCCGAGATCTCGCATCAGGTCGATCACGAGGGCGAACTCGCCGTCGTCATCGGACGTCGTGCGCACCGGGTCACGCCCGAGGAGGCGTCGACCTACGTGCTCGGATACACCTGCGCGAACGATGTGACCGCGCGCGACCTGCAGAAGCGCGACGGGCAGTGGACGCGCGCGAAGGGGTTCGACGGCTTCTGCCCGATCGGACCGTGGATCGACACCGAGGTCGACCCCTCGGACCTGCTGTTGGAGACCTACGTCAACGGCGAGCAGAGGCAGTCGGCACGCACCTCCGACATGATCTTCGACGTGCCCCGCCTCGTGAGCTTCGTGAGCGAGGTCATGACGCTGCTCCCCGGCGACGTCGTGCTCACCGGGACGCCGTCCGGCATCGGTCCGATGCACAGCGGGGACAACGTGGAGGTCCGCATCGAGGGGATCGGCTCGCTCGTGAGCCGCGTGCTGTAGCCGCTGCAGGACTCCGTCACGGCGGCGCCCTCTCGGGACGCTCTCAGCCTGTGGGGCAGAGCATCCTCGGGCGTGAGATCAGCGTGACGCCCCAGGCGAAGAGCACGACCGCGCCCCCGATGATGGCGGGCCCGGGCCCGATCGCCTGCGCGAGGAAGCCGAAGATGAGGGCCGCGAACGGCATCAGCCCCATGAACGACATCACGAACAGCGACATCACGCGGCCGCGGAGCTGCCCCGGCACGCGCGTCTGGATCGACGTGTTCACGAGCGAGTTCGTCGTGAGCAGGGCGGCGCCGGCGATCGAGGACATCACCAGGGTCAGGTAGAGGTTGTGCGACAGTCCGAAGCCGGTCAGCGCCGCGGCGAGCAGCAGGAGCGTCCACGGGATGATCCGCTCGCGCCGCACGGTGGCGGGCAGGCTCGCAACCACGAGCGCGCTCAGGACCGCTCCGAACCCGTTCGCGGCCATGAGGTAGGCGGTCTGCCGGTCGATGAGGGCCTGGCGTGCCTTCCATGCGGCGCTGTTCGTCAGCAGCGCGGCGCCGTGGGCGGCGGCGAGCAGCGAGTGGTCGACCACCGCCGGCGCGATCATCATGTACGCCATCCCGAAGACCGTGAGGACCGCGGTGGACAGGATCAGAACGCCGATCACACGGTGCTCTCGCGCGTAGCGGACTCCCGCGGTGAGCGTGCGCCACGGGCTCTCTCCCGGGTCCGAGAAGCGGCCGAGCCCGCGCGGCTGCGCGAACTGAGGGCGGATCACCCACAGGGCCGCGATGACGAAGAGGAAGCTCGCGGCGTTCACCCAGAAGATATCGCCCACCGTGAGGTTCACCAGGATCATGCCGCCCGCGATGAGCGGACCCAGGAGCCGGGCGGACTGGAACTGCGCGGAGTTCAGCGCGATCCCGTTGAGGAGCGTGTCCCTCGGCACGAGGTCCGGGATCATCGCCTGCCACGCCGGGAAGCTCAGGGCGGTGAAGATCCCCCCAACGAGGCCGAGGAACACCACCCACAGCAGCGCCTCGATGGCGTGATGAGACGAGAGTCGTCCCATATCGAACAGCAGGGCGAGCGCGCCGGCTTGGAGCATGAGGCCGACCTGCGCCCAGATGATCAGCTTGCGCCGGTCGAGACGGTCGGCGAGGACCCCGGCGTAGAGGCCGAGAAGCAGGGTCGGCCCCCCGGCGACGAAGTTCACGATGCCGAGGTCCGCCGAGGACGAGCGGAACGAGTAGACGAGGATGGCGAGCGCGAAGTTCTGCATCCACGTGCCGACATTGGAGACGATCGCCCCGCTCCAGAAGAGCGCGTAGGCGCGGAAGCGGAAGGCCTCGAACGTGCCGCCGCGCCGCACTATCCCCTCGGGCGGGCTCTCGACGTCGGCCTCGTATCCAGCCGCCGTGCTGGGCGCCTCGAACGGCAATCTCTCGCTGTCGGGCGTCGGGGAGTCGGGAGCCAATACGGGAGTCCTCCAACGAAGGTATGGGTGCGGCGGCGGATCTCGCCATTGTAGCGTTCGCGACCAGGGGGCCTGTGGAGCGTCGGGTGCGACTGAGCGCGTCGCGCCGCTCGTCACCCGCCGGGGGTCCGCCGGCCGCCCGTCGCAGCCGTGTTCCCGCTCGCCGGGGCGCGGCGTGGAGAGGGCGGCAGGATGCTACCATCGTCAGGTCTCCACCACCCCCGTCGAGACCAGGGAAGGCGGTCGACCCACACGTGACGGACCGCCTCAGGACACCCGATGTCGAGCGGCTGTTGCACGCGTTCTCAACGCTCGACGGGCCGGACGAGGTGTACGCGTTCCTCCTCGATGTGTGCACGGTCCGCGAGATCCACGACATGGCGCAGAGACTCGCGGTGGCGCGGCTCCTGGCCGCAGGAGAGCACTACGACCGCATCTCCGAGACGACGGGCGCATCGACGACCACGATCAGTCGCGTGAGCCGCTGCCTCAACTACGGCGCCGACGGCTACCGCGCCGTGCTCGACCGGGAGGCGTGAGCCGCCCGGTGTCGTTCGTCCACCTGCACACCCACTCCGAGTACTCGCTGCTCGACGGCGCCGCCA
>CAIKZH010000084.1 GCA_903831865.1 uncultured Coriobacteriia bacterium
GTGGGCGGCCCCATGGGGGCCGCCCTCTCCAGGTCTCTTCTTGTGAGTGCTGACTGAGTGCGGCAGCTAGGCCTTGCGGACCTTGGTGGCCTGCAGCTTGCCGTTCTGGCCGGTGGCGACCTCGAAGACGACCTTCTGGCCCTCGTCGAGGCTCTTGAAGCCCTCGCCCTCGATCTCGGAGAAGTGGACGAACAGATCGTCGCCATCCTCGCGCGAGATGAAGCCATAGCCCTTGTCAGCGTTGAACCACTTCACGGTACCTTCAGGCATTCCCAGCTCACTCTCTTGCCCCCTGGCGGGGCAAAACCAAGCAGCGCCACGCGACGGTCACGCTGCGACCCCAGGCCATCTATTGACCCTAGTTCATGAGTCTCCCCGACATGGTCGCGTCCCGTCAAGTCGCAGGGCACCACTCGCGAGGCCCACGCTCCCAGCCCGTCCTTCAGACGCAGGTCGCCATCTCCCGGATCGCCTGCTCGGCGACCACCCGCTCGGTGGTGTCTCTGGTTGCCTCGACGACGGACTCCACAGCGCCTCGCTCGTCGACGACCGGGTAGACGATCTGCTCGAGGTAGCGGGATTCGCCGGAGGAGGAGTCGCTCATCGTGCGGTTGCGAACCTCGGCAGTGGCCAGCACGTCCGCGACAAGGCACCCTTCGCATGGCTGCTGCCGCCCCCACAGGGCCCGATAGCAGACCTCGCCCACGAGCTCACCTGGGCCGCGTCTCGCCACCGCCATGGTGCGGGAGGCCGTGTTCGCGTACACGATGTCGTGGTCACGCCCTATGCACAGGACGCTGTCCGGGCTGTTCTCGTACATCTGGACGATCCGGGCTTCCGCGAGCTTGAGGCGCTCCTCGGCCTGGATCCTGCGTGAGTAGATGACCTGGATCAGCAGCGTGCCGACGAGCACGAGCACGACGGTCCCCAGGCGGATCAGTGTCTGGTCGGCGGGTGGAGTGATCAGCTCATCGCGGAGTGTTCCGTCGAGCAGGACCATCGCGTCCACATACGCGTAGGCGAACCACGTCGCCAGGGACAGGATGATCCCTCCGAGCGCGACAAGAGCGACCCTGTCCGCGAGTACCAACCCACGACTGACGCTGCGCTGTCCCACCTGTGGCTCCTTCTCCGATCGAGTTCGACGGAGTGTCTTCGGTATCGGCCGGAGAGGCGCCCTGCGTGCCTCCCTGCCGACGGACGGTCGGGCTGCGGCGAGCCCGGGCGTGGTCACGGTGCCTCCGCTCGGTACGGCGAGGCAGGCGGCGCGCTGGGCTCGCGGACACGAGCGCTCCGGCAGGCGAAGGTGCCGCTCGCCGCGCCATTCGCGCGCCGCGCAGTGGCCGTCGGCTCGCGGCGGGCGTCGCGGCCTGCGACGGCGCCTCGGGCGCACGAGAGCACGGCGACGGGATGAAGCCTCTTCGCGACCGCCGAAGAACCAGCGATCGCCGGGAGAACAGACGGCCTATTCAATTCTCGCTCACCTTCGGCAACCAGGCAGTCTCCCCTTGCGGGAGATCCACGGCTTTGCGTCCCCGTCTCGCGGCGGGTTTGCCATTGTCACGGGAGCAAGAAGCGGCCCCCTGCGACTCTTATGTCGGTCAGCAGCATCGGGTCCTTGAGGGGAACATGATGATCGGGTGACCAAGAGGCGTGGCCGAGGGTCGCGCTGCCGCGACGACGAGAGAGGGCGCCGATGGCGACACGGAAGCTCACCGAGCGGCAAGTGCGACTGCTGTCCGATATCGTGGAGGCCTCACGCAGATCCCCGGAGCGATTCATGATGCTGAGGACGGTGGACGCTGTGTGGCTCCAGCATCCCGGATTCCCGGACGGCCCTCGAGAGATCGACTTCGAGGACGCCTCGGCGTTGAAGGATGGCGGATTCCTGAACGTGGACGAACCCGGCAACTACGGAGGATTCCACTTCGTCGTGGCGCCCGCAGGCGTGAAGGCGATCGATGACCTTCGTCGTGAGACCGGCGATCCCACGGGGTCCTAGTCGTCGTCACCGTACGGCGCGTCGAGGTAGGCCACGCCCGGTTCCGTGGAGAGGGCGGAGCGGATCCAGAACGGCGTCTGCGCGTGCAGCAGAAGGTCGACCCGGTCACTGGAGTCCACGTCCGTGGCCACCACGGTCACGGTGTCCTGCGGCGAGACCTTGCGCGACCTCACGAAGCGGACGACGGGGCCGATGATCTCCCGGTAGGGGGATGGCACGACCTCGAGCGGGATCTCGATCCCCGCGGCTGCCCAGTCGCGGACCAACTCATCGCCGTCGCCCTGGGTGTCCACGTGCAGGGCCACCCGATCGCTTGCCTGAAGGAGCCGCGCGAACCGGAGCGCCGACAGCGTTCGGCGATCCAACTGCCTCACCAGCACGACGACGTGGTTGTCAGGCAGGGACCCGTCGGCCAGGTCGCCCAGCTCTCTCAGAGTGATCTCGGCAGCCGCGTCCGTGACCGCATATCGATGGCGGACATAGAGGAGCGCAGCGACAAGGGCCGGAATGACGAGCACGACCATCCAAGCCCCGCTCGAGAACTTGGCCACCGCGATCACCAGCGTGACGACACCGCAGACCACCGATCCGACGCCGTTGACCAGGATGCTCCAGTGCCACCCGGGCTCTCTCCCCTTCCACCAGTGCACGACCATCCCCGCCTGCGAGAGGGTGAACGCGAGGAACACCCCCACTGCGAAGAGCGGGATGAGCCGCGTGACGTCGCCCGCGAAGGCGATGACCAGCAGCGAGGCGATCGTCGAGAGCACCGCGATGCCGTTGGAGAACACGAGCCGCTGACCGCGCTCCGCGAACTGGTGCGGCATGTAGCCGTCGTTCGCCATGAAGGACGAGAGGCGCGGGAAGTCCGCGTACGCCGTGTTGGCGGCGACGAGCAGGATGCCCATGGTGGACAGCGACACGACGTAGTACGTCCAGCCGCCGCCCAGGAGACGACGCGAGATCTGGCTGATGACCGTCTCCGTGGCAAGCGGATGCATCCCTGACGCCAGGACCAGGTACGAGAGTCCGAGGAAGAGGAACAGCAGGACGCCGGACATCCAGAGCATCGTCTTGCGCGCGTTGGCGGCCGTCGGGTCTTTGAACGCCGCGGTCCCGTTGGCGATGCACTCGATGCCGGTCATCGCGGTGCAGCCCGACGCGAAAGCCTTTGCGATGATGAAGAGCGTCAGCCCCGAGACCGCGATCACGGCCTGGTGGGCCGAAGGGACGCGGATTGCCGACGGGCCGACGGTCGCAAGCCGGTAGAAGCCCCACAGCAGCGTGCCACCGAGCGCGACGACGAAAGAGTAGGTGGGGATCGCGAAGAGGGCCCCGGACTGGCGCACGCCTCGGAGGTTGGCCACGCCGAGCACGGTGATCAGCGCAAGACAGATGAGCACGCGATAGGGGTAGAGGGCCGGGAGCGCGGAAGTGAGGGCGGCGGTGCCCGCCGCCACTGAGACCGCGACGTCCAGAACGTAATCGACCAAAAGGGACGAGCCGGCGATCACCCCGAACAGGGGTCCGAGGTTCGCTTGAGCGACCGAATACGAGCCCCCGCCCTGGGGGTACGCCTTGATGGTCTGCCGGTAGGAGACCGAGACGATGACGATGAGGGCGCCGATCCCAAGGGCGATCGCCCACTGCTTCGTCAGCGCAGCCGTGCCGGCGACCACCAGCATCAGCAGTATCTCCTGGCTGGCGTAGGCGACCGACGCCAGCGCGTCTGACGCGAAGACGGCGAGAGCCACCGGATTCGAGAGCCGCTGTTCTCCCAGGGCCGAGTTGCTCAGAGGCGCACCCAGCAGGAATCGCTTGAATCGGGTCAGCAGATCCAACATGTCGTCCCGTCTCGTCCCGTCCGGCAGTGCGAGGCGCTCGCAGGCTGACCGCCTGCGAGCGCCATCGTCCCAAGCCCTGGTCCCGCTGTCGACCGCCGCAGATCGCGACGAGCTGAGCAGATGGCGAAGGTGAGCTGGTCCCGCCTACTTCACGACGACTCTCACGAGGCCGGTGATGATCGCTGCATAGGGGGTGTTGCCGTCGTAGACCGCACGGAACTGGTACGTCCCCTTCGTCATGCCCTTCTTCAGCGTGTACTTGTACTGCCACGACGCCGCCCCTGCCGTGCCGGCGTAGATGACGCGGTTGGAGGAGTAGGTCCAGTAGGTCTTGCCCGGCTTCTTCACGTCCACGTGCATCATCTCGCCGACGAGATCCGGCGTGGGATCGCACAGACCTGACAGGATGAACTGCTTGCCGACCTTGCAGCTCGTCGCGCTAGTCTTGATGGTGAGGGCTGTCGTGGTGACGTTGGCGGGGCCCGGTACGGCCGTGAACACCTGCTCGCCGCCCTTGATGAGCCCCTCCCACACGATCCGATCGCCGGAGACCCGAGGCGAATCATGGCCCGCAGACCCGATGGTCAGCTGCTGGGGCGCCACGTCTCCCGCCTTCCAGGTCATGATCTCCATGTTGCCGTCTTCGCCGCCCTGACCGGCCGACCACACGATGCGGTCCCCCGAGATACCGCCGGTGAAGTTGTCCCGCGCGTCGGTCGTGACCTTCGTCGTCGAAGCGCTGCCGGCGGTCCAGGTGTAGATCTGCAGATGGCTCCCGTCGTCGCGCTCCCACGCGACCCGATCGCCGGAGACGACCGGGTCGGCCGCGAAGTGTGCTCCGGTTGTGAGTTGCGTCGGGACGGCGTCCCCCGCCTTCCAGGTGAAGACCTCATCATCCACGCCGTCGTAGCCCAC
>CAIKZH010000085.1 GCA_903831865.1 uncultured Coriobacteriia bacterium
CCAGGTCGGGGCGGGCGTGGAGAAGGCGATGCTCTATCAGGCCGAGCAGAAGCGCAAGAACCTCGCCCTGGCGCTGGACCGCATCGCTCACCTCATCCACTCGACGCTCGAGGCCGACGTCATCATGCAGCGTTGCCTCGATGAAGGCGTCCGCTCATTGGGAGTCGACGCCGGCACCGTCGAGCTGTGCGAGATCGGCGGTTGGCGCCTTCGCTATCAGCAGGGATTCGAGGCGGAGGATGTAGGCCTTATCCTGAGCGACGCGGAGGCCCCGAACGCCACCGAGGCGGCTCGCCGGATGGAGCCCCTGGTGGTCGCCGATATGACCGCCGACGAGTCGCGGAACGTCGGATTCGTCGCGGAGCGATCGCTGAAGTCCGTGCTCGCGGTCCCCCTGATCGTCCAGGAGGAGGCGACGGGGTGTCTGCTCTTCTACACCAAGGACGAGCCGCGGCACTTCGACGACGCGGAGGTGGACTTCGGGCGGAGGCTGGCCGCCTCGCTCGCGCTCTCCCTCTCCAACAGCGCGCTCTTCGAGAGCCAGCAGCGCGAGCTGGAACGCACCACTCTGCTCAGGGCGGCGGCCGTGGCGGGCTCGAGTTCCCTGGATCTGCACGAGGTGTGCGCGCGGGTCATGGACGAGGTCCGCGAACTCCCTGAGCTGGGCGCGGCAGGCTTCTACCTGTTGGACGAGGGGCGGAACGTCCTTACGGAGATCTGCATAGCGGGCTACCCGGACGACATGCAGGACTTCATGCGCGAGCTGCCCGTGAACGACACCAACAACCCCGGTCGCGTGATCGCCAACGGGCTGGACATCCTTACTCATGAGGACCCCGGCGCCCATCCGTCCGTCGCCGAGCGCCTGGCCCACATCGGCATCCCGCAGGCACGCTGGGTCACGCTCCCGGCACGGAGCGCGGGGGGGACGGTCGGGGCAATCGGGCTCACGTTCCACGGCACGCGATCCTTCACGGGCCAGGAGATCGAGCTCTTCGAGGGCCTTGCGGCCACGCTCGGTTCCGCGCTGGGGAATGCCCGGCTGCACGCCGAGCTGACCGAGACGGGCGCTCGTCTCGCTGACATCCTCTCGTCCATGACTGACGGCTTCGTCACGGTGGACCGTGACTGGCGCTACACATGGATGAATCCGATGGCGGAGAGACTGATCCACCGCGCAGCCCAGGACCTGATCGGCAAGAGCCTGATCGAGGAGTTCCCGGATATCGAGGGGATCGCTCACTACCGCCGCGTGATGGAGGAGCGCACCACGGAGGTGTTCGAGACCTTCTCGAAGCCGGTCGGCACCTGGCTGGAGGTGCGCGCCTATCCCAGCGGTCAAGGCATGTCGGTCTTCTTCGCGGACATCACCGCGCGCAAGGCAGCCGAGGCGGCTCTCGCGGAGTCTCGCGGGCGCGCGGACCTGCTCGCGTCCATCCTCGAGAACTCGGCACAGCCTTTCGGCGTGGGCGCCCCCAACGGGGACCTGCTTCTCACCAACCACGCGTTCGAGCGGCTCACCGGCTACAGCGCCGAGGAACTTGCGCAGATCTCCTGGGCCGAGGCGCTGACGCCGCCGGAGTACGCCGAGTTCGAGACGCAGCAGCTCGCGGTCCTTGAAGAGACCGGCGCGCCGGTGCGCTACGAGAAGGAGTACATCCGCAAGGACGGCACGAGGGTCCCCATCGAACTGCTCGTGCATGCAGCCAAGGGCGAGACGGGACGGGTCAGCTACTACTACTCCTTCGTCACCGATCTCACCCAGCGCAAGGCCGCCGAGGCGACCATCGAGGAGGAACGCGGTCGCCTTCGGGAGATCATCGAGGAGATCCCCATGGGGGTCGCGCTGGTCGACGCGAACGGCGCCGTGCTGGAACTCAACGAGGGCCACGACGCGATCTGGGCCGGCACCCTGCCACGCGCCGGATCGGTCGAAGGCTTCGCCGTCTACAAGGGCTACCGGCTCGACAACGGCGAACCGATGGCCGCGGAGGACTGGCCAGCCCCCAGGGTGATCGCCACAGGCAAGCCGGTCCAGGAGGTCGTGGAGATCGAGCGGTTCGACGGGACGCGCGCTCCGGTCCGCATCTCCGCCAACCCGATATTCGACAAGAGCGGCGCTCTGTCACGGGTCGTGGTTGTGACCGAGGACGTCTCAGAGGAGTTCCAGCGGGAGCACCTCTCTCAGGCGCTGATCGAGATAGGCGCCGCCATCACGCTCACCCTGGAGTCAGGAGAGGTCCTGCACCGTGTCACCAAGCTCGCCGCGCAGGCCCTGGGCGCTGAGACCGCGAGCCTGACCGTGCGCGAGGGCGGCGAGTGGGTGATGCGCGAGTCCGTCAGCCCCGGTCGCCGCAGGGTGTCATCGGTCTTCAGCGATCCCGTCTTCGCCCGGGCGCTCACGGAGGCGACCGAACACGTTCCCGTCGTGATAGACGACATCGAGTCCGACAGCAGAGTCGATCCGGTCGCGATGCGGAAGCTCGGGATCCGCTCGCTCATGGCCGTGCCGATCGTCGCGCAGAACGAGGCCGTGGGCGCGCTCGTGTTCCACTATCGCGCCGAGATGGTGACGTTCGGTCCCGAGCAGGTCGAATTCGCGGCGAGACTCATGGCCGTTGTCACCCTGGCCCTGGAGAACGCCCGTCTCTACCAGCGGGAGCTGACCATCGCGAACACCCTGCAGGAGGCGATCCTCACGCCTCCCGAGGTCATCGAGGGCTTCGAGATCGACTACTTGTACAAGCCGGCCTCCGAGACCGCCAGCGTCGGCGGTGACTTCTACGACGTGTTCCACATCGACTCCGGACGGGTCGCCATCGTGATCGGAGACGTCGCGGGCAAGGGGATCGAAGCGGCCCGGCTCACGTCGCTCCTGCGCGACGGCGTTCGGGCCTACGCACTCGAGGGTGCGTCGCCCACACAGCTGCTTGGGAGCCTGAACACGCTCGTCCATCGCACCTCACCGATCGAGGCGTACGCGACGATGTTCTTCGCCGTGCTCGATCCCCTCAACGGGGCGCTGCACTACTGCACGGCGGGCCATCCCGCTCCGGTGATCGTGGGATCGGGCACGGCCTGTTTCCTCGAGTCCACCCGCTCCCCGATCCTGGGAGCCTTCGAGAACGTGACGTTCGAGACAGCGGAGACGACGATAGCCCGCGGTGACACCCTGGTGATGTTCACCGACGGCGTCACGGAGGCGCGCAAGTCGGGCGAGCAGTTCGGCGAGCGGCGGTTGCTGCCTGCGCTGCGGAAGCTGGGCGAGGGCCCGTCGGGCCGGATGGCGCAGCGGCTCCTCGACAAGGTGCTGAAGTTCACGGGAGGCATCCTGTTCGACGACACGGTCATCCTCTGCCTGCATCGCAACGAGGTTCCGAAGGACTGAGCCGGCAGGAGGCGGGCGATGTCGGGCACGCTCGTGGGCACGAGCGGATGGTCGTACGACCACTGGCGCGACGCCTTCTACCCGCACGGCCTCAAAGCGGCGGACCGGCTGGCCTTCTACGCGACCAGGCTGCCCACCGTGGAGATCGACGGCACGTTCTACCGTCTGCCCAGCGAGAACGCCGTGCGTGCATGGCGGGAGTCGGTGCCGGCGAGCTTCGCGTTCGCGGTGAAAGGCAGCAGGCTGATCACGCACTTCAGGAGGCTGCGCGGCGCCGACGAAGCGGTCGCGACCTTCATGGAGCGGATGTCACTGCTGGGGGAGACGCTCAAGGTGGTCCTGTGGCAGCTGCCGCCCAACATGACTCGGGACGAGGAGCTGCTCGACTGCTTCCTGGGCGGCCTGGGGCGGGGCGTGCGTCACGCGGTGGAGTTCCGCCACGCATCCTGGCTGGTGCCCGAGACGTTCGAGGTGCTGCGCAAGCATGGCGCCGCGCACGTGCACGTGAGCAGCGACGACATGCCGGTGGACCTCACGCCTACGGCGGACTTCGTCTACGTGCGCTTCCACGACACGGTCACGTACCACGGCCAGTACCTCGAGCCGGCGCTGCGGCCGTGGGCCGAGTTCCTGCGCGAGCAGGAGAAGGCCGGGCGCGACGCCTACGTCTACTTCAACAACGACGCGGGCGGCCACGCGCCGCGTGACGCGGCGAGGCTCACCGCGATGTTGAAGCGCGGGGCAGGCGGGACGGGCTAGACGTCGCCCAGCTCCGCCGGCGGCTGCACGTCGTCGTAGATGCGCGCCCATGCCAGATTGCCGCTCAGGCCGCGCTGATACGCCGCGGCGCCCGACTGCGCGGGCATGGGCGCGCTGCCCCAGCGGTCGGCCATGTACTCGTAGACCACGGTCTCACCGTCGTCGGTGATGGTGGCAAGGTGCAGGACGATCGGGCCGGCGGCCAGCACATCCTGGTACCACTTCGTGCGCTCGGCGCCGCAGTAGACGAACTCGCCGCCCGCGGGCTCGCGCACGCAGCCGCCCGGCTCGAACACCGCGTTGGCCTTGGCTGCGTCGGCCTCCATCAGCGCCTCGTGGTACGTCCCGACCGGCTCCGGCGGCCTATCGGTGAGGTCGTACTGCATGATCGGGCCGCGGAGCTTGTGGGTGCCGGTGAGCGGATAGGTGCTGTGGTAGACGCGCAGGTCGCGGATCAGGACGCCCTCCGTGTCCGCCACGAGCATCACGGGCACCTCCACCTTCCTGGCGCCCAGGGTGAGGTGCAGCAGCAGCTCATGGATGACACGCTGGGGGCTGGAGGCGGTGTGCACGTCTTCTGCGTGCGCCGCGTGGCTGTCCAGCCACGAGTGCATCTCCGCGACGAACTCCGCGGGAAGCTGCTTGCCTCCCATCGGCGAGTCCACCGTCGCCTTCTCGGCGAACAGCGCGATCACGTCCATGCGTCCCTGGATGAGGTTGGTGTACAGCGTGCGCACGCCGTCGATGACGGCCTTCTCAGCGCCCATGAGTCCTCCAAATGCCGCGAGAAACGTTCCTCGGTTGTATACCCGGTCGGTCGAGGGGGCGCGGCCGGCACTCGTTTCGTCGTGCTCGGATACGCGAAAGGCCCGGCGCGGGTTACGGGTCGGGCCGGGGAAGGGGCCAGGCAGGCGGGGGAAAAGGGGCCGGAGCATCGTGATCCTGCTGGTCGTCGCGCCCCGGTCGGGGGCGGCGGGGTTCGACAGAGGGGGTCACCTTGTTCGCTGTTCGCTCCTGCGGTCGCGTCACGTCCCTGTCCATCTCACTGTTCGTCGCAGTGGCGGTGCTCATCGCCACGATGCTAGGCCCCGTCTGCCCGGCGGTCGCCGAGGGGTCGGGGCCGCCCCCGCCCGTCGTGGGCGCCCCCGAGTCGGGAGGTCTCCGCGCCTCGACCCCGGTGACTGCGTCGAGCGCCTCGGCGCTCACCGGTGACAGTGGCGTGCCCGCCGGAGCCGCGGAGATCGTCGGCGAGCGGTCCCGGAACGCGTCCCACTATCTGCTGCCGGACGGGAGCAAGGTCGCGGAAGTGTGCGCAGGGCCTGTGCACTATCGCGGTGATGACGGCACTTGGAAGGACATCGATCCCCGTCTCGTCGTGGAGTCCCCCGGGGCGTTCACCAACGCCGCGAACGACTTCGACCTGCATGTGGGGAATGACACGACCGGGGCGCCGGTTGTCGTCTCCGCGCGCGACTGGAAGGTCAGCGTCGATCTGGTCGGACAGGGGGAGTCCGCCCCGATAGCGGTCGGGGACACGGCTTCCTATCTGGGGGCCGGGCAGACGCTCGCCTACGACTCCGGCGCCTCCGGTGTGAAGGAGACGCTCCACCTGTATTCACCGGACGGCGGCTCCGACTTCACGTTCCGCCTCCATACCACTGGCTGCGCCCTCGCCTCAGACGGGCACGGCAACTTCCGTTTCGTTCACCATGGAGACCTCGCCGATCTCGGGGCTCTCGAGCCTCTGTCCGTCGTGGACTCCGGCCGCCCTGACGCGGCGGTGTGCACTTCCGCGACGACCGACGTCCGGCTGTGCGCCGACGGTGCCGAAGTGACCTACCACGTTCCTCGAGCCTGGCTCAAGGACCCGAACCGCGTGTACCCGGTGAACGTCGATCCGGGCATATCGCTCGCTGCACCAGAGGACACGTTCGCCTACGCCGCCCAACCGACGTACACCTACTACTCGAACACACAGCTGAAGGTGGGCTACCAGAAGTCGGGCACGGGATACGAGCGGTCGTTCGTCAAGTTCCCGATGACCGATCTGTACGGTACCAACGTCACCACCGCTACCCTCTCGCTCTGGTACGCGGATTGGGGCGCGAGCGCCGGGACTCTCCTCCTCGACCGGGTCAACACCTCTTGGACGGACTCGGCCCTCACGTGGGCCAGCCAACCGACCTCCGTGACGCCCATCTCTAGCCTGACCATGTCAGGGACGAGCCCGCACTGGGATCGCTTTGCCGTGACCGATGCCGTCCGCTACGTGACTGTGCCCGAGCCGTCGACAGGCGCCACCCGTACGAACGGCGGCTTCCGGCTTCGGACTGCGGAGGACTCGAAGTCCGTGTTCGGGGCCTACGCCTCGGGAGACGAGCCGTTCGCCGGTCACCGGCCCACACTCGACGTCTACTACTCTGAGCCGACGGTGTCCCTGCTGTCGGCACCGTCGGTCGCGGCCCCCGTCAGCGCCGACGGCAGCACGACGACCGGAGTCACGGTCCGAGTGGACTACCCGGCGCCCGCGGATGTCCGGCGTCTCGATGTGTGCGCCGCGGCGGGCGCGACCTCACGCGGACATCTGTACTGGAGCAGGACCGCACCCGCCACAGGTACCTGGGCCGCCTGCAGGGGCGGCGGGTTCCTCGCCTACGATCCAGCCGCCGACGGCAACGCCTTCATCTTGCCTGACCTTGCGGCCTCCAGCGTCGCCATCGACGGCTCCGGGTTCACTCTCACGCTCCGATACGCACTCACCCCCTCGTACGGCGATGTGCAGCACGCCTCGTATTCCGTCGCCGTGACGACCGCCTCAGGGGCGTCGACGAAGCCCAAGGTCTTCGGTCCGTATGCCGCGGGTGGCGATCTATGTGTCCTGGCCGCGATGAAGGCGCCGGTCGCGGTCGCACGTGGGCTCGGCTGGTGGCACGCCTCGGACGCGAACGGTGACGGTCTGGCGGACGTTCCTGATGACGCCGCGACTCTCGGACGAGGTGTCGTCGATCTCTCCTGGCCTACCTGCGCGACTGCGAGCGGGTACCGCGTGTACCTCTTCGACGGAGGCACGTTCAGGCCCGTCGCCGCGCTGCCTGCTTCGGCCGGCACTTGGAGCAGTCAGGGAGCGGGCCTCTATCCGTCCGACAGCCAGATCGCCGCGATGCCCTCACAGACGGGTTCAAACCCCTGGTCCGGCGGCGTCGGCCTCGACCTTCGAGACGATCCCACTCCGCTCTACGCCAAGACCGCCGGGACCCTGGTCGACTGTCTGCCCGCCTACCTGTTCAAGGTGACCGCTCTCACATCGGCGGGAGAGCAGTCGATCGGGAGCGTGCCCACGCTCACGGTGCAGCTGCCGAACCGGTCGGTCGGCGCCAACGACGGTATCGCCCACACGACGTACGATGCTGGCGACGAGGCAGGTCACGCCGCGACGGTCCTGCTCGATCGCGGAGTGCTGCGACTCGACGTGACCGACCTCGATATCTGCGGCTTCGGCCCCAACGCCGCGCTGACGCGGACCTATCGTTCGGACGTCACGTCCGCCACCACCTTCGCCCCCGGCTGGCGGTTCGACTTCGAGCAGCACCTGTCGCGCACCCCCGCGGGCAGTCTCACCTACGTCGACGAGTCCGGGGAGACGCAGCGCTTCCTGGCTACGGCGCCCAGGACCTGGACGGCCCCGCACGGCGTGCTGGCAACGATCACCCAGGATCCGGCGACCGGCTCGTTCGCGATGGCTGAGCAGGACGGCAGCACCGTGTCCTTCGACTCGAACGGCCGGCTCACCGGTGAGCGTGACCGTCGGGGCGACATGACATCGTACGACTGGACCTCTCCTGGTCTTCACATCCGTGGTGCCAACGGACATGAGATCGTCGTGACGATCACCGGCGGCACGGTCCTGAGCGCTTCCTACACGCGCGGCTCGGACACTCGACACGTCGAGTATGACGGCGACGCGGCAACGGTCGCCCGCCACCCGAGCGAGGATCGCGCGGTGACCGTGTCCTATGGCTACAGCGGTGGGAGGATGGCGTCTCTCGGCGTTGACGGCTTCTCGCCGGGTGGCGCGGCCGCCCGATGGGCCTGCGCGTACGACCCGAGCGGTCGTGTCCTCTCCCTCGACATGCCTCACGCACTATCGTGCCCGGCCCGGACGCTCCACCTCTCCTACGACGCCGACGGCCAAGGCGCGGCCGTCAGCAGGAATGCAAGACTGTCCGGCGCCTCCACGGACGTACCCGTGACGGAGTCGTGGCGCTTCGATCCTACGGGACGTGAGACGTCGCACTCGAACGCGACCGCTGACACGTCGAGTCAGCGCGCCACCGCGACCACCGACTGGTCCCCCTGTGGGGCGGTCCTGCGGACGGTCAGCGCCGCAGGCGAGACGCACTCTCAGATCACCGACTCGCGGGGGAACGTCTTGACTGAGCGCGACGCCGCAGGCGACGCCACGACCCACGTCTACGACGGACTCGACCGCTGCATCCGGACGACCGACCCGAGGGGGGCTGTCTCCACCACCGACTACGATGCCGCGGGCGACCCCATCTTGGAGCGCAGGCAACTCTCGGGATCCCAGTGGGCGCAGGCGACGTATGCCTACGACGCGCACGGACGGACGACGAGCGAGAGCCACCTTGTCGACGACCAGGGGCACACGGCTGTCACCACGTATGGGGACTACGGCGACTTTCCCGACGCCGGTCGCACGACACAGATGGCCGTCGCGCTTTCAGCCACGTCGACACCGGTGGACCTGGTCACTGTTCGCACGTTCGATGACTTCGGGCGCCCACTCACGGAGACCGATCCGGCAGGCGTGACGGTGAGCCGCAGGTCCTACGATCTGAGTGGCGAGGAGCTCGACAACACCGATGCCGTCGGCATGACCACCCATCACCGATATGACTGTCTTGGCCACGAGATCGAGACCTCGGACACGGCAGGGGACTCATGGGCGCATTGGACGAGCAGCACGGTCGACCCGACCGGCCTCGTGCTGTCGCAGACGAGCTACGTGACCTCGTCCGGGGCTGCTGTTCCCGCCGGCACTGTGGTCCACGTCTACGACGGATCCGGAAACGAGATCACGCGCGGATCCGCGACCGAGGGCACTACCACGACCGCGTACGACGCGAAGGGCGATGCCTGCGCCGTATGGGCGCCGGGCGCGTCGACGGCGACCACCGGCACGGCGCAGACGACGCTGACCGACACCGACGGGCGCGTCGTGTCCTCGGCGGACCCGGGCCAAGGCAGTCCGGACATCACGACGTATGACGCAGACGGTGAAGTCTCGGCCGAAGACCCCGCCGACGCTGCTCCGACCACCTACGCGTACGACGAGTCCGGCAACGAGACGACGGCCTCGGTCCCCATCGATACCGGACGCGCGAGCGAGGTCGCGAGCTACGACCTGGCAGGGCGGGCGATCGCATCCGGCGACGCCTCGGGTGTGGTGACGACGTTCACCTATGACCTGTTGGATCGGTGCGTTGCCAGCACGATCGCCGGTACCTCGCGAGGCACGACCACCGCCTACGACTCGGCCGGCTGGCCGTTGGCGGAGACCGACGCTGACGGCGCGACGACCAGCTGGCAGTACGACAGCGACGGTCGGGTGGTGGCGCAGATCGTCTCAGGAAGCGGCGTGACCGCGACGACCGTGCACGTCTACGACGGCGCAGGGCGCGAGGTCTCCACGACCGATCCCGACGGGGCGACGGTGTCATCGAGTTTGGACCCGTTCGGACAGGTTGTTCGAAGGATTGAGACCGTGGCCGGCAGCAAGGCCCACGACACATCCTCCAGGTACGACGAGGAAGGGCGGCAGACCTCCTCCACCGACTCGGTCACCGGCCTTGGTCTCTTCACGGCGTTCCCGACAGACGCGAGCAGTGGCACAGTCACCACTGCGGTCTGCGATGGTGCAACGACGACGGTGGTGACCGGCGGGGAAGGCGTCGAGCTGTCACGAACGCTGGACTGGCCCGACGGCGACATGTCTTCTGTGGCAACACTCGCAATGACCTCGCGCGATGCCGCCCGGCGCCCAACGGCAGCCACGCTGGCACTTCCCGGGGGGACCGTGAGCAGCGCGTGGTCGTATGACGGTGCGACAGGCGACCTGACGAGCCGCCGCACGGCGGGTGTCGCCACCGCGTATGGGCACTCCCCTCAGACCGGCGCCATCAGTTCAGAGGGCGGCCGCGCATACAGCTATACGGCCGATGGGCGTGTCTCCGGAGCGAGGTCGTCCTCCGCGCCGACACTCACGTACGCCTATGACGACGCGGGCGAGATCCTCACCGCAGCCGGGACCAGCATGACCTACAGCGGAGGCGAGGTCGTCAACGCCACCTCTGGTGGGATGTCGACAGCTTTCGGCTACGATCGGCAGGGACGCAGGACCACACAGATCTCGTCGGTCGCGTCCGCCACCCTCGCATGGTCCCTGGGCAGCCGCCTTCTCGGCTACGTCCGTGACGACGGGAGGAACGGGAGTCTGGATGTGTCGGCCGCGTTCCGCTACGACGCCGCCGGGCAGCGTGTGCGCTCGGTGGTGACCTCGGGTCCGGTCACGACGACGACCTCGTATGTCTACTCGGGGTCACAGCTGATGGCTCTGACATCGACGACCGGAGCGGCGACCACGTCGCTGGTCTACCTCTACGATGAGGCCGGCCACCCTGTCGCAGTCGTCGTTCGTCTTCCGGGGCGCGCATCTCCGCTCGCTCTCGCTGTCGCCACCGATGAACGGGGCGACATCTTCGGACTGGTGGAACCCACGGGGACGTGGATCGCGACATATGCCTACGGTGTCTACGGTGCTCCTGACGGCGTCACGACGTCGGCGGGAGGTAGCGTCAGCACCGCCGACGCGGCTCAGGTCGCGGCCCTGCAGCCCTTGCGCTATGGGGGGTACATCTACGATCCGTTCAGCGGGCTCTACTACTGCTCGCAGCGCTACTACGATCCCGCGACCTGTCAGTTCATCTCGCGCGACCCTCTGCAAGCCGAAGCGGATGCGAGCACCTACCAGTACTGCGCTGGCGATCCGGTGCAACTCACCGACTCGAACGGAGACGAGCCGCGGGGCAAGGGCAAGGACGGATACGCGACCGACCCGAACGCCGCGTTGGAGTCACGGGTCAGACAGGCTGCGCTTGATTGGGCAAGCCGTGCCATCGCCTATGTGTGGGGCGGCAAGTACTACCACGAGACGCACGTCACCGACAGCTCGCGAGTCGCGAACGAACATCCGGGCCTCGTCAAGAAGAACGGCGGCTACTATGCGCCCAAGGGCACACTGGATTGCTCGGGGTTCGTGCAGATAGTGCTGCATCAGGCCGGAGTCCCGGGGATCCCATCCGCCAACGGGCACTCCTGGGGATCGAGCGACCTCTACGCTCACACCAAGCGCCATTCCAACGGTCCGAACGCGATGTACATGGATCCGAGTCACAAGTTGGTCTATCGGATCGGCGACATCCTCGTGACGCCGGGGGAGCACGTGGTCGTCGTCATAAGCGCTGGGGCGAACCCGGAGATAGCCGAGTGCACGCCCACCGGGGGAAGGGCCGACGGAACCAAGCACTGGACGCTGTTCTACCGGCGCAGCGGGCTGAAGCTGCGGGCGCATCCCTGGAGCCCGGAGCACGGCGGGAGGTTCTTCTGATGACCCGGCTTCGCGAAGCGGTCCGCCTCGGCGTGCTCGCTCTCGCCGGGGTCGGCGTCCTCGTCGCCAGTTGCGTCGTCCACCGGGGGGCGCCACCGGGCTCCTCTTCTGGGGAGGGGACGATCCTGGCCAGCGACTCGATCCGGGGCTTGAGCACTTTCGTCGCAGTCGATCCGCGTACGAGACTTGCGACGCCAGTCGCCGATGTGGCGGGGGAGCCGATATCGTGCGCGGCGCTGAGCGTGAGTGGCGCTCCGGCGGCGCTGATGGTCACGCGGGATACGTCCGACGTGGTCGCCGCGGAGGCCTACCGGTTCTACCTCTGGCGTCCGGATCTGGGCGCCAGAGAGGTGACGGTGGGGCCCGCACCGGGTCCGAGCGTCGCCTCGGACTCCGCGGCGACCTGCGTCGCGCCTGGGGGAAGCCGCATCTATCTGTGGGAGGGACTGGCGCGGCTCGCGTCCCTGCGGCCACAGACCAGGACCGTCCTCGAGATCGATCTCGAGACGACGGCCACTCGCCGGCTCTTGTTGCACGCGAGGCGGCCTTCGGGTGATGTGGCTCTTGCCGCGTCTCCGGTCGGCTCGCTGGCTATCGAATGGGACGAGACGTCGCGATGGGACGACGGGAGCCTTCCGGTGCCCCCCGGTCTCCGCTTCGTGAACCTCCGCACGGGGGCGGCCAGCGACCTGCCCGGTCTGGCCGAGGACGCACGCGACCGACCCGTCGACGGCGTGTGGTGGTCGCGGGACGGCTCGGCCGTGGCTGTGTCCCAGGCAGGCGAAGTGACGCTCTACAGGGTCCGATCGCGCGGGCTGACCCTGGCGGGGCCGGTCACCCGGAAGGGGCGAGGATGTCTGCCCCTCGGGTGGTCACGCGGCGGTCTGTTCAGATGGGTCGAGAGGGGCGCAGGGACAGACGTGTCCGTACGAGCCGCCTATCTCGGCCGCGCGTCGCCCCGTGTGTCCGTCGAGAGCACCGTTGGCCTTCCCGCGCGCTTCTCCGCTGAAGACGTCGGGATCGCCGCGGCGGCCACGGGGTCCTCAGCACGGCTCGTCGTCATCACCACCGAGGGGCAGATGCTCGTCGCGGGAACCGCAACCAGCCCAAAGGCGGTCGCAGGCAACTTCGACGACGATCCCGACCTGCTGTGTTGGGTGCACTGAATGCGCTGCCATCGAAGCGGCTGTTCGCCGGGGCGATGCCCCTCCGCCGCTTCTACCTCGCAGCGGCGCGCCGCGCCTCTTCTTCGTCGTCGGTGGAGGCCACCACGTGCATGGGGGCGGTGTACGCGGGCAGCGGTGCGCGCGGCCGGCGTCGTTCGACGAACCAGCCGGGCTTGCCGTCGACGCGCCTGTCCACAGCGATGACCTCGGAGACCCGTGCGCGTGATCCTGGTCCTCGCTCCACGTTGTTGATCATCTCGGCGATGAGGCCGATGACGAGCATCTGTGTGCCCATGAGGATGAGAAGCACCGCCAGCGTCAGTGTGCCGGAACCGCCGCCGCGACCCGAGATGCTCAGCGCGGCCACCCACGCCACGAGGACGCCGCCCAGACCGGCCATCGAAATGCCGATGCCGTCTGAGTTCAAGTTTGAAGTGCAACGCTGACGTCTCTCCGACCGTCTACGAGAGTGCATAGCATTCCTCCGGTGTCCTGTAGCCGAGCCTCTTTCTCGGTCGTGAGTTGAGTCTGTCGGCGATCGCGTCCATGTCCGC
>CAIKZH010000086.1 GCA_903831865.1 uncultured Coriobacteriia bacterium
GATCGTGTCCTTGTGCACGTCGAGTCCGATGTGCGTAAGCTGGTCCATGGCCGGTCCCTCCGTCTGTCGGCGCCGCGGGCCCGTTCCCGCGGACGATCCACGTATACGCGGATTCGGGCCGGCCATCTCATAGTGACTAGGGAGAACGGAAGGACGCATGAACGAGGTCGGGCCGTCAGCAGCAGGTGAGGAGCCGGCGCGCACGGACAAGCGGCGCTTCCGGGTTGTCGCCGTCGTCGCCCTTGTGTGCGCCGCTCCGTTCATGGCCGGCCACTTCATCATCGGAGCGTTCTTCGTGCCCAGCTTGTTGTCGGCCATGGCCAATCTTGGCAGCGGGACGCCGCCTTGGGCGCAGGTGCTCCTGAGCCTGCGCCTCGTCCTCGGTCCGCTCCTGGTGCTCCTCGACGTCGGTATCTTCGTCGGCTGCTACTTCTTGGCGCGTCGCTGGTGGATCGGACTCCTGTTCGCGCCGATCTTCGCCTACCTTGCACTAGGGATGCTCCTGGTTCCACTGCTCTACCTGCCGCTGTTCAACGTCGTCCAGCAGGTTCACTAGCTCAGGCTGCCGTCTCCCTAACAACCGCATCCAGACGGGCTGCGGAAGCGCTACGCTCTAGTCAGGCGCACGGGCAGCCGCTGATGCGGACCACGTTGGACACACTCGGGGGGCGTCTTGTCGGCCGAGCATGAGTCGATTCCCGGCGATGAATGGGCGTTGCATCCGGCTCTCGTCGGCTGCGTGAGCCATTCGGGCCGCGTAGGCGACCGCGAGTTGGCTGCTACGGTGGTCGGGCTGGCTCGCTTGGGAATCGTGACCCTGAGGACGGTCCCCTGCGCGATTGTCGTCTTCGGCATGCGACTAGAACGGTCGACCGTCGAGCTGACACTCGAGCCCGGTACCGCAGCCTATCCGCATCACCTTTCACACGGGCCATACATCCGGCAGGGCCACGTTGAGGGGCTCGACCACATCGATCGCGCGCTGCTCGGCGTGCTCTTCGATCATCTCGCCCATTCGACGAAGGTCACGCTGCGTCGGATCGCCGAGCTGTCGCGCGAGCACCGATGGGCCTACGGCAGGCTCGTTGGCGAGTGGCGCAGTCTCGTCCGGCACGAGGCGATCGACAAGGGACTGCTGGACGGCTCTCGCTATACGGGGAAGGCCGGCGACCTCAAGGCGCTGGAGCGTGGGGTTCGTCAACATCTTGCGCACAGCGCGCTGTCGAGCACTTGGGTCAACGACTCGCAGGCCACGAGGCTACTGGAACTGGCGGTCGCCTTCGGCATGCGGCCGGCGCTGGCGCGCTCGCTCAAGGTCCCGCGAGCGGCGTTCCGGGACATGTCGCCGTCCGCTGGCATAGAGAACATCTGGCAGACGGGTGAGCCCGGGTTCAGAGAGCCGAGGTAGTGGCGCTCGGCTCGGTGTCCAACAACCGCATCAACCTGACGCGCTGACGCTGGCGCACAATGGGAGCGCACGTCGCGCAGGTTATGCGGACCACGTTGGACAGAAGGAAGTTGTGGAAGCGTCGATTCTTGCGTCTCCGCCCGTGTCCGGTAGCGTCGAGGAGGAGTGGTTCGACGCTGCTGTCCCGTCGACATGGGTTCGCTTTGACCTCGATGACGGTTCGTCATGGGTGGGCGTATTCGGGGACGGACCGGTCTTCGCTGAGGACAAGTCGCTCGCGGTCCGCCTAGGTGAGACCTCGGCATTCCTCGTCGTGGCCGATGGGCTTGCCTACCTTGTTGACGCAAGGTCGCGGAAGCTCATCGCGCGGGACGACCACATCGATTGGCATAGCGCAGTCGTCTTGCCGGATCGTCCGCTTGCTGTCCTGGCTGGCTTCACGAACCTGATCGCATTCGACCCGTCGGGCGTCGTGTGGCGCAGCGACCGCGTCGCCCTCGACGGTATCAAGCTCGTCTCGGCCCGGAAGGGCTGCGTCTATGGGAAGGTCTACTGGGACGACTATGCTTGGCACGACTTCGCCCTCGACACCGGAACCTGGGAGCTGACGCGTGAGTAAGCGTGCGATTTCGTCGCACCGATCCTCTGTCCAACAACCGCATCCAGACGGACTGCGCTACGCTTGCCGCTGATGCGGACCACGTTGGACGATCGGATGGATCGTGGGAGAGGGCAAGACGCTTGACCGATGCTGACATCGATTCCGTGCTCGCGCTTTGGCCGACGCGGCATCCGCCTTGATGACGATGTCCGGACCTGTGAGGACGGCTCCGCCGCCTACAAGGGTGACGGACTGGCCGGACGTCACGAGTCGGTTGTCGCTTCTCTGCCTGACGACCCGATCCGACTTCAAGTCGCCGGCATTGTGTACTGGCAACTCAACGAGCTGGCTGAGGCCGCAGTCGCCGCCGGTCTGACGGGCATCGATACCTCGGCCGTATCCCGTGACGTCGTCCACTCCGAGTTCCTCGCCGACCTGAGCGACTCCTTCGCCACCGTCTTGGCAATGTGGCCCCCGGAGATTGTCGTGGGCGACGGCCAACTACTGCCTGACGGCGGCTACTTTCCGCGCCTCAGCGAGCTGCACGCGGAGATTGATCGCCGCCTCGGCGCCTGGGGGCCGGAGCGCGCGCTCAACCGCTTGGTGTTTGCCGCACTGCATCGCCGTGCTCGCGAGGCACTCGCCAGTGGACAGACAACGGTGCGGTCCGGGGACGTGGGCGAAGTCGAGGTGCTCCGGGGCTACTATCCGACGTGGTAGCGCGCGTCCCGTCGTCCAACAACCGCATCAACCTGACGCGTTCACACTGGCGCACAATAGGGGCCGCACGTCGCGCAGGTTATGCGGACCACGTTGGACGGACCGCGGAATCCGAGGCTCGGGTGGACACAGTCGGGGACAACCTAGCCGAGCTGACCGAGGCGCACATCCGGCGCAGAGTAGGTCTGATCGCCACGGTGTTTCACGAGGTGGTCTCCGGCGACCTCCACCTGGACGTTTTGCACGTCGCTCCCTCGGAGCGCAAGCCCTTCCACCTTCTTTGCACCAGTGGAATGAGCGCCTCGCCGATGTCGGTTCCAAAGGAGTTTGCGGCGCACGACCGTGCCGAAGTCTGCGTCTTGCTGGACCCCAGTTGGCCAGTCGGCAGCACCGACTTCGAGGATGAGGTCAACTACTGGCCGGTGCGTCTGCTGAAGGTGATAGCCCGACTACCTCACAACAGCGGGACGTGGGTCGGGTCCCGGCATACGTTGCAGAATCAGAATCCACCCGTTCCGTATGCTGACGACGTTGACTACTCGGGCGTCATCTTGCTCCCCAGCCTGACGCTGGGTCCCAAGTTCTACCGGATGGAACTCCCTTCGGGGAGCGCGGTCAGCTTCCTGTGCATCTACCCGCTGCTGCGCGACGAGATCGACTTCGCCACGTCAAAGGGCCCGGACCCTCTGTTCGATCGGTTCGATGGCGCGGGGCTGAAGGATGTCGTCACAAAGCGGCGCGCCTCTGTGCTCTCGTAGCGGGCATTGTTCGCCTGACGGCTAGTGGCGTCCGTCTGAGTTCAAGTTTGAAGTGCAACGCTGACGTCTCTCCGACCGTCTACGAGAGTGCATAGCATTCCTCCGGTGTCCTGTAGCCGAGCCTCTTTCTCGGTCGTGAGTTGAGTCTGTCGGCGATCGCGTCCATGTCCGC
>CAIKZH010000087.1 GCA_903831865.1 uncultured Coriobacteriia bacterium
GCCGCCGCCCTGGGGGTTGGGCGGCTCCGTCTGGCGCCTGCCGATCTGCCCTGGCTGCAGCCAGGCCGTGGTGCAGAGGTCCTGGTCGCGGGGGACGTGATCGGCTGGATCGGCGAGGTGCACCCCCTCGCCTCCGGGTCCTACGAGTGCGCAGGTACTGTCACCGCCTTCGAGTTGCAGTCGACGCCCCTGTTGAAGGCCGCCCGCGAGGCGCGCGGGTTCACGGAGCTCCCGCGCTATCCGGGGGTGAAGGTCGATCTCGCGCTTGTCGTGCCGCAGGATGTGACGGCCGAGCGAGTCGAGAGGGAGGTGCGCCAGGCGGGGGGCAGAACGCTCGCCGAGGTCCGGCTCTTCGACGTCTATGAGGGCGAGGGGATGGGCGCGGGTCGCAAATCCCTTGCGTTCTCGCTCCTCTATCGGGAAGAGGATCGGACACTCACGGATCAAGAGGTCGCACAGACTCACGAGCGCCTCGTGCGCAAGGTGAGCGCGGCTGTGGGCGGCGAGGCACGTTCGTGATGGGTCCGATGGGCCCGTCCGTGCATGGTCCTCTTCGTGGAAATGCCTCTGAATCGCATACCGGTTGACCGATATGCAATACTACGCATACTATCTCCTCGTGACGCATTTGCGGGCGAGCGCGTCGCCCGCCTGAGTCGGTTCCAGGGGCGGAGGCCTGCATGATCGATGTGGTGGTGGTGGGCGCGGCGGGTTACGCCGGCGCTGAGACGCTGCGCATCCTGCTGGGGCATCCCGGCATGGTCGTTCGTGGAGTCACGTCGGCCGCGGACGCCGGCAAGCCGGTCGAAGCCGTGTACCCGGCCCTCAGCGGCACGGGCCTGCGCTTCGAAGACCTCGGCGCTGACGAGATCGCCGAGCGGGGAAGTCTCGTCTTCCTCTCGGTGCCGCACACGGCCTCGCTGGGGCTGACGCCGAGCCTGCTGGCCGCAGGCGCGACGGTGGTCGACCTCTCGGCGGACTATCGCCTGAAGGACCCGGCGGTCTACGAGCAGTGGTACCGCACCGCGCACACGTCGCCGGAGCTCCTACCTCGGGCCGCGTACGGACTTCCCGAGATCGGGCGCGCGGCGCTGGTCGGGGCCACGCTCGTCGCGTGCGCGGGGTGCTATCCGACTGCGACGGCCCTTGCGCTGGCGCCTGCTCTGGAGGCGGGGCTGGCGCTCGAGGGCGCCACCGTGGTCGTCGACGCGAAGTCCGGGGTCTCCGGCGCCGGGCGGTCTCCGTCACCCTCCAGCGGCTTCTGCGCGGCGAACGAGTCCGTGCGGGCATACGGGGTCGCGTCGCATCGCCACACTCCTGAGATCGCGCAGACGCTCCAAGCGCTCGCCGGGCACGTCGTGCCGGTGTGTTTCGTCCCGCACCTGGTCCCCGCGACTCGCGGACTGCTGGCCACGTGCTACCTGCCGCTCAGCGTTGAGACCAGCACGTCGAAGGTCCTGTCGATCTACCGCGACCGCTATGAGGGCGAACCGTTCGTGACGGTGCTCGCTGACGGCGCGATGCCGGCCACCAAGGACGTGCGGGGCAGCAATCACGCTCACGTCGGGCTCGCCGTGGACGCGTCCTCGCGTACGCTCGTGATCAGCTGCGCGATCGACAACCTGGTGAAGGGCGCGGGCGGACAGGCGGTCCAGTGCGCCAACATCGCTCTGGGCCTTGCCGAGAGCGCGGGCCTCGATGCCCGTGCGCTCGCTGTCTGATGGAGGCGGCAGTGCCGGAGCACCCTGCATATCGGGAGATCACTGGAGGGGTCGGCGCGCCGCGGGGCTTTCGCGCGGTCGGCGTGAGCTGCGGGCTCAAGGCCTCCGGTCGCCCGGATATCGCCCTCATCGCAGCCGACAGGACGGTGTCCGCAGCCGCGGTCTTCACCACGAACTCCGTGGCAGCCGCTCCCGTCGTCGTGTCCCGGGAGCACCTCGAGGCCGGTCTTGCCCGCGTCGTGGTCGTCAACTCAGGCAACGCCAACGCGTGCACTGGCGAGCAGGGCCTCGCCCACGCGGTCGGGATGGCCAGTGCCACCGCGGCTCACCTCGGATGTCAGGCGTCCGAGGTCGTCGTCGCTTCCACCGGCGTCATCGGCGTCCCCCTGCCGATGGAGCGCGTGGTCGCGGGCATCGAGAAGGCGGCTGGGGAGCTCGGGTCGGACCCGTCTTCACACAGCGCGGCGCAGGCGATCATGACCACCGACACCTTCTCGAAGGAGTGCGCTGTCGCGCTGGAGTCAGGCGAGATGACGGTGACCGTCGGCGGCATGGCAAAGGGCTCGGGCATGATCGAACCTCACATGGCCACGATGCTCGCATTCGTGACCACCGACGCGGCGCTGACTCCTGCGGCCTGTGGCGTCGCCCTGCGCGCGGCCGTGGCGCGCACCTTTAACCGCATCAGCGTCGACGGAGACATGTCGACCAACGACATGTGCCTTCTGATGGCCTCCGGGGCGGCGGGTGGCGGGCCCATCGGGGAGGAGTCGCCGGAGTTCCCCGGGGTGAGTGCCGCCATCGCGCACGTCTGCGGAGAGCTGGCAAGGATGATCGTCCGGGACGGCGAGGGCGCCACCAAGTTCATCGAGGTGACCGTGAGGGGAGCAATGAGCGAGAGCGACGCCGAGCTGGCGGCATTCTCGATCGCGGACTCGCCCCTGTGCAAGACAGCCGTCTTCGGCGGCGATGCGAACTGGGGTCGCGTCGCGATGGCGATAGGCAAATCGGCGGCTCGGATCGACCCGTCGGCCTTCGACATCACGTTCGCGGGCGTGAAGACGTGCGTCGCGGGCCAGGCCGTCGCCTTTGACGAAGAGGCGGCGAGCGCGGCGCTCGCCAAGCGGGACGTCGAGGTGGTCGTCGACCTGCACCTCGGCACGGGGGAAGCGACCGTATGGACATGTGACCTCTCCTACGACTACGTGCGGATCAACGGCGAGTACCGCACCTGACCCGGGCGGTTCGGACCGCTGCGAAGGAGGACGACCTTGCGAGACCTTCTGAAGAAGGCGGAGACGCTCACTGAGGCGCTGCCCTGGATCAAAGCGGCGTGGGGCCGCACGGTGGTCATCAAGTACGGCGGCGCTGCCATGACCGATCCGGCGCTGCGGGAGATGATCGCCTCCGACCTGGTGCTCATGAAGCTTGTCGGGATCGACCCCGTGATCGTCCACGGCGGCGGGCCCGACATCACGTCACTGATGGAGCGGTTGGGCATGCCCGTGCGCTTCGAGAAGGGCCTGAGGGTCACCGACGACGCGGCCATGGAGGTCGTGAAGATGGTGCTCGTCGGCAAGGTCAACAAGGAGATCGTCACGGCGATCAACCGGCATGGGCGGTTCGCCGTCGGCATCGCGGGCGACGACGCGAACCTGATCAAAGCGCGACCGATCTCGGTGGAGCTCGGGCGCGCGGGTGAGGTCGAGCGGATCGAGACGACGGGCGTGACGAACCTGATCGAGGCCGGCTTCATCCCGGTGGTCGCGACAGTGGCCTGGGGCGACGACGGGGGCTCGTACAACGTCAACGCGGACCTCGTGGCGGGCGAGCTGGCGGCGGCTCTCGACGCGTCGAAGGTGATCTTCCTCACGGACGTCGACGGCCTGTACGAGGATCTCGCCGACCCCGGCTCGCTCATCAGTGCACTCACGCTGGTCGAGGCGGAGGAGATCATCGAGGGCGACAGGATCTCTGCAGGGATGATCCCGAAGATAGCCGGATGCGCGAGTGCCCTGCGGGCCGGCGTGGAGCGGGCCCACATCCTCAACGGCCGGGTGCCGCATGCGCTGCTCCTCGAGGTCTACACGGACGAGGGTGTGGGCACGATGATCACCGCCCCGGCGGGAGGGCAGGCGACCGATGGGTGAGAGACTCCGCGAGACCGCGGCGATGGACGCCGCCTTCCACATGGGTGTATACGCTCGCAAGCCCGTCATGTTCGTCTCGGGCGAAGGGATGCGGCTGACCGACGACGAGGGCCGGGAATACCTGGACTTCGTGTCAGGCATCGGGGCCGTCAACCTCGGTCACAGCCACCCGGCCGTCGTTGAGGCGGTCCGTGAGCAGATCGGTCGCCTCACGCACGTGAGCAACCTCTTCTTCGTCGAGCACCGTGACGAGCTGGCGGCCGACCTCGTCGGCCTCTTCGGAGGCGAGGCGAAGGTCTTCTTCTGCAACTCCGGCGCGGAGGCGAACGAGGGCGCGATCAAGCTCGCACGACGGTGGGGAAGGGAGAAGCGGGGCGCGGCCTGCCACGAGATCGTGACCGCGGAGCGTTCGTTCCACGGCCGGACACTCGCCACGCTCGCCGCCACCGGGCAGCCGAGCAAGCAGGAGGCCTTCGCGCCGCTGCCTGCCGGCTTCAGCCACGTGCCGCTCAACGACATCGAGGCTCTCGAAGCCGCTGTGGGTCCCCGGACATGTGCGGTGATGCTCGAGCCGGTGCAGGGGGAGGGCGGCGTCCACCCCTGCGATCCCGCCTACCTGACGGCGGTGCGCTCGCTGTGCGACGCGCGCGACATCCTGCTCGTGTTCGATGAGGTCCAGACGGGGCTCTACCGCTGCGGCGAGCCGTTCGCCTGGCAGGTGTACCAGGTGCGCCCCGACATCATGTGCCTCGCGAAGTCGCTGGCCAACGGCCTGCCCGCCGGCGCCGTCGTCGCGCACGACGAGGTCGCAAGCGCCTTCAAGCCCGGTGACCACGGCTCGACCTTCGGTGGCGGCCCGGTGGTGTGCGCGGCGGCCCGCGCCTGCTTGAGCGCGCTCGCGTCCGAGCACCTCGGCGAGAAGGCGGTGGCCACGGGGGAGTACCTGCGGGAGAAGCTGCGGGACTACGCCCGCACGACCGGCGTGGTGGCCGACGTACGCGGAGTCGGGTGCATGAACGCCGTCGAGTTCAGCGACCCGATCGCGGCGCAGGTGGCGTCAGCCGCCCTGGAACGCGGCATCGTGCTCAACAACATCGGAGCGCATATTCTGCGCGTGCTGCCGCCACTTGTGTGTGGGGTGGAGGAGATTGATACACTCGTGGCCACGCTCCACGAGCTCGCCTCCTGACCCGAGGCCCGGACGGGAGATCCGCATGCAGCAGCTGATAGGGAGCGACATCCTCACACTCGCGGAGTTCACGCCGCAGACGCTGGCGGCGTTCCTCGAACGTGCGTCGGCGCAGAAGCGCGCCGCGAAGACGGCGGCCGCGTTCCGGCCCCTGGCCGGCCGCTCCGTGGCGATCATCATGCTCAAGCCGTCGCTGCGGACAAGAGTGAGCTTTGAGATCGCCGTGACGAAGCTCGGCGCCACGCCCGTGATCCTCGGCGAGGGGAGCGCATTCTCCCGCGGCGAGTCCGTGAGGGACACCATGAAGGTGCTCGAGCGCTACGTCGACTGCATCGTCCTGCGCACGTTCGCCCAGTCTCAGCTGGAGGAGGTCGCCGCCTGCGCGTCGATCCCGGTGATCAACGCCCTGTCCGACGGCTACCACCCGTGTCAGGTGCTCGCCGACCTGCTCACGATCCAGGAGAAGAAGGGCAAGCTGGCGGGAGTACGCGCCGCGTACCTGGGAGACGGGAACAACATGGCGAACACGCTCCTCATAGGAGCCGCGCTCGCCGGCATGAACCTCACTGTCGGGTGCCCCGAGGGATCGGATCCGCTTCCTGAGGCGGTCGAGGTCGCACGCGCGATCGCGCGTGCGACGGGCGCGCGACTGGAGATCGTCCGCGACCCGCACTCTGCTGTGGCGGGCGCGGATGTCGTCATCACCGACACGTGGACGTCGATGGGTGAGGAGGCCGAGCACGACATGCGCGTGCAGAGGTTCGCTCCCTTCCGCGTGGACGCGGCGCTGATGTCCGGCGCCGCCCCCGGGGCCATCTTCATGCACTGTCTTCCCGCCCACCGCGGCGAAGAGGTGACCGACGAGGTCATCGACTCACCCGCCTCAGTCGTCTACGACGAGGCCGAGAACCGTCTCCACGCGCAGAAGGCACTGCTCACGATGGTCTTGGGGTGATCTCATGAGAAAGCGCAGCGAGCGCCAGGACGCCGTGCGCCGCATCGTGCGGCGTGAGCGGGTCCGGACCCAGCGCGACCTGGTCGACAGGCTTCGTGCCCAAGGGCTCGAATGCACCCAGGCCACCGTCTCGCGCGACATCAGCGAGATGGGCATGCGGAAGCTGCCGGAGGGCGTCTACGTGCTCGCAGAGGACCTGCATCTTCAGCGCATGATCTCGGAACTCGTGATGAGTGTCGTGCAGGCGGACAACATGGTGATCGTGAAGGCCTCGCCGGGAACGGGCCCCGGCGTGGCGGCCGCGCTGGATGGCGCGGCGCTCGACGAGGTGCTGGGGTCGATCGCCGGAGACGACACGGTGCTCGTCATCAGCCGCGTCGCCGACGATGCGGCTGTGGTCGTCGACACGATCGAGAAGTACCGCGGGCGCGCCTAGGGGCGCTCCCGCTTCCTCGACACGACGAAGGGAAGACTGACGTGGCGAAGGCCAAGTGCGTGCTCGCCTACTCGGGAGGACTCGACACCTCCGTGGCCATCCAGTGGCTGCGCGAGAACCGCGACCTCGACGTCATCGCGTTGGCGGTTGATGTCGGGCAGGAGCGGCAGGACCTCGAGGTCGTGCGCGAGAAGGCGCTTCGCATCGGGGCCATCGAGTCGCTGGTGAAGGATGTCCGCGAGGAGTACGTGGCCGAGTTCCTGAGCAAGGCGCTCGCGGCGAACGCCCTCTACGAGAACAAGTATCCGCTGCTGTCGGCGATGTCGCGCCCCATCATCGTGAAGCACCTGGTGCAGGAGGCGCATCGCGCGGGTGCACGGTACATCGCTCACGGGTGCACCGGCAAGGGCAATGACCAGGTGCGCTTCGAGGTCGGGATCGCCGCGCTGGACCCCGAGATAGAGGTGATAGCGCCGGTCCGCGAGTGGGACCTGTGCACTCGCGAGGCGGAGATGGAGTACGCGGCGGAGCACGGCATCCCTGTGCCGACCACCAAGGAGTCGCCCTACTCCATCGACGACAACCTGTGGGGGCGTGCGATCGAGTGCGGAGCGCTCGAGGACCCGTGGATGGAGCCGCCCATCGACATCTACACGATGACGAGCGACGCTCGCGGCGACGCCTGCGATGCCCCGGAATACGTCGAGATCTCCTTCGAGCAGGGACTTCCGGTGGCGCTCGGCGGCGAGCTCACGTCTTTCCACGACATCATCGTGAAGATGAACGACCTCGCGGGACGCCACGGCTTCGGCCGGATCGACATGATCGAGAACCGTCTCATCGGCGTGAAGAGCCGCGAGGTCTACGAGGTCCCGGGCGCCCTGACGCTCATCCAGGCGCATAAGGCGCTCGAGGACCTCTGTCTGGAGCGGGACCTGCTCCACTACAAGCTCGGCATAGAGCAGAAGTGGGCGGAGCTCGTCTACGACGGCATGTGGTATTCGCCTTTGAAGGAGGCGCTCGACGGGTTCATCGCCACGACGCAGAAGCTCGTGACCGGAGATGTGCGTCTGCGGTTCTACAAAGGCTCGTGCGTCGTCGTCGGCAGGCACAGCCCGTACTCGCTCTACGACTACAACCTGGCGACCTACGACGCCGCCGACACGTTCGACCATCACGCGGCCAAGGGCTTCATCACGCTGTGGGGCCTGCCTACGAAGGTGTGGGCGCGGCAGCGTCGCAAGACCGGCAAAGAAGGCGAGGTGTGATCGGCGTGATGCCGACGAACGCCGCCTGCGAGACCGACGAGGTGGAGAAGTGAGCGCATCGACTCCCTGGGGCGGGCGTTTCGAAGGTCCGCCTGACGAGTTCGTGGCCGAGTTCGGCGCGTCGCTGCCGGTGGACCGGGTCATGTGGCGCGAGGATCTGCGGGGCTCGATCGCTCACGTGCGCATGCTGGGACGCCAGTCGATCCTGTCCCGCGAGGATGCGGAGACCATCGAACGCGGCCTGGAGCAGGTGCGCGATGACCTCGCGTCGGGCACGTTCGTCTTCGACAACGCCGACGAGGACATCCACATGGCGATCGAGCGCGCGCTCGTAGCCAAGGTGGGCGCGGTCGGAGGCAAGCTGCACACGGCGCGGTCACGCAACGATCAGGTGGCCACGGACGTGCGTCTCCACGCGAAGTCTCTCGCGGTAGCGCTCGTCGAGAGGGTCGCCACATTGCAGGCCGCGTTGCTGGCTCGCGCCGACGAGCACTTCGGCGTCGTCATGCCGGGCTATACGCACCTGCAGAAGGCCCAGCCGGTACTCCTCAGCCACCACCTCCTGGCCTACCTGTGGATGTTCGGGCGCGACGCGAGGCGGCTGCGAGCAGCATACGACTCGGCCGACTCGTCACCTCTGGGCGCAGCGGCCCTCGCCGGCACCACATTCCCGATCGATCGCCGGCAGGTCGCGAAGGACCTGGGCTTCGCCGATGTCGTGCCGAACTCGCTCGATGCGGTGTCCGACCGGGACTTCCTGACGGACCTGACCTACGCCTGCGTGACGGCAATGGTCCATCTCTCGCGACTCTGCGAGGAGCTCGTCTTGTGGTCCAGCGACGAGTTCGGCTTCGTCACGATCTCCGACGCGTACGCGACAGGCTCCTCGATAATGCCGCAGAAGAAGAACCCGGACGTCGCGGAGCTCGTGCGCGGGAAGACCGGGCGGGTCATCGGCGACCTCGTCGCCCTCCTGACGCTGCTGAAGGGACTCCCGCTCGCCTACGACAAGGACATGCAGGAGGACAAGTCGAGCGCCTTCGATGCCGCACGCACTCTCGCGGACTGCCTGCGCGCGACCGAAGGCATGATGGCGACCATGCGCGTGAACGAGGACCGCATGCGTGTCGGTGCACGTGGCGGCTTCATGGTCGCGACCGACCTGGCGGACTACCTCGCGGCGCACGGCGTGCCCTTCCGAGATGCACACGAGATCGTGGGGAAGCTTGTGCTCGCGTGTGAGCGTGATGGGCGCACGCTGCAGGACCTCACCCTCGAGGAGCTGAAGGCGGCGTCGAGTGCCTTCGGCGACGATGCGCTTCGGGCGGTGGACATCGATGCGGCTGTGGCCCTGCGATCGAGTGAGGGCGGGACGGGGCACGACGCCGTTCGGGCGCAGCTGGTGCTGGCGCGTGACTCCTTGCAGGAGGAGCGCGACTGGCTCGCGAGCGCCTCTGCCTGAAGCGCGCGAACCCCGTTCGACCCTCGTCGGCGACGGCGCTACAGTGAGACCATGTCGACCACTCCCGCACCCGGATGTGTGCTGCCCGCCGCGTTCTTCGCCCGCGACACGGTCGCTGTCGCCCGAGAGCTGCTGGGCAAGGTGCTTCAAAGCACGGTCGCGGGAGAGCAGGTCTCCGGCCGGATCGTCGAGACCGAGGCCTACCTTGGCTCGCTCGATCCGGGATCGCACGCCTCCACAAGAGGCATGACGAAGCGCAACTCGGTGATGTTCGGGCCCGCGGGGCATGCGTACGTCTACTTCACCTACGGCAATCACCACATGCTCAACATAGTCACCGAGTGCGACGGCGTGGCCGGCGCGGTACTCGTCCGCGCGCTGGAGCCCCTCGACGGTCTTGAAGTGATGGCGCGTCGCCGGTCCGCCATCCGCAGGTCGGGCCGTCCGCTGTCGCCGCGCGATCTGGCCAACGGTCCAGGCAAGCTCGCCGCGGCGCTGGGGATAGACCTCTCGCGCAACCGCGAGGCATTGGACGGGACCGGCTCGCTGGTCGTGTACGATGCACCCGCCCCGGATGAGCCTATCGCGTCGTCCGGACGGATCGGGCTCAGCGAGGGCCACGAGCTCGATCTCAGGTTCTACCTCGAGGGGGATCCGTACGTGTCGAGGGGTGACATCGGTCCGCGCAGGCGCCCCCCGCGTCCACAGGGAGAGGGGACGAAGTGAAGCTCGGCGAGATCTATCGCGTCTGCGTGCAAGCAGGGATGGAGGCCGATCCTCGCTCCGCCGACGAGCTCCGGCGGGTGCTGGAAGACGCTCGACAGGCGTACGACAGGTGCGACGAGGAAGCGCGGCCCTTCTTCGATCAGGAGCGCTTCACCAATCCCTATTCCGACACAAGGATCGCCTGGGGGGATCCCGACCTCGAGGTGCGCGGGCTCATCGCCGGCATCGACATGGAGGTCGCCGAGGTCCTGCTCGCGGACCGTCTGCGCGAACAGGGAAGAACCATCGATCTCGTGCTCGCGCACCACCCCGAAGGCCCGGGCTACGCGAGGCTGGACGAGGTCATGCGGATGCAAGCCGATCTGTGGGCGGCGCACGGTGTCGGGTTGGGGGCGGGCGACAACCTCATCATGGCGCGCGCCTCAGAGGTCCGACGCCGGTTCATGCCTGCGAACCACTACCGCGCCGTGCAGGCGTCCGAACTGCTGGGGATCGCCTTCGCCTCGTGCCACACGCCGGCCGACAACAGCGTGCAGACCTTCGTCCAGCGGTTCCTGGACGACCGGGGGCCGGGCACGCTGGACGAGATCGTCACCGGACTGCGTACGATACCCGAGTACAGAGATGCGGCGATGAAGGGGTACGGCCCCGAGCTGATCCTCGGGACGGGGACCAATCGTCCCGGCCGCATCGTGGTCGACATGACCGGCGGGACCGAGGGGCCCGTCGACGCACTCGATCGGCTCAGCTCGAGCGGCGTCGATACCCTGGTCGGCATGCACTACGGCGAGGAGTATCGCAAGCGGGCCGAGTCGCTGCATATGAACCTCGTGGTCGCGGGTCACATCTCGTCGGACACGCTCGGCATGAACCTGGTGCTCGACCGGATCGAGTCACAGGGCGTCGACGTCGTCTGCGCCTCGGGCATGGTGAGAGTCCGTCGCGGCGACTAGCTGGCAGTTCGACGCGGCTGATCCCGCCGCGCCCGGTCCGCGCGTCTCCGGTGCGGCCGGGGATCAGCCTGACGGCGTGGTCGTGCTGCCGCCGCTCCCGCCCCCGGTGCCGCCACCGGTGCTCCCGCCCCCGGTGCCACCGGTGCCGCCCGTCCCGGTGCCCGTCTTCTTCTTCTTGGGCTTGACCACGGGCTTGGGGGCGGTGACCTTCTTCGGCGTGACGGTGGCACTTGCGGGCGGGGACCACTCTGATTTCCAGATGTAGCTGGGTGCCGCAGCTCGCGCGAAGTCCTTCGAGCTCATGCGCGCGAGCGCGGCGGACATGAAATCATGCCAGATCGGGGCGCAGAAGGTGCCACCGAAGGCGCGCTGCCCATGGACATCGGTCATCGGGATGGCGCCCTTGAGATAGCCCATCCACACGGCCGTGACCAGCTGCGGCGTGTAGCCGACGAACCAGGCGTCGTGGTAGTCCTGCGCCGTCCCGGTCTTGCCGGCCACCTCTCTGCCCGACAGCTGCGCCGCCGTGCCCGTCCCTCCGGACACGACACCCATCAGCTGCTGGGTGGCGGCCCACGCGATCTTGGGGCTCAGCACGCGGGTGCCGTGCTTGGCGTACTGGTAGATCGTGTTGCCATCGGAGTCGACGACCTTGATGATCGATACCGGCCTCTCGCCGTTCGGGTCAAGAGGGTCTGAGTAGTGGACTCCTCCCGAAGCCAGCGTGCCGTAGGCGGAGGCCATCTCGAGCGGGGTCACGGGAGCGGAGCCGAGTGCGATCGATGGCAGCGCCGGGATCGGCGAGGTGATGCCCATGCGCTTGGCGGTCCTCGCCACGTTGGCGGGGCCGAGTTCCCAGATCAGCCGGGCGAACACACAGTTGACGGAGTCGGCCGTGGCCTGGGACAGGGTCATGTACCCGGTGCCCTTGCCCTCGGAGTTGCTCACGGTCCAGGGCGGGTGTGATGGGATGACGGCCGGGGACGAGGAGTCGAACTCCGCTTTCGGCGGCACGCCCTTCTCCAGCGCGGTCACCAGCACGAACATCTTGAAGGACGATCCGGGCTGCCGGTGTGCCTGGGTCGCCGTGTTGAAGGAGCTCTTCGCATAGCCACGGCCGCCATACATCGCCTTGATGAAGCCGCTGTTGGGGTCGATGGAGACGAGTGCCGCATCGGGGTCCTTGGAAGAGGGGAGCACGTCTTTGATCGCGCGCTCGGCATAGCGCTCGTCGCGGGTGTCGATGGTGGTGTAGACCGTGAGTCCGCCCTTGAACACCATCGTGTCGCTGTACTTCTGCAGCAGCAGCCGGCGCACATAGGAGACGAAGTACCCACAGTCGTTGATGCCCTGGGCGTTGTTCGTGCTGGGCTTGAGGACGATCTTCTCGGCCTCGGCCGCATCGGCCATCGCTCGGGTGACGTGCGTGATGGGGTAGTTGGCCACCATGCGGTCGAGCACCCAGTGCTGACGGGTGATCGCGCCCGGCATGTTGTGGTACGGATCGAGGTTGGACGGCGACTGCGGAAGTCCCGCGAGCATCGCGGCTTGCGCGAGGGTGAGATCCTTCGCGTCCTTTGCGAAGTAGACCTCCGCCGCGGCCTGGGCGCCGTAGGCGCCCTCGCCGAAGTACACCGTGTTGAGGTAGTCCTCGAGGATCTGGTTCTTGGACTGCATCTGCTCGAGCTGATTGGCCAGGTACATCTCGCGGATCTTGCGAGCCGCGGTCAGATCGTTGCGTTCGGACGAAAGGATCGTGTTGCGCACGTACTGCTGGGTGATGGTGGAAGCTCCCTGCGCGGCGTGCCCGCTCGCAAGGTCGGTGAGGACCGCGCGCGCGATCCCGTAGGGGTCGAAGCCGCCGTGCTGATAGAAGCGCTCGTCCTCGACCGCCACCACGGCGTGGGGCAGGTCCGTCGACATCGCCGACAGCGACACCACTTGGCGGTTCTCGAGATAGAAGGTCGCGAGCACCTTGTGGTCGTACGAGATGATCCTGGTCGGCTGCGCGAGTTTGAAGGCGCTCGGGTCGTTGATGTCCGGCAGCCCCTTGAGCGCATTCGAGACGTAGGCGTAGGCCAGCGCGGTCCCGGCCACGAGGACAAGGACCGTCACGATCAGCGCGATGACGGCCAACCGTCCGAATATCCTGCCGGTCTTGTGCTTTCGATCACGGCGGACTCGTCTGAGCCTACTCGACATCTCGGTCCCTCCATCCGCAGCCAGGCGTCGACGATGGTAGTCGGACATGCGACGCCAGGCGCGTTGTGGCGCGGGCTGTTGCGGATACGTTAGTCTGCGGCCTGCCAAGTGTGCACGCAACGACGGCGACAGTCGGCAGATGACGAGCACGAAGACCCAGACAGCATACTCCCCGGAGCTTCTGGCACCGGCCGGAGGACCCGATGCGCTGCGCGCGGCGGTCCGCAACGGCGCCGATGCGGTGTACCTCGGCACGGCTGAACTCAACGCCCGCCGCGGCGCCGAGAACTTCACGCTGGAGACGCTCGACGAAGCCTGTCGCTTTGCCCACCTCCGTGGTGCGCGCGTCTACCTGACGGCCAACGTGCTGATCACACAGCAGGAGATGGGCCAAGCGCTCGAGATGATAGCCGCGGCATGGGGATCCGGCGTGGACGCGGTCATCGTCCAGGACCTCGGTCTGATGTCAGCGCTCCACTCGGCCCTTCCACAGGTGCGCGTCCACGCGTCGACACAGGTGGACGCCCACAACAGCGAGTCGATCGCGGCGGTCGCCCGGCTCGGGGCATCGCGTGTGACACTTTCGCGCGAGCTCGAAGCCTCTGAGATCGCCGGCCTGGTGTCGACGTCAGACATAGAGGTCGAATGCTTCGTCCACGGGTCGCTGTGCTTCTGCCACTCGGGGCAGTGCCTGATGTCGTCGATGATCGGGGGGCGCTCCGCCAACCGGGGACTCTGCGCGCAGCCTTGTCGTCTTCCCTACGAGCTGATCGATGCCTCGGGCAGTCCCATGCCGACGGCCGGGCGCCATCTCCTCAGCACGAAGGACCTCTCAGGGATCTCCCTGCTGCCGGAGCTCGTAAAGGCCGGCGTGTCGTCACTCAAGATCGAGGGCCGGATGAAGAGCGCCGAGTACGTTGCGGCGGTGGTCTCCGTCTATCGGGCGGCCCTGGACCGGGCCGTGCGGTCGCCCGAGGACTTCGCCGTGCTGCCAACGGAGGCCGAGCGCCTGGACGAGGCGTTCAGCCGGGGTCTGACGCCCGCGTATCTGGGAGGCGAGCGCGGGAACGAGATGATGAGCTATTCGCGGCCCAACAATCGCGGCGTTCAGATCGGCCGTGTGGCGGCGACCGGTCCTGGCACAGCCGACGTATCGCTCGAGCGCTCGCTCGAGAGCGCTGACACATTGCAGTTCTGGACGTCTTCCGGACACTTCGCTCAGCCGGCGGGGCGGATGCGGATGGGGGATGACGTGGTTCCAGCCGCGCCTTCGGGCGCTCGGGTGCGCCTCGAGGTGAAGCGCCCGGTGAGATCCGGCGACCGCGTGTTCCGCGTCGCCAACGCCGCGCTCCTCCAAGCCGCCAGGCGCTCGTGGCAGGAGGGCACGGAGCGGCGTCCCGTGAGCGTGTGCCTGCACGTCCGTGTGAAGGTCGGGGAGCCTGCCCTCGTCGAGGCGAGTTCGAGCGTTGCGGTGGGGAGCGCCGTCGGACCCGTCGTGGAGCCGGCACGCACGCGACCCGTGACCGCCGAGGAGATCATCGAGCACGTCGGACGCCTTGGAGGGACGGCCTACGGCGCCGCCGAGTACAGAGTGGTGGCTGACGCTGACGCGGGGATCGGGTTCTCGACACTGCATCGGCTTCGAAGCGAGGCGATCGAGAAGCTCGACGTCGCCCGCCTCGCCCCGTGGAGCGGTCGGGGCGCTGTCGTTCCCGCGCCCCTTGGGGACCTGCCACCGGCGTGGGTCCGCCGCGACCCGGTCGAGCTCGTCGTCATGGCCCGGGATGCGGACTGCGCGGGGGCCTGTAGGCGCGGCGGTGCCGACCGCGTGTTCGCGCCGGTCGTGCCCGGGACGCCCCCGCCGGCGGGCGTGGGGCCGTGGCTGCCCCGCATCGCGCACGGCCACGAAGTGCCCGCATTGCTCACGGGGGCGGCCGGTGACAAGAGCGTCGTCTGCGGGAATCTGGGCCTGCTGGCCGCGGCGGCGGCGTCCGGTCTGCGTGTCGAGGCCGATTGGGGGCTGAACGCACTCAATGCCCGGACCGTTGCGGCTCTGGCGAGACTGGGCGCGCAGCGCGTGTGGGCGTCGCCCGAGTCGTCCGGCCGGTCACTCCAGGCGTTGTGCAGTTCGTCGCCGGTGCCGATCGGCGTGGTTGTCGGCGGCAGGATCGAGCTGATGGTGGCCGAGCACTGCGTTCTCCGGGCCATCGGTCCGTGCGCCGGAGAATGTGGGGACTGCCTGCGCCGCACGCGATCGTGGACTCTCCGCGATCGCAAGGGCTACCTGTTCCCCGTCGCGACCGACCCGGCGGGTCGGGCACACATCTATAACTCGGTGCCTCTGGATCTCGCGCGCGGGCTTCGCGAACTGCTGGACGACGGCGTCAGCTCGATCCGCCTGGACCTGGCCTCGGAGACGGCAGACCGGTCGGTCGAGCTCACGAAGCTCTGGCGCAGCGCCCTCGACCGCGCGGCGCGCGGGGAGGAGATCGAGGCGCCCATCGAGCGGACCTCGAGCTCCGGCCACTTCTTCCGGGCGCTGCGCTGACCTCACTGCGACCCCGATCGGGGCGCCGATGATCCCACGGGCGCTCTGCTAGTATGACCTGCGTCGGCGGGCCCGCGCCGAGACTTCGGCCGTCCCCGGCTCGCGGCGGACGCCGATGGAGGGAGCGCCGGTGCTTTCCCCCGAAGACCAGATGCACGTGATCGAGAGCGGTGTGGCGGCCATCGTTCCCCGAGGGGCGATGCTGGAGAAGCTGCGCCTCGGCCGCCCGCTCAGGATAAAGCTGGGTGTCGACCCCACCGCGCCGGACATGCACCTCGGTCACGCGGTCGCACTCCGGAAGCTGCGGCAGTTCCAGGACATGGGCCACATCGTCGTGCTGATCATCGGCGATTTCACCGCACTTATCGGGGACCCGTCTGGCCGGAACACCACCAGGCCCGCGCTGACTGTCGAGGAGATCGACGCTCACGCAGAGACCTACGTGGCGCAGGCGTTCAAGATCCTGGATCGCGAGGCCACCGAGCTCCGCCGCAACTCCGATTGGCTCGCCACGTTGGATTTCGGCGACATCCTTCGTCTCACGAGCAGCTTCACCGTGGCGCGCGTGCTGGAGCGGGACGACTTCTCCAGGCGCTATTCGGAGCAGCGCTCCATCTCGCTTCACGAGTTCCTGTATCCCGTCGCGCAGGCATACGACTCCGTTGCCATCGATGCGGACGTTGAGATCGGCGGGACCGACCAGCTGTTCAATCTGCTGGCGGGTCGCGAGCTCATGGAGAAGCGAGGGATGGATCCGCAGGTATGCCTCACGCTTCCGCTCCTCGAAGGTACCGACGGTGTGCAGAAGATGAGCAAGTCATACGGGAACTACATAGGTCTTACCGACAAGCCTGCCGACATGTTCGGCAAGGTGATGTCCGTTCCCGACAGCCTCATCGTCAAGTACTTCCGCCTGTGCACGTCGGTGCCGGTGCTCGAGATCGACGCGCTGGAAGCCGATCTATGCCGCACCGACGCGAGGCCGGACCTTGTGAAGCGGCGTCTCGCGCGAGAGATCGTCGTGCTCTATCACGGGACCGCCGCGGCGCTGGACGCCGAGGAGACCTTCGACCGTGTCTTCAAACGGCATGAGCCGCCCAGCGATCTCGCGGAGTTCGAGATCGAGCGAGGCGGGCCGGTGCATCTCCCGGTCCTGATGAGGGACGCAGGGCTCGCTCGCTCCACGTCCGAGGCTCGAAGGCTGATCGACGCGGGAGCGGTGAGGATCGGCGGCTCTCAGGTCCCCGCGGGGAGCTACGACCGGGAGTCGGAGGAGCTGATCGACACGGTGCTCCAGGCCGGGAAGCGCCACTTCGTGCGCGTGGTCGCTGGTCCCTGAAGGGGCGAGCGCGGATATCGTGTCCCGTTCGAAGTCTGCCGCTCGCCGGTGCGAGAACGCGGAAAGAATCTGTTGCGAGGGCACTCGAGCGATGTTATCCTATCCCTCGCCGCTTCTGCCGCCTGACACGGAGAACGTGGAGCGTTGCCTTGAAATCAAGCATCCTCGCGGAGGCCCAAGTATAGATCGTCCAACGTCGCAATCACGTGACGCGCTGACGTCTGACGGGCGCCTCCACAAGCGGGGGCGCTTCTTTTCGGGCAGCTGACGAAGGACAGTCGGGCAGGACGGATCGGTCGTTGACAGGCAGCATGCGCGAACGTAGTGTGTGCCCCTGTGCCTGAACCTTGAAAACCGGATACTGTGACTACAAGCCAGCCAGGTCCGCTTCATAGCGGACCTGGAATCAAGACCTGGACCCGTCATCCGAGAGGGCCGAACAAAGGGCCAAACCGGAATGACACCTTTGAGGTCTTAGCGGCTCGAACCGCCCTCATCTTCGGATGTCGGCAGGCGAGTCGAACCCGGATCACCAGTGATCCAAGTCCTTCGTGAACCACGGGGTCCGCCTCGTGAACACTTCAACGGAGAGTTTGATCCTGGCTCAGGATGAACGCTGGCGGCGTGCTTAACACATGCAAGTCGAACGATTAAAGCCCCTTCGGGGGTGTATAAAGTGGCGAACGGGTGAGTAACACGTGGGCAACCTGCCTCTTGCTCTGGGATAACTCAGGGAAACTTGAGCTAATACCGGATAAACCGGGATGGTCGCATGGCCGTCCCGGCAAAGCTCCGGCGGCGAGAGATGGGCCCGCGGTCCATTAGCTTGTTGGTGAGGTAACGGCTCACCAAGGCTGCGATGGATAGCCGAGCTGAGAGGCTGATCGGCCACACTGGGACTGAGACACGGCCCAGACTCCTACGGGAGGCAGCAGTGGGGAATCTTGCGCAATGGGCGAAAGCCTGACGCAGCAACGCCGC
>CAIKZH010000088.1 GCA_903831865.1 uncultured Coriobacteriia bacterium
CCTTCGGCGGGGTACAAGCCCCCGCCCTACATTCGGCCAGCAAGCCCGTGTGATCACAACCGAGGACACCCATGCCTGACGTCGCCCAATCCCTGAGACAAGCCATCGCGGCCACGCCGGTCATCGACCCGCACTGCCATCTCCGCGCCGGCCGGCCCGCGGCAGATAGCCTCGCCGATCTCGTGCTCTACCACCACGTGTGGGTAGAGCTGGTCTCGTCCGGGATGCCCGTGACGGCGACCTCGCAGGCCGGGCTGCCACACGAGTTGGCCGACCCCGCCATGGCCCCGCTCGACCGCGTGCGCGCGGCTCTCCCCTATCTCCCCAACATCCGCAACACGACCTGCGGCAGTCTCCTGCGCTGCCTCCTGCGCGACCTGTACGACGTGCCTGAGGGCGAACTCACAGACGCGAACGTAGACCAGATCGCCGACGCGGTGACGCACCGGGCGAGCGACCCGACCTGGGGCACGAAGCTGCTGCGCGAGCGCTGCCACATCACTAAGGCGCTGACCGTCGAAGATGCAGACGAAGAGCCCTGCTGCGGCGGCGTCGGCAAGGGCGCCGAGGGCGTGCCGATCCTGCTGGCTGGCAAGGAAGGCCCGGCGGCGGCGCTGGCGGGCATCGAGGCGCGCCTTGGGCGCGAGGTCGAGACCGGCGACGAGTACGTCGAGGCGATGCAGGAGCTCGGGCGGCACTACGGGCGCAGCAGCCTACACTTCGCCGGTGTCTGGGTGCCGCCGTTCCTGGACTGGCACGAGCCGCGCTCGAGCGAGATGGAGTACCTGCTCTACCACGCCCGGCAGAATGAGCCCCTGTCCGAAAGCGACATCGGCCTGTTCGCGGGGCTCGGGCTACGGTCGTTCCTCGCGGGAATGCGCGAGGGCAACCTGCGGACAATCCAGCTCATCGTGGGCGCGCAGGTGCTGCCGCCGCACCGGTCCATCACGCAGTGGCACCCGCGCCTTCCGGAGACGCTGGCCCGCCTGGCGGCCGAATTCGAGGACTTCCACTTCAACTGCTCCACCGCCAGCGACCTGCACACCCAGGACCTAGCGATCCTCGCCAAGCACGTACCCAACATAAGCGTGGCGGGGTACTGGTGGCACACGCTCTACCCGGCCACGATCCGCAAGAGCCTCGAGCTGCGCCTGGACATCGTCCCCGCGAACAAAATCGTCGCGTTCTTCTCGGACGCCTACCACGCCGAGTGGGTCTACCCGAAGCTGCAACTCGTGCAGCGGCTGTTCGGCGATGTGCTGCTCGAGCGCGTGGCGGACGGGACGTACACCGAGGACCTCGCCCTGTCGCTCGTAGCGCAGGTGTTCCACGACAGCGCGGCGAGGATATACGGAGTGACGGACTGACGCCGTTCGGATGGGCTGGATACGTCACTCGTGACGCTTCGCGTCATTCGTTCGTAGTCCAGCCCCTCCGAACGGCAACACACTCACCAGGAGACCACCATGACCCGCAAGGAACTCAACCTCGCCATCTTCGAGGGCACCGCGAACGCCGTGCTCTGGCAGCCACGCCTCGAGACCTGGATCTATCACCACCAGGCCCAGGGCACGCTGCCTGACCGCTACAAGGACCTCGACTACTTCGGCATCTACGACGCCCTGCACTGCTCCGTGCGCTATGCCGCCTGCGCGGGCATCGAGGGCTACGCCGAGCCGAACGACATCGCGACCACCGAAGAGCGCCTCGACGAGCACCATCTCGCCGTGACGACCCGCACTCCCAGCGGCGAGATGACTGCCATCCACCAACTCGTGGTCGTGGACGGCAACATCACCAACCAGCGCCTCCACGACTTCCCGGTCAAGACCGTGGAGCACCTGCGCGTCTTCACCGACCTCGTCGAGCGCCAGCAGTTTCGCGTGAACATGGACGCCTACCAGGCCGCCGCGGATGCCGTCGGCGACCGCGCTGAGCCGACCATGTTCCTGACCAGTTCCGGCTTCACCGACCTCATCAAGTGGGGCGCCGGCCTCCTGGACACGTACTACCTTCTCGCCGACCATCCCGCCGAAGTCGAGGCCTACCTCGACGCCTGCAACGCACGCGACGACCGGATGATGGACGAGGCGCTCAAGCTCCCGTACCGCATCTTCAACCTCGGCGACCACGCCACGAACGAATTCACCCCGCCGCCGATCCTGAAGAAGTACCTGCTCCCGCGCTGGCAGAAGATCAGCGCGCGGCTGAACGCCGCCGGGCGGTTCGTGCACACCCACTGGGACGGCAACTCGGTGACGATGCTACCCCACCTGCAGGAGACCGGCCTCGACGGCGTCGAAGCGCTCTCCCCGCTCCCGATGGGCGACATGACCCTCGAGCAGATCAAGGCCGCGGTGCAGGACAACATCGTCTGCCTCGACCTCCTGCCGGCAATCCACTTCCTGTCGCACTTCACGCTGGAAGAGACGGTCGAGTTCGCCAAGCGGGTCATCGACATGTTTGCGCCGAAGCTGATCCTGGGCGTCTCGGACGAGATCAGCCAGGTCGGCGAGATCGAGAAGATCGAGGCCATCACAGAGCTTGTGGACAGCGTCTGCGGCCTGGCGGAGTAGATCCTCGGGCCAAGGAGACCGCGGCTATGGATATGCTCAGCTACGACGACGCCTTGCGCCTCAAACGAATCGCCGACGGCGAGGCGATGTCCCTCGCCCTTGCCGACCGCGACCGGCTGACTGCCGCGGGGCTGATCCGGGTCCTCGCGGAGCAGGATGTCGCCGACATACGAGCCTACACCGCTGCGACGGCTCAGGCCACCGCTGCGCGCGAGCAGTATCGTAAGGCGCTGCATCTCAG
>CAIKZH010000089.1 GCA_903831865.1 uncultured Coriobacteriia bacterium
GACTCAACTCACGACCGAGAAAGAGGCTCGGCTACAGGACACCGGAGGAATGCTATGCACTCTCGTAGACGGTCGGAGAGACGTCAGCGTTGCACTTCAAACTTGAACTCAGACGGCGAGCTATCGGATGCCGGCCCGCTCACGGAAAACCTGAAGCAAAGAGCCGCTTCCATTGGCAGCGTTGCGCACCGCATTGGTGGTGGCGCTGGAGGACAGCGGCACACCCTCGTCGACGCGCCGATACCTGATGATGCTGCCCCCGTAGTCGCCCGTGCCTAGCAAGATGGACGTGGCAGGGATGACGAAGGGCGGGCTGCCGCTCAGGCGATCCGTTCGCGTGGTCGGGTTCCAGCGGAGATCGAGAAGCTTGCCGCCGCCGGCTACCACCTTGGGCAGGAAGACACGCAGCGTCAGATCCCGATTCTGACCCGAGTACTGGTCTGACATGGAAGCGAGCAGACGCATTACGGCCTGGGCCGTTGGCGTCGTTTCGGTCCTGACAGACCAAGACGCGGCCGGAGCGTTGCCGGAGAGGGGCCGCATGTCGACATCGGACAGCTTGGCGCCAGTGCCAAGCGCGGACGAGACGGCCTGTTGGCGTGTAAGGCTGCGTGGCGAGCATCCAGTCAGCGCGAGCAGAAACGCGATGCCGGCGACAATCGAGAGCCACTGCCTGAGCACGGTCAGCTCCAATCGTCCGTCCAACGCATTCGCATCAGCGGCGGACCGCGCCACTTCCTTCAGTCACCAGCTTACGCCGTCCGCTGGATGCAGTTGTTGGAAACCGCCTGAGCGGACCCGAGACAAGAGGTGAGTGGCGCGACCAGGCGCCGCCGGTGCCGGCGGCGCGATCAACTCATGCCCGAGCGCCACGGCTGCACGCCGCCCAGGCGCCGCCGGTGCCGGCGGCGCGAACAACTCACGACGAACCCGGAGGGCACCGCGGCCACAAGACCACGCAGGACTGACCGATGGCCGCGCGGAGGTTGCTGTTCCGAGGTACCGAGATTCCTTGGGTTCAGGTTCGCGAGTGACGGATGTGGGCGTGGTTCCAACAATGATTATGCGGGTCCGCCGCAAATCACTTCGCACCGCGTTTCTGCGGCATATGCACACAGTACGCCTGCTCAGAGGCTTGCGACTACGTCTTATGCGGAACGGCATAAGACCCTAAGTGATCAGGCGTCGAGCGGGCTTGTGACGCCTCTGCCGCCCTTGTTGAGCACGTGCGTGTAGATCATCGTCGTCGTGACGCTCTTGTGTCCGAGGAGCTCCTGGATCGTACGGATGTCGTAGCCGGCCTCGAGCAGATGGGTCGCGAACGAGTGGCGGAACGTGTGGCAGCCGACGCGCTTGGTGATGCCCGCCTCGCTGACGGCGACCTTGACCGCCCTCTGCAGCACGCTGTCGTCGATGTGATGCCTGCCCTGCTCGCGTGTGGCAGGGTCGGTCCAGCGATGTCGCTGCGGGAACACCCACTGCCATCTCCAGTCACTGGCTGCCCTCGGATACTTGCGCTGCAGCGCCTCTGAGAGCAGCACACGTCCGAAGCCGTCAGCCAGATCCCTGTCGTGCAGCGCCTTCACGCCCAGAAGGTGTTCACGCAAGGGAGCTTTGAGGGAGTCGGGCAGGACTGTGAGACGGTCCTTGTTGCCCTTGCCGTTGAACACGACCACCTCGCCGCCCTCGAGGTCCAGATCCTGCACCCTCAGGTGCAGACACTCCGTGAGGCGCAGTCCCGAACCGTACAGAAGCGAGGCCATGAGAAGCAGGTCGCCGCTCATCTTGGAGAGCACCGCCTGGGTCTCGGCCCTCGTCATCACGACCGGGATGTGGTGGGGCTTGCGAGCTCGCACGATGTCTCCCAGGTCGCCCATGTCCAGCCCGAAGACGTAGCGGTACAGGAACAGCACTGCAGACAGCGCCTGGGTCTGGGTCGACGAGCTGACCTTCTTGTCCACCGCGAGGTAGGTGAGAAACTCGTTGATCTCGGCCTCGCCCATGTCCTTGGGGTGCCGCATCTTGTGGAAGCGGATGAATCTCGCCACCCACGAGAGGTAGGTTTCTTCGGTGCGCGGACTGTAGTGGCGGGCGCGCAGGGCGTCGCGCATCTGATCGAGCAGCTTGGGTGACTTGGGCGAGTCCATCTCCACCACCTCGCGCGAGCTGTCTAGATGAGCGTGCAGCGATGGTGGCAGAAGTGGGCGTCGGGCACTAGAGGACACCACGCCCCTGGGCGACGGCTCTCAGGTGTCTTGGCCCCGGGCCCTGCGATCGTGTGCTGTCTTGGGGTAGTGGCACGCCAGGCAACGGCAACGTAGGTTCTCCTCGGCGTTCGAGCCGCCATCCGAGAGCGCCACCACGTGGTCGCACTCCCACCTCGCGCCGTCGGGGAAGAGGTGCCCCTTGAGCGGAGTGCCGCAGCTCTCACACCGGCCATGCGCATGGACGTAGCGCCTCGCCCGGTTCTTCGCGTACTCCGGATCCCGGTATCCCGCCCTCCACGTCTGGCGCTTCCTGCGGCGCTCCTCTTCGGTGAGCGTGTGCGCCGGGCAGTAGTTCGCGCCGCTTGTGAGCGCGCCACAGATCACACAGCGCCTGGGCCTGATGCCGCCGCTCTTGTGCTTGGCGCACCTTGATGTTCCGTCTTCGGTGGTGCGACCGCAGACCTGGCAGGACCGCTGGATCCTGCCGCTCACGGCCTGCCCTCGCGCACCATCCGAGTGTGCGTCCAGCACATGCCGCCGGTGCCGTTGGCGACGTGGCCGCAGCCCTCGATCGAGCAGACCCTGGTGCGATGCGCCTGCTGCTTGGCGGATTGGTAGTCGCGCTCCGCTTGCGCCTCGCTCATCTGCTGCCGAAGCTGCTCGGCCAGGCGCTTCTTGTGGCAGACAACGCAGAGCCCCGTCTTGGTGTGCCACGCAGGCCGCATCCCGCACGATGGGCAGACCGGCGCCTGTCCGCTCACCTCGGCGGCGATCCTGCCCTCGGCGAGGGTGAGGTCCAACGCTCCTTCAAGCGCCGCCTGCCGCAGAGCCGACGCAGGTCCTGCGACCCAGGACTCGCCCCTGGGCTGGCCGAGCATTCGACCGCGCCGGGATCCGGGCTTGCGAAGCGCGATGCGCATCCTCTCGGCCTGCCGCGTGACCGCCTTGACGGTGAGCGCCGCACGCGGATCCTTCTCGGCTGCGCGCAGCGCACTCAGGTGCGCCGCGATCGCGGCCGCTCCCTGCCTGGCGTGCCCGCGAAGGTAGCGGATCTCGCTGCCCTTCCAACCCTGCGGTATTCCCCGCGTCGAAATCCCCACGGATGTGTCGGGCTGAGTCACCGGCAGACGCATCCTTGCTGGCCCCACTTGCGAAGCATGCCGCCGATGTAGGCCAGGCGCATGTCCTTGCCGCGTGCTCTGGCCTCCTCGATCGCTTGCTTCGTCCAGTCCTCGCCGTAGACACGGACCCAGCGAGCGACGGAGGACAGCTCCGCGTCGGTGAGCTCTCGTCCCACGAGCGCGGTGAAATGGTCGATGGCGTGGGTGTCTCGCATGCTGCCGCGCCCTACCACTTCGGCACCCGCGAGAAGTACTGACCGGGCCCCGACCACCGCATGGGTTGCACGAACGACGCACCCCGGCGCATCTTGGCGAAGTCGAACTGCGCGAGGTCGTCGGCCGTCTCGAGGCCGGTGAGGTCCCTGACGTCCCACTGCTTGCTCAGGTCCTCACGAACCTTCATGTCGTCCGGCGTGAAGCGATGCAGCAGCAGCACGCCGTCCGCGTCCTGCTCGACCGCCCCCGAGTCCCGGAGGTCGCTTAGGGACGGCACTCTCTCCCTGCCGCTCGCGTCTCTCTGTCGAGAGAGTTGCGAGAGCACCACGAGCACGATCCCGGTGGCCAGGGCGCACGACTTCAGGCGCCGGCTCGCCTCGGTCACCGCCTCGTAGCGCGACTCCCCTCGTCCCTTTGACACCAGCAGGCCCAGGTAGTCGACGATGGCGATCTTGCCGCCCTCGGTGGCGAAGCGTCTGATGTCGGCGATGAGCGCGTCGACGGTGGAGATGTGGTCGGCGATCGAGAGCTCGAGCGTCAGCAGGTCGCTCGTGAGCAGCCTGACCACCTCGGCCTGCTCGTGGGTGAGTCCCTCGTCCAGTTCGTTGACGCTCACGCCGGCGTGACGGGCGATCAGACGGTCGGCCCAATCCCCTTTCAGCATCTCGAGCGAGTAGATGCGCGTCGGATACTCCCGGCTCCACTCATCGGCGATCTGCGCGGCCAGCGCCGACTTGCCCACGCCTCGCCTGGCGCCGATCACGAACATGTCGCCGGCGTGCAGGTGCACGGAGGGGAAGTTCGGGAAGCCGATGAAGTCACGCGGGGTCGAGAGCTGCTCGTATCTCGCGGGCAGCAGCTCTGCGGCACTCGTTGCGCTCTCGCGCTGACGGGTCCGCAGCCCCGCGAGCGTCTCGGCCGCCAGCGTGATGGGGTCGCTGTCGTCCAGGGCGGTGTGCGACAGGATCGATGCCTTGCGAGCCACCATGCGGCGATCGGCCGCCAGGCGCACCGCGTGAGCGTAGTCGAGGCCGTGAGCCGAGATCGCGCAGGCATCCTGCGCCTCGAGCAGGACCATGCGGTCGATGTCGCACCTCTGCGAGACCGTCACCACGTCGACAGCCGCGCCCTCCGAGATCATCTCGGCGAGCAGCTTCCAGAGCTTGCCGAGGCGTTCGCTGGCGAAGTCGGTGGGTTCGACGATCTGAGCGCACTGGGAGTAGACGCGCCAGTTCAGGAGAACTGCATCGATCAGGGCGTCCTCGATGCTGGGAGTCCTCATCGGTCCACCCCCGGCTCGCCGTATCTCGACAGGTCGATGACCGTGCCTTCCCACACGATGCTGGAGGAGTCAGCGTCCTGCGGACTCCAGCCTTCGGAGGCCAGGCGTCTGGCAACGCCACGGATGTAGCTGACGTTGGGCTTGCCCGCGTCGGCCGCGAGCCGGATCGCTTCGATCAGGCGGTCGGTGGGGTGATCGGCGCAGAGCGCGAGCATGTTCGGAGCGGTGGAGCCTGTGTAGCGCTCGAAGGCTTTGGAGACTTCGACGATGTTGCCAACACGGGGCTCTTCGAGGGGGGTTTGGGGGGTGTCTTCTTCTACCTCTCCCTCTCCCTCTACCTCTCCCTCTTCGTGACAGTCACGCGTGACAGGTCGTGACGCGTCGTGACCGGGGTGTGACGGAGACGGTTTCGAGCGGGAGAGCTCCCGTTGCGCTGCCTCGCGCTCACGCTGGCGGCGCTTGCGCTCCCTGACCGCCTCAGGCGTGTCGGAGGGCTTGCCGGCGTTGCGGGCTTCGAAGGCCCGGAAGACGTAGCCGCCCTCTCCGTCTGCCACGAGCATCTGCAGCGCCGCGCACTTCTCGATCGTCTCCTGAAGCAGTGCCTGGTCGCCGCGGGCCACCTCGATGGCCAGGACGCCGCTGTCGCGGAAGGTGCCACGTGCCTCCTGCTCGGCCGAGTACAGCAGCAGGTTGTGCCACACGCGGTGCTGGGCGTCTGAGAGCAGATCGAGCTTGCGGTCGTTGCGGGCCTCGGTCCACATCTTGATCCACGGCTGGCTCATCGCCCGACCTGCTTGACTGCCAGAGGGGAGACGACGTCGGAGCCAAAGGCGAGCAGCGCGTCGAGCCACGAGCTCGTGAGGCCGATCGCCTTGAAGGCGCGGAAGGTCACCTGCGTGCCGAGGATCACCGCCCCGATCCACACGGCGAGTACCGCGGCTGACGGGATCCCGGAGGCGACCAGGGCGCCGAGGAGACCGAAGAGCGCGGAGACCGCGATCGCGAACGCCAGCTTCCACGCACTCGGCCACGACCGTGACGCGGCGAACTGAACAAGGTAGGGCAGCACGAGTGGCGAGAGCGCCGGCCAGTAGTGCGCGAGCAAAGCGAGGAACTGCATGTGGACCTCCTTATAGGTCGACGCGGTGGGCAGTCACGGATGTCACGCGTCCCGCGTGACCGTCATCGTTGGAAGCGGTGACCGGCTCGTCTCCTGCGCGGCGAAACGAGATGAAGGCGCGTGTCTCAGGGAACTGGCGCGCGAGCTCACGGCCCAGATAGGCCGTGTGGTTGTTGTTGAGCTTGTAGCCGCCGGCAGGAGTGAACAGGTTGTTGGGCGCGTCCCACCGTGCGCGCTCCACAAGCGACTTCGGGCTGAAGCGACGGCCCATCCGCACACGGATCAGCGCGAGCTCGACTAAGAGCTGCCACGCGTCGGGATGTGCGCGGATCCAGGCAAGCGCCTCGGCGCGGTAGTTCGGGGCGCTCACGACTCCTCCAGCACGTAGAACGTGATGTCGAGGCGAGGGCGCTTGCGATCGACCGCGTAGTCCATGTCGCGCAGCAGCGCGTAGCGGTCGTTGACGTAGACGATGCCCTCGAGTACATCGCCCAGAAGCTTGTGAAGGTTGGAGGTGTCGCGCTTGCGGTGGTCAGGCCAGCTCACCCGCAGCTCGACGACCACCTTGTCCTCCACCGGCTTCCAGCCCGCACGCCGGCAGGCGCCGGTGGCCAGCATCGCCGCGGAGGTCATCCACGACTTGGCCAGCGCCGTGAGCACGCGCTGACGACGGCCGTGGTGCAGCGCGTTGACGTAGCAGTGGTTCGAAGTCGGCGGCAACGGCAGCTCGACGTGGACGGAGGCGCTCACGGCCGGGCCGCCGTGTCGCGGATCCCGGCAAGCACCTGCTCTGCCTGCTCGGGCGTGAGCTCCCGCAGCTTCCGAGTGCCGAAGCGCTGCAGGATCGCGGCATGGAGCGAGGCTTCAGGACGCCCGAGAGCCTTCCAACCCTGCTCGATCTGCCACAGCGTCTCGTCGGCCGCGAGCACCGTGCCCTGTATGGGCCGCACCGGCTGAGCCGGCAGGTCCTCGAGGTCCTGGGTGAAGATGTCGGAGGCTGCGGTGGCCGACAGGATCGCCGCGATGAAGGCGCGCTTCTGCGCCATCTTCAGAGTCGTGTTGTAGTTGTCTGCCGGGTTGTCGTGCTCGACCTTCTCGCCCGCCACGACGATCTCCCACACACCCGTGTCCGGGTTCTTCTTCGTGGAGTGCCCGCGGCCGCCGATCAGCTCGAGCGCGCCCGTCGGGTCGTCTTTGCGCGCGTCCCAGTACTCGGAGGGCACGGGCTCGCCGGTGAACTCCACCGCTCCCGTGCGGAAGCGATACTTGGCCTCCTTTGTCGAGCAGGAGCCGACGCCCTGGCCGACGAACTCGCGAGAGGTGAGCGAGCGCAGGGAGCACACCACGAGGTAGTCGCGATGCTCGCTGCCCAGGTCCTCGACCTTGATGTCGTACTCCGGCGCGAGGCGGAACGTCATCGCGAGCTTCTCCGCACCCGGCTTGAGCAGACTGGGCTTGTCCCCGCAGCCCGGGATCCGGCCGAAGTGCTCGCCGTCGTGCATCACCCCGGCCATCACCTGCTGGATGAGCGCGACCTGTCCGATGATGTCGGCGGGCGTGAGGGCCTCTGTCTGGCGAATGGCCAGTGCGGTGTCGTCGCTCATCGCGAGACCTCCTGCGGGTCGACCACGAGCCGCTCGCGCGGGATCCACGCGTCTTTCCCGTCATCGAGCGTGACGCGCACCATCGCTCCGCCGTCGCGCACGACCACCGCGTGTGCGGCCTCGCCCCACGCCTCGCGCACCACCAGCTGCGTCCCCACGGCGATTGCCTTCAAAGTCCCTTCGCTTCCCCTCTTCATGTGCGGTTGGTCATGTTGGAAAGCGACGTGGAGTCGATCCAGGCGTCGAAGACCTCGATAGGGATGCGGACCTTTCTCTTGCCGGTGTGCAGGTGCGGCACCCGGTCGGCGTGCACGAGCGCCCGCAGCCTTCCGCGGTCCATGGGGACCCGCTTGGCGGCTTCGTCGATCGAGCACGTGCGGACCTCGGACATCTGCGGACCTCTCTACGCGTTGGCGCAACCTCTACGCTCATCGTAGACCCGGCCCGTGTCGGCGGTCAACATTCCTCCAAGAACGCCAAAACGAGGTACTATGGAGCCGTTGTGAAGATACGGCAGGGGCGGACAAACCAGTATCAGGCGGAGGTACGACATTCATGACGAAGGCGAAATCGGACCAGGGCAAAGCGGTCGCGGGTGAGCAGGCGATCGAGACAGACGGGCTGCAGCCGATCTATGAGGACCGGATGTACGGGGCGATCCTGCGGGCTCTGCGCGAGCGGCAGTTCGCTCGCGGGCAGGACTTCTGCGACGCCATGGCGGCCAAGACTCGGCTGCGGATCTCGGAGCGCACCCTCTATGAGCTGGAGAAGGGCAAGCAGGAGCCGACCTTTCGTGAGGCGCTGGCCATGCTGGTCACTCTCAAGCCCGAGCTCGGTATCAGAGACTTCCTTCGCGCGGCCGATCCTGACCTCGCGGAGGACATCCTCAAGATGATGCAGCGGTGACACGGCGCTCTGTCGGATCGCTGCTGCCCTTGGGCAACGGCAGATTCCGTGTGCGCGTCGGATCCGGGTGTGACCCGGCGACCGGGGAGCGCCGTGTGCTCACTCGGACGGTGAGCGGCGGGAGGCTTGCTGCGGAGCAGGCACTCGCCGCGTTGCTGGTGGAGGCACAGCTTCCCCCCACCGCGACGATGACCCTGCGCTCCTATGTCGATGGCGTCTGGATCCCCTCGCTCAGGCTTCGGGAGCGCACGATCGACGGCTACAAGTGCAAGATGAAGCAGCAGGTGCTCCCGTACCTGGGAGACCTTGCGCTCTCGGAGATCGACCCCTTCTCGCTCGACAGCTGGCTCGCTCGGCTGAGCGATCTCAAGCTCTCTGCGTGTACGCGCCAGCATGCGTATCGCGTGCTGCACGCGGCCTTGGGACGTGCCGTGAGGTGGAGGCTGCTGCCGGCCAACCCTCTGGATGCAGTCGACGCGCCGAAGATCGAGCGCACACCGCCCGATGTCCTGACCGCGCTTGAGGCGCGCGCCTACATCGCTGCCTTCCGCGGCCACCTCCTCGAGGCGCATGTCCTGGTCACACTCGATTGCGGGCTCCGGAGATCCGAGGCCGCGGCGCTGAAGTGGAGCGACATCGACTTCAATGCGGGGACCGTGGACATCACGAAGGGAGTGCACGAGGCACACGGACGTGTGTGGACGGAGCCGCCCAAGACCTCGAAGTCACGCCGGGTGATCGACCTCTCGCCCCCGATCCGCGCACGCCTCAAGGAGCTGCGGGGCATCGGGCCCCTCACGTCCGAGAACGGGGCTGCGGTCCGACCCAACCGGATCAGCGAACTCTACAGCCGCCACGTCACCGCCTCCGGGCTTCGCAAGGTGGCGCTGAAGAACCTGCGCCACACCAACGCCACCCGGCTGCTGGAGGCAGGCGTGCCCCTGTGGGTGGTCAGCCAGCGCCTCGGGCATTCCTCACAGGCCACGACCGACGCCTTCTACCTGGCGCCCGGGCGCGAACGGATGGCTGAGGCGGCGCAGATCCTGGGCGACGTGTGGGAGCCGCGAAAGGTCAGGCGTCGGCGCTCGAAGGCGGCGCTGCGGTCCTAAAGCCGGCAGATGATTCCTGCGGCCTCACGATCCTGCGCGCCATCTCATCCGCGTCCATCGCGAACGTCGCGCCGCACCGCTCACAGAGAGTAATCGTCGGCTTGCCTACGCGGACGATTCCGAGTGGCGTCTGCCGGCCGCCGTGAGGGCACTCGACCCGAACGATGTCGCTGTGGAGGTCATCATCCATGAGCGCTCTTCCTACTGGTGATAGTTGGAAGGATAGCCCCCTGCGCGGCGGGGATTCAAGAGAATGGGCGCTGTCAGATGACGAGCGAGGTGTTCCACGAACAGGCGGCATCCACCTCGGACTGAAGCGCCTCGAAACCCAGGTCACATCAGGTCACATGTGGCCGTCTGGGACACATCTCGACACAACCATGCGACAAGAAACCGTAGCCGTATCTCGTAGAATCTGCGAAACACACGCGTGGCATTTGCGCGACAACGCCACTACCTGCGGTTTCTCGGAGTGCGGTCACGCACTTGAAAACCGCTGGCCCGCAAGGGCTCGTGGGTTCGAATCCCACCCCCTCCGCCACCTCTGAACTGCGGTTTCTCCTCACAACTCGGCCGTGATCTGCGAGGACTCGGGCGCTCGAAGGCGGCACTGCGCTCCTAGAGTTGCCGCAACCCGGATCGGCTCGTTCGGTGTGGTCGAAGCGCGGGTAGATTCCGGCTACGACTGATCCCGCCGATGACCCGAAAGGACGCGCCATGGACATGACCAAGATGCCGATGCCGAGCGAGGACATGAGCGTGACCTTCACGCTGATCGTGAACAATGTCGCCCGCTCGCGAGACTTCTACTCCAAGGTCTTGGGTGGCGAGGTCGCGATGGAGGGCGACGAGCAGGGCACGCCTGCGATGGTCAAGCTCGCCAACACCTGGATCATCATCAACATCGGCGGAGGGCCTACGGACGACAAGCCGACCGTGACGGCACGCCCCCCGAGCGATCCCAACACCATCTCGGCCTTCATGAACCTGCGAGTGCCGGACATCGCGCTGGTCTACGAGCAGTGGCGCGCCGGCGGTGCCGAGTTCCTCACCGAGCCCAAGGACCACGTGCGCGAGATCCGCGCCTACATGCGTGATCCCGACGGCTACCTGATCGAGGTCGGCCAGACGAAGCGCGAGGCCATGGAGTCGAAGTAGGGATGAGCCCTCGAAGCCCAGGGACCATCCCCCATGCAGAATCCAACGATTTGGGAGCGATAGATGGAGATCACGTGGGATGCGTCCTTTGAGACGGGCAACGAGCTGATCGACCGTCAGCATCGTCAGATCCTCGAGCTCGTCGACCAACTCACGGAAGCCGAACTCGAGTCACACGACGAGGTGCTCCGCGCGCTCGACGCGGTCATGGACTTCACTCTCGATCACTTCCATGCCGAAGAGAACGTAATGAGGCAGGTCCAGTACCCGGCGGAGCCCACGAAAGAGATGGTCGACGAGCACGACGAGTTCAAGTCGTACGCGCGCCTCAGAGTGCTTGAGTTCCGAAAGGGTGAATGGACGGCAGTGAAGCCTCTCCAGGACTTCTTGGCGGACTGGCTCACGACCCACGAGTTCGGGCTGGACCTGCTGCTCGTCAACTGGATCCGTGCGCAGGCCGCGTCGCCGTCCTGAACCGGCCGCGAAACCCAGGTCACATCGGGTCACATGTGGCCCTCTGGGACACATCTCGACACAACCATGCGACAAGAAATCGTAGCCGTATCTCGTAGAGACTGCGAAACGCACTCGTGGCATTTGCGCGACAACGCCACTACCAGCGGCTTCTCGGAGTGCGGAGACGCTCTTGAAAACCGCTGGCCCGTAGGGGCTCGTGGGTTCGAATCCCACCCCCTCCGCCACCTCTGACCTGCGGTTTCTCGGTGAGTAGTTGCATGGGGAGCATGCAAGAGAAGGCGTGGAGCGGACCATCTCGGGCCAAGTGCCGCGAAGGTTCGACCTGAAGTGGAGGCTATCATGGCGAGAGCCGCCGCCGAAGGCCAGTCCGGGTCCCCGCGAGCGTCGATCGATCCTTGCCGTCGAGCCGATCCGCTCCCGTTGGAGCGTGCCTCTCACGCCGTCGACATGGTGGCACAATCCCACCACTCGGACGGTGCGGCCCCCGTTGTCCTCACCTACTTCTGACATCACTGCGGCGCCGGTACGCTCCATGCCGGAGCTCGATCAGGGCGAACGGTCCTGGCTCCCTCGGGTGAGGGAGCCAGGACCGTTCTCGGGGAAACAACTTCGGGGCCGCGCCTCGGGCGCCCCCCGCGGGATTGCTACTTCACCGTGACTTTGACACAGCTCGGACGCGAGTCTGAAGAGGCGTACGTGCCGGTACCCGCGAACGTGACATAGAAGGTGTAGGGGCCCTTCATCGTCGGCGTATAGCGATACCACCAAGTCGAGGGCACGCCAGCCATAGTGGAGGTCAGGCGGCACGACGAGTACGAGTAGTAGCCCTTGTTTGGCTTCGCGGATTCAGATACTAAGTGCAACGCCCGACCCCCGGACGATGGGTGAGGCAATCTGGGACACTCCGGGTTCCTCTCCACCGCCAAGCAAAGGGGAACCGTTGCCGAAGTATCGCCAGATCACCTCGCATGAACGATAC
>CAIKZH010000090.1 GCA_903831865.1 uncultured Coriobacteriia bacterium
CATGGCACGACGAAGTCCGTGCCGTTCGAGAGGCGCCCGGCGAGCTTGAAGTACTTGCCGCCGTCGAGCTGCGTGTAGACGTAGTCGCCGGCGGCGGTGCCCGGCGCCATCGGCTTGCCGGTCCAGGGGTTCGGATACCAGTTGTCCACGTAGAAGGCGAGCCCCGCCTGGGTCACCACGGAGGCGTCCGGGTATCTGTCACCGTGGTCGACGGACCAGCTCTGGATGCCTACCTGGATCGCGTGGATCCCCTCCTTCACACCCACGTCTCCCGCCCGGTCCCACACGGCCTTGCCTTGGAAGACGGTGAGGACCACGCGCGACTTGCTGATCTGCGTGGTCGGACACGTGAGGATGTTCTTGCTGAGCACGATGAAGTCCGCCGACTTGCCGACTTCGATCGAGCCGGTGCCCGCGTCCGTGAACGTCGAGAACGCGCCGTTGATCGTGGAGGCGTCGAGCATCTGCCGCACTGTGACCCGCTGTGCCAGCCACAGTGGGTCGTTCTTCTTGACCGACCACTCGCTCGCGCCGCGGAAGTAGCGCGTGACGCCGGTCTGGATGGCCTGCAGCGGGTCTGGCGGGATGGTGACCGGGTAGTCGCTGCTCGAGGTCACCACGACTCCGTGGTCGAAGAAGCTGCGCATCGGGTACTCGTGGTCGGCCCGCCATTTGCCGAGGAACGGCAACTGCAGGTCCCAGTAGTAGCTGTCCTTGACGAACCAGTAGGGCTGGGTGACGGCCACGACGTTCAGTTGCGCGAAGCGCTCGTAGTCGCTCGGCGTCACGAGTTGCAGGTGGGTGATGCCGTCCCGCGGATGCGTATCGCCGGTGGCGATCTCTGCCGCGCCGATGGCGTTCAGCGCCATGCTCGCGGCCGCGTCCCCGATGGCGTGGAAGTGCAGCTGGAAGCCCTGCTGAGCCGCCTTTGTCGCGGCGTCCTTGAGCTCGGCCCACTGCCACACCGGCTTGCCGGTGAATCCGGGCCGGTCCTTGTACGGCTCGTCGAGCAGCGCCGTATGGCCGTCGACCACGCCGTCCATGAAGAACTTGATGGTATTGGTCTGGAAGAGATCGCCGGTGTGCTTGGCGCGTTCGGCGACCGCCTTCTGGACCTGCTGATCCACGGTCCCCGAACCGGGGTCGAAGTGGATGGCCCCGCGGTAGCGCACGGTGAGCAGGCCTCGCTGCTCAAGGTCCTCGAACGCCGCGATCGCGTTGCCGCCCGGCTCCAGGCTGGCGTCGAACACCGTGGTCACGCCGAGCGGGCCGAGGACGTCGCGCTGGAGGTGAAGCAAGCCCTGCTCGTACTGGGCCACCGTGAAGTCGGGCACCTTGTCTGTGACGAGCGAAGTGGCAGATTCACGCAGGACGCCGGACGGCTGAGTGGTGCCCGGGTAGCGCTCGATCACGCCCCCCTTGGGGTCCTTGGTCTTGCTGGTGATGCCGGCCATCTTGAGCGCTGCGTTGTTGACCCAGATCTCGTGGTAGCTCTGGTCCCAGACGACGACGGGGCGGCCCTTGACCGCCGCGTCGAGTTGCTTGGCGGTCGGGCCCATGCTCGAGAA
>CAIKZH010000091.1 GCA_903831865.1 uncultured Coriobacteriia bacterium
ACGGCGTGGATCCGATCATGTTTCACCGCCTCGCGCCGGCGGAGCGGGCGCGGATGGACTCCGCGTGGGCCGCCTTCCAGGAGGCGCAGGTCACGGCGATCGTCCGGGCGGTTCGGGACTCGCTGAGCGCCGTGCGGCCCGGGATCTCCCTGTCCGCCGCCGTGCTCGCGGACACGCTGACGGCGGTGCGGCGCAATCGCCAGGCATGGGTGGAGTGGGTGCGCGAGGGCCTGCTCGACCGGGCCTTCGCGATGTGCTACGCCCCACGCGTGCAGACCGTGGTGGGGCAGCTCGCCGCCATGTCGGCCCAGGTCGGGGTCGCCCGGCTGGTCCCCGGCATCGCCATCTACAACACGTCCCCGGCCACCGCGGCGGCGAAGATCAAGGGCGCGCGGGAGCTGGGTTTTCCGGCCGTCGCCCTGTACAGCTACGACTCACTGTTTGAACGCGAGGGGCTGTGGCAACAGCTGCACTCGTACCTGAACAGCCCCCGCACACTGGAGGAGCACCCTTGAGCCCGAAGAGTTCCAAGGCCACGGCGGTCCGAGAGGACCTGCGCAACATCGCCATCATCGCCCACGTCGACCACGGCAAGACGACGCTCGTGGACGCCATGCTGTGGCAGAGCGGCGTGTTCCGCGAGAACCAGGAAGTCGTGGAACGCGTCATGGACTCCAACGACCTCGAGCGCGAGAAGGGCATCACCATCCTCGCGAAGAACACCGCGGTGCGCTATGGCAAGTACAAGATCAACGTGGTGGACACTCCCGGTCACGCCGATTTCGGCGGCGAGGTCGAGCGCACGCTCAAGATGGTGGACGGCGTGCTGCTGCTGGTGGATGCGAGCGAGGGGCCGCTGCCGCAGACGCGCTTCGTGCTCAAGAAGGCGCTGGAGCTTGGCCTGCAGCCGATCGTCGTGATCAACAAGATCGACCGCAAGGACGCTCGCGTGGCGGAAGTGCTGGACGAGGTCTACGACCTGTTCATCGATCTCGACGCGCACGAGGACCAGCTCGACTTCCCCGTGCTCTACACCATCGCGCGCGACGGCATTTGCCGGCTCACGCCGGAGGGCGAGGACTTCAAGCTCAAGCCGCTCTTCGAGGCGATCGTCGACACGATCCCGGCGCCAAAGTACGACCCCGCGATGCCGCTGCAGATGCTGATCCTCAACCTGGACTACTCCGACTTCGTCGGCCGCCTCGCCATTGGCCGCGTAGTGAACGGACGCATGGTCCCGCGCCAGGACGTGATGCTCATGCGGCGCGACGGCCGCCTGGAGAAGTCGCGGATCACGAACCTGTACGTGTTCGAGGGCCTGCAGCGCGTCGAGGTGATGGAGGCGGGGCCGGGCGACATCGTGGCGCTGGCCGGTTTCGACGAGGTGCACATCGGCGAGACGGTGACCGACCCGGAGAACCCGATCGCCCTGCCTGCGGTGACGATCGACGAGCCCACGGTGAGCATGATGTTCAGCGTGAACAACTCGCCGTTCGCGGGGCAGGAAGGCAAGCTCGTCACGTCCCGCAACCTCAGGGAGCGGCTCGAGCGTGAGCTGCTGACCAACGTCAGCATCCGCATCACGCCCGGTGAGACGCCCGACATCTTCGAGGTCGCGGGCCGCGGTGAACTGCAGATGGCCATTCTCATCGAGACGATGCGCCGCGAGGGCTTCGAGCTGGCGGCGAGCAAGCCCGAGGTCATCACGCACGACGAGAAGGGCAAGGTCATGGAGCCGATGGAGCACCTCGTGATCGACTGTCCCGAGGAGTTCGTCGGCGTGGTGACGCAGAAGATCGGCACCCGCAAGGGGCGCATGACCAACATGGTCAACCACGGCACCGGCCGCGTGCGGCTCGAGTTCCGGATTCCGTCGCGAGGCCTGATCGGCTTTCGCAGCCAGTTCCTCACCGACACGCGCGGCACGGGTCTCCTGAACCACCTGTTCGACGGCTACGAGGCGTGGATGGGCGACATCCCGCACCGCACCACGGGCGCGCTGGTGTCCGATCGCGAGGGCACGGCGACGCCGTACTCGATCGAGAAGGTGCAGGACCGGGGCGAGATCTTCATCGAGCCCAACGACCGTGTTTACGAGGGCATGGTGATCGGCGAAAACGCGCGCGAGCAGGACATCGACGTGAACATCGTGCGCGAGAAGAAGCTCACGAACATGCGCTCTCAGGGCGAGGACGCGGTGCGCCTGCTGCCGGTGCACAAGAAGACGCTCGAGCAGGCGCTCGAGTGGATTCGGGACGACGAACTGCTCGAGGTCACGCCG
>CAIKZH010000092.1 GCA_903831865.1 uncultured Coriobacteriia bacterium
AGGGGCCGCCGAGGCGACGCGCTGGCGGCAGAACTTCGACACCTTCTTCAACACGATCGACGATCTGCTCTTCGTGCTCGACGGCGCCGGCAACATGATCCACGTCAACGAGACGGTCTGTCGCCGCCTCGGATACACCGAAGACGAACTCCTCGGCCGGCCGGTCCTCGATGTGCATCCGCCCGCGCGCCGCGAGGAGGCGGGGGCGATCGTCGCGGCCATGCTCGCCGGGGAGGCCGCCTTCTGCCCGGTCCCCGTCGTCACCAAGGGTGGCGCCGAGATCCCGGTCGAGACTCGCGTGGTGCCCGGCGTGTGGAACGGAGAGCCGGCGTTGTTCGGGGTGACCAAGGACGTGTCGGCGCTGAGGCTTTCGGAGGAGAAGTTCGACCGCCTGTTCCGCAGCAACCCGGCGTCGATGGCGGTGAGCAGTCTGCCGGAGCAGCATTTGATCGACGTCAACGATGCGTTCCTCGACACGCTCGGCTACACGCGCGACGAGGTCATCGGCCGGACAAGCCTTGAGCTGGAGCTCTTCGTCGAGCCGGAGGAGCAGCATGACGTGGCGGACCAGCTGCGGGAGCAGGGCCGCGTGGCCGATCGTGAGCTTCGTATCAGGCGCAGGGACGGGACCATCCTCGACGGCGTCTTCTCCGGGGAGATCATCGAGAGCGGGGGGCAGCAGTATCTCCTCACCGTCATGATCGACCTGACGGAGCGCAAGCAGGCGGAGGAAGCGCTGCGCGAGAGCGAAGAGAAGTTCCGCTTGGTGGCGGACTTCACGTACGATTGGGAGACATGGCGGAATCCCGATGGCACGTATCGCTACGTGTCCCCTTCCTGCGAGCGCATCACAGGGCACACGGCGGCCGAGTTCCTGGCCGACCCGGACCTCCCCCTGAAGATCACGCATCCGGACGACCAGGCAAAGGTCCGCGCCCACCATGACTCGCTCGCCCACAAGGCTCAGGACCGGCCCCTGGATCTTGAGTTTCGCATCGTCACGCCCGGCGGCGAGACTCGCTGGATCAGCCAATGGAGCGCCGCCGTCTATGGCGAAGACGGGCAGTGGCTGGGCCGCCGCGTGAGCAATCGTGACGTCACGGCGAACAAACAGGCGGCGGACCGCGTGCGCCAGAGCGAGGAACAGCTGGCTCGCGCCGTCGAAGGCTCGGGCGTCGGGCTCTGGGACTGGCAGGTGCAGACCGGCGAGGAGACCTTCAGCGAGCGCTGGGCCGAGATCGCCGGCTACACGCTGGCCGAGCTCGCGCCGACCTCCATCGAGACCTGGAGGCGCCTCACTCACCCCGACGATCTGCAGCGCGCCGACCAGCTGCTCGAAGAGCACTTCCGTGGGGAGTCGGCGATCTACGCCTGCGAGGCGCGCGTGCGCCACAAGGACGGGCACTGGGTCTGGGTGCTGGACCAGGGCAAGGTCTCGGAGTGGGACGGCGACGGCCGCCCGCGCAGAATGACCGGCACCGAGCTCGACATCACGGAGCGCAAGCAGGCGGAAGAGTCACTGCGCGACAGCGAGGAACTCTACCGCTCCATCCTCAGCGCTTCCCCCGAGAACATCACGATCACCGACGCGCAGGGTCTTGTTCGCCTGACGTCTCCTACGGCCCCGGCAATGTACGGCTACGAACGGGTGGAGGAAGGGCTGGGTCGCTCGATCTACGACTTCCTGGCGCCTGAGGATCGGGATCGGGCCAAAGCCAACGCGGCGCTCATGTCCGCGGGAGCCCTTTCGGGCCCGCGCGCGTACCTCGGGCTCCGCGCCGACGGCAGCACGTTCCCGAACGAGGTGAGCAGCGAGTTGATCCGGGACGCGCGGGGGCAGCCTGCCGGCATGGTCGTCATCGCCCGTGACATCACCGAACGTATGCAGGCCGAGGAGGCGCTTCGGCAGACCACCGAACGCCTCTCTCTGGCCGCGCGCGCCGGCGGCGTGGGCGTCTGGGATTACGACCCTGTCAACGACGCGCTCACCTGGGACGAGCAGATGTTCGCTCTCTACGGCATCCGGCGCGAGCA
>CAIKZH010000093.1 GCA_903831865.1 uncultured Coriobacteriia bacterium
CGACTACGACGGCATGGAGATCGCCAACTCGACCCCCCTGCTGTTCGTGGCCAACTGGGTCGCGCGGGTCTACCAGTACCGCGCGGGTGACCGCTTCGCGCGCACCGGAGGCAGCGACGCCCACATCCTGCGCGCCATAGGCACAAGCCGCACCTACTTCCCCGGTGAGACCGCGGACGACCTGCGCCTCGCACTCGAGGCCCGTCTGACGACCGTCACACGCCCGGGACTCAGCCCGGCCCGCAACTGGCACTACGCGCGCAGCGTCCCGCATATCCGTGCACGCGACCGCGAGCGCAAGGCCCGCGAGGTGGAGCTGGGGATCCGCGAGCCGAGACCCGAGCGCACTCCCAGGGAGCGACACTAGCTAGCTGCGAGCGCGCCCTTCAGGCTGCGGGCGCCGCCCCGCGCGTTCGACCCTCCTGAGTTCCCGGGTCTCGGCGGCCTCGATCGCCGAGTACCGGCACCCGCAGAAGTTCTGCCGATACATCCCGAGTTCCCTGCTGCGGCGCACCGCCGCGGGGTATCGGTCGCGGAAGTCGGTGACCAGGAACTCCACACCTTCGGCAGCGCAGGCCTCCTGGCCGGCGCTGCATATCAGCTCGAGATCCTGGTAGGGGCTCACCGTCAAGGTGGTGGCGACGGCATCGAACCCCTTGGCGGCCGCGTGTCGCGCCGCCATCCCCAGGCGCAGCCGGAAGCACGCACGGCACCGTGAAGGCGAAGCGGCCTCCAGCCCATGCACGGCCGCGTCCCAGTCCTGAGGACGATATGGAAGAACGTCGGTCTCGATGCCGCGCGCACGGGCGTACTCGAGCAGCGTGTCGCGACGGCGCTCGTACTCCGCCAGCGGATGGATGTTCGGGTTCGCGTAGACGACCCGCACCTCGTGCGCGGCAGCCAGCTGGTCGTAGGGCTCGAGCAGACAGGGCCCGCAGCAGGCATGGAGCATGACTCTCATGCGCACAAGTATAGGGAGCCGGACCGCGGTCGGTCCGTTCGATACGAAAGGAGGGCGGCTGGTGCGGGCCGCCCTCCTTGTGCCGTGTCGAGAAGCGCAGTCGCGCCGGTCACTCGGCCTTGCGCACGTTGGAGGCCTGAAGCTTGCCGTTCTGCCCCTCGGTGACGTCGAACTCGACCGCCTCACCCTCCGCGAGGGTCTTGAAGCCTTCCATGTTGATCTCCGAGTAGTGGACGAACAGGTCGTCCCCGTCCTCACGAGCGATGAAGCCGTAGCCCTTGTCCGGGTTGAACCACTTCACGGTACCCGCCGCCATGCGTGACCCACCTTCCGCCCCGGCCGCCCGAGGCACTTCCGTGCGACGTGCTTGTCCCCCTCGTCCTGCGCATCTCACGCCGCACCGCGGGCCGCGCCTTCGGAAGCCGGACTTACCGTCTCGCAATCCTCGGACCCAGGTGCCTTCCCAGGCCCTTGCTCTGCCATGAGACTAGCATAATCCCGCCGCGCGCAAGGGCCGTCTGCGGCTCTCAGCGAGACCCGCTCGGCCCCTCTCACGCCGCCCCGGCTGCCAGCGCGGCGGCGGTCACGGTGTTGGACATGAGCATCGCCCTGGTCATGGGGCCGACCCCGCCCGGGACGGGCGTGATGGCCGAGGCAAGAGGCGCCACCGCCTCGAAGTCCACGTCGCCCACAAGGCCGCCGGGCGTGCGATTGATCCCGACGTCGATGACCACCGCGCCCTTCTTCACGAACCCGGCCCCGATCATCCCGGGCCGGCCGATCGCGGACACGAGCAGGTCCGCCTCCCGGCAGACCGAGCGCAGGTCGACCGTGCGCGAGTGGCAGCACGTCACCGTGCAGTCCGCCTCCAGCAGCATCATCGCCAGCGGGCGCCCCACAAGCAGCGACCGACCGATCACGACAGCGCGCGCTCCCGAGAGCGTCACTCCGTACTCCTGCAGCATGCGCATCACACCGGCGGGCGTGCAGGCACGCAGCCCCGGCAAGCCCCTCATGAGACGGCCGAGGCTGTCGGGGTGCAGCCCGTCCACGTCCTTCGAAGGATCCACTCTCGCGACGGCCTCCTCCACGTCCAGGTGCCGCGGCAGGGGCTGCTGGATGAGGATGCCGTGCACGCGGGGGTCCCCGTTCAAGGCGTCGATCACGGCATCGAGACCGTCCTGGGTCGCATCGGCGCGCAGCCGCGTGTCGAAGCTCGTGATGCCGAGCCGCGCGCAGTCCCGCTCCTTCATGTTCACGTATGACTCCGAGGCCGGGTCGTCACCGACGAGGACGACGCCGAGCCCGGGCGTCACGCCCGCCGCTGTGAGCGCCTCGATGCGCGCGAGCGTCTCCCGCTCGACCAGCGCCGAGACAAGCTTGCCGTCGATGATCGTCGGGGTCATCTGTCGTCCTCTCACCGATAGGAACCTCGCTCGGTCTCTCACTCCCGCGGCTCAGGCCGCGCCGGATGAACGAGTGTGACGATGCACAGCGTACGGGACCAGAGGCCCGAGGGTACATACCGCCACGTGCGCTGCCGATCCTCGCGCAGCCATCAACAACCAAGGAGGCAATCATGGCAGACGCGCCAGCGGTGAACGTCGTGAAGGACTTCGATTCCCTCGGTGACTTCGAGAAGAAGCACACGCCCTTCATCACCCTCGAACCCTCGGGCGACAGGACCCTGGTCAACATCGAGGTCGGCCACCTGGTGCCGCACCCGCAGGGAGCCGACCACTTCATCGGCTGGATCGAGCTTCTCGCGAACGGCTCGCCGATCGTGAGATTCGACCTCTCGCCCGACGTCACGTTCCCGCGGTTCTGCGTGCCCGTCGTCCTCCCCGCGGGCACCGTCCTGCGGGCCATCGAATCGTGCAACCTGCACGGTCTCTGGGCCTACGAGGCGACGATCTAGGCTGCCTCAGGATTGAGGACTCGGAAGGGCACGCGGACACCCGATCCGGTCCGTCAGAAGAGTCCGCCCTGCGGCGTGCCCTTCGCAGGCGGCTCGAGGCCGAGATGCTCGTAGGCGCGCGGGGTCGCCTCGCGGCCCTTCGGCGTGCGCATGAGGAACCCCAGCTGCAGCAGGTATGGCTCGTACACGTCCTCGATGGTGTCGACCTCCTCGCCCACTGAACTGGCAAGGGTGTGCAGCCCCACGGGCCTGCCCGAGAACTTCACCGCAAGCGTCTCGAGTATGCGCACGTCCATGCGATCGAGGCCCATGTGGTCGACCTCGAAGAACGCGAGCGCCTCGGCCGCGACGTCCTCGGTGATGGCGCCGTCCCGGCGTACCTGCGAGTAGTCGCGCACGCGCTTCAGCAGACGGTTCGCCAGCCGGGGGGTCCCTCGGCTGCGGCGCGCGATCTCGGCGGCTCCCCCGCGGTCGATGCGGACCCCGAGGATGGACGCGGAGCGCGCGACGATGGCTTCGAGGTCGGAGGGGCTGTAGTAGTCGAGCCGGAAGGCGATGCCGAAACGATCGCGCAACGGGCCGGTGAGGAGTCCGGTCCGGGTGGTGGCGCCCACGAGCGTGAAGCGCGGCACGTCGAGGCGAAGCGAACGGGCCGCCGGTCCCTTGCCGATCACGACGTCCAGGGAGAAGTCCTCCATCGCCGGATAGAGCACCTCTTCGACCTGGTGGCTCAACCGGTGGATCTCGTCGATGAAGAGGACGTCGCGCTCCTCGAGGTTCGTCAGGATCGCGGCGAGGTCGCCGGCGCGCTCGATCGCCGGACCGCTGGTGGTCCGCATCGTCACGCCGGACTCGTTGGCGATGACCCCCGCGAGCGTCGTCTTCCCCAGTCCGGGAGGACCGGAGAGCAACACGTGGTCGAGGGCCTCGCCGCGCCCGGCGGCGGCCTCGATCAACACCGCGAGCGACTCCTTGACCTTCGACTGGCCGAGGTACTCCGCGAGCCTCTTCGGGCGCAGCGTGCGATCGATCTCGACGTCGTCCGCGGTGTAGTGGGCGGAGACGAGACGCTCGTCCTCCGGCAACCACTGGCTGGAGCCGTGATCGGTCATCTCGGCGCTCCAAGCGCCTTGAGCGCGCCGCGCAACAGCGTCTCGGCCGAGGCCGACTCCGGTGCGTCACGAAGGGCCATCGAGATCTCGGCGGTCGTGAAGCCCATCGCCAGGAGAGCGCCCCTCGCCTCGGCCGACGCCGCGCTCGCGGCAGGCGCCGACGGGCCGAGGTCCGGCGCGCCCAGCGCGTCCTTCAACTCGATCA
>CAIKZH010000094.1 GCA_903831865.1 uncultured Coriobacteriia bacterium
ACGCGCAGTCGGGGCGAGGGCGGAGGGGGGCACCATGAGGTCGACGCGCATCGTGGAGATGCTCGAAGTGACGGAGGCCGCGGCGCTCGCGGCAGGCAAGTGGATGGGCAAAGGCGATAAGGTCGCTGCCGACGACGCAGCCGTGGAGGGCATGCGGGCAGCCTTCGCCGATGTGGAGATCGACGGCACTGTCGTCATCGGCGAGGGGGAGCGCGACGAGGCCCCCATGCTCTACATCGGAGAGAAGGTCGGGCACGGTGGCGAGGCCATCGACATCGCGGTGGATCCTCTCGAGGGGACCAACCTCACGGCCTACGGGCAGTCGAATTCCCTGGCGGTGCTCGCCTTCGCGCCGTCGGGGACCCTGCTCCACGCGCCGGACACCTACATGAACAAGGTCGCTGTCGGGCCTGAGGCCGCGGACGCCGTGCACATCGACGCCACACCGACCGAGAACATCCGCAACGTGGCGAAGGCCCTGAAGCGCCCGGTCGAGGATCTGGTCGTGTGCATCCTGGACCGGGACCGGCACGTCGATCTCATCCGGGAGGTGCGCGAGGCCGGTGCGCGCATCCGTCTCATCTCCGACGGGGACGTCTTCGGAGCGGTTGCGACCGCCATCGAAGGCACCGGCATCCACCTGTATCTGGGTATCGGCGCCGCGCCGGAAGGCGTGCTCGCATGCACGGCGATGAAGTGCATCGGCGGCTGCTTCATGGGCCGGTTCGCCTGGCGCAGCGACGAAGAGAAGGCGCGCGCGGTCAAGATGGGCACGCCCCACATGGATGGCGTCCTTGAGATGGACACGCTGGTCAACACCGACGAGGCGGCCTTCATCGCTACCGGCGTGACCGACGGAGAGATGTTGCGCGGTGTCCGGTACTTCGGCGGAGGCGCGAGGACGAACTCCGTCGCGATGGACGCCGAGAGCAAGACGGTGAGGTTCATCGACACGATCTATCGGACCGGCAACGAGAAGTTCTGGGTGCGCAGGGACTGAACCGAGAACGCGCGCAGCGGGGAAGTCGGAGACCGGCGGCGCGAGACTGTCGCCGGTCTCCGCGCGTCAGTCCTTGTTGTCAGCCTTCGGCGCAGGCTCCGCCGCAGGGCAGTCCTTGCAGGCGGCCGTGGCTTCGGGAGTGGGGCAGGAGGGCGCGGCGGCAGAGGGCCTGGGGGCCGCGCGGTTGTCGGTGCTGTAGAAGCCTGAGCCCTTGAAGTGGACGCCGACCGGCGAGAAGACCCGCTTGGTCTCGCCACCACACGACGGGCACGTGACGGGGGAGTCATCGGTGGAGGGGCGCACGACCTCCACCACCTCGGAACACTTCTTGCACTTGAAGTCGTACGTCGGCATCTCGACGCCTCTGCATCCCGTTGTCATCGACTTCCGCCGCGTCTGCCGCGGAAGGGCGCATGATACGACCACACGCGGCAGTTCGCAACCGACCGATTGGTATACTGACGCCCATGAGCAAGCCTCCCAAGCCGTCTTCTGACGCCGGCCAGCCCGGCCCCGATGACACCAGCGTGTCAGCGCAGCAGGATGGGGCTCTCGGCTCATTCGGGGTTCCGCCGGACGACCCGCTCGGAACCCGAGCCGACGAGACGCCGTACGCGGAGGCGCAGCCGGGCGGAGTGCCCGCCCCCGCCGCGAAGCGGACGCCGGCGCAGGCCATGGCGGCCGCTGCTGCTGAGTCGACCGCGATGCTCGGAACACCCCCGTCGCAGCCGCCGAGAGCACAAGGGGGCGCCCCCGCAGTACAGGCGGTCACGCCGATGGTCCCGTCCTCCCAGGCCACGCCCCAGACGCGCAGACGAGGGCTCATCCCGAGTTGGGTGCCGTGGGCCGCCGGCGGCACCGTGCTGGCAATCCTCCTGATCGTTCTCGTCACGCTGCTCGTCGTCCGGGGGAACATCGTTCGCGTCCCGTCCGTACAGGGGCTGACGGGCAAGGCTGCCCAGACGAGGCTTCAAGAGGCCGGTCTGAAGATGGTGGTGTCGGACCAGCTGTTCTCGGCCACCGTCGCCGCCGGCTCTGTGGTGAGTCAACAGCCGCGGCCCGGCACCACGCTGAACGCCGGTACGGCGGTCCAGGTGGCCCTGTCGGCCGGCTCCGAGACGTTCTCGATGCCGGATGTCCTGGGCCTCCAGTTGGGGACGGCCCAGTCGAAGCTCGCGGCAAAGGGTCTCTCCGTCGTCGTGGAGACGGCGCCGTCTGAACAGGACCAGGGCACGGTGATCGCCACGGATCCGTCCGCGGGCAGCGACGTGCAGACCGGATCGAGCGTCCGGGTGACTGTCGCGGCGGGCACCAACGCGACCCAGACGGTCCTGCCGGCGAAGCTGACCGGCCATACGTTCGTGATCGATCCGGCGCCTATGCCTGTCGGCTCCGCGTCGGACCCGGTGATGGACGTCGCGCGGCGCTTGCGTGCCCTGCTTGAGGCTTCCGGCGCTCACGTCGTGCTCACTCGCGATGTCACGGATCAGGGGACGGCCGCGAACACACTTGCACGGGTGCAGCGTGCGAAGGCCACGCCTTCGGATGCGCTGATCGGCCTTGAGGTCCTGCCGTCAGGGGCAGGGGGGCTCCAGGTGCTCACGATGCCCACGACGTCGGTCGCGCAGTTCCCGAAGTCCGACACCCTTGCGCAGGCGCTCGTGGCGTCATTGAAGGGCGACTTTCCGTCCATCGTCAGCCAACCCACGGCGCCCGGCAGCGACACCATCCTCACGGACACGGGCGTACCGGGAGCCCGTCTTGACCTCGGCTCGACCTCATCGAGCTCGGACGAACTTTCCTTCACGGATCCGCAATGGGCGGACAATGTGGCACAGGGCGCCTATCGGGCCATCGCGCAGGTGTTCGGCGTGCGATGAACACTCGGGCCGCGCCGCGCGTGAGTGGACGGCGAGCCCGTTGGGCGCGTCGCTCGGCCACCGTCCTCGTGGCGATGCTCGTTTGGATGGCCGGGCTCCAGGCGGTAGCACCGATGGCCGCCCAGGCGGCGGGCGTCACGCAGTTGAAGCAGAAGCTCGCTGCGATCCGCGCCCAGGTCTCCGCTGCGGACCGCGCCTATGAGGACTCGGTCACGCAGCTGGAGAACACGCAGTCGCGGGTGGCGAGGACGAGGGCCAGTATCCGGACGGAGAACGCCCACCTGGCCGCGGCTCAGACCCGGCTCGCGATGCGGGCCGACGCGATGTACCGCGCCGGTGGGCGCAACGGGATCCTGGACTTCCTTCTCGGGTCTGTGACGTGGCAGGACTTCGTGACCCGAGTGGACCTGGCCACGGTGATCGCATCGAGCGACGCCGACCTCGCAGCCGACGTCATCAACACGCGGGCACGGCTCGCTCGCAACGTCAGGCAACTCGGCGTGGTCGCGAGCGCCCAAACTCGCACCACCGCGCTGATGAAGGCGCGCCAGAGGGCGATGGACTCGCAGCTCGCGGCTCGTCAGGCGGAGTACGCGAGCGCCCTCGCGTCACTCGCATCGGCCTGGGTGTCGGGCCACCCGGGCGGCTCCTACCCGCCGGGCCCCAACGGCATGGTCTTCCCCGTTCAGGGAGTCCACTCCTATTCGGACACGTGGGGTGCGCCCCGGTCCGGCGGGCGGCACCACATGGGTACGGACATCATGTCTCCCCGTGGTACCCCATGCGTGGCCACCGTGGCGGGCACGGTGAGGCCTCACTGGAACAACCTCGGCGGGAACTCGATCACGTTGAGCGGCAACGATGGGTGGACCTTCTACTACGCCCATCTCTCGCGCTACGCCGTCCACGTCGGCCAGAGCGTGAAGGCGGGCCAGGTCATCGGCTACGTCGGGAACACCGGCGACGCTGCGGGTGGACCGACGCATCTGCATCTTCAGATGGGTCCGCACGGCAACTGGGTCGACCCGTATCCCTACCTGCGGCAGATGGAGCAGTAGGCGGGAAGCACCGCGACGGTGCTATCATCGCAGCACGTTCGGGCGGCATGTGCCCGAGCGACCGTGTCGGGAGCCGCGAGAGCGCGGCTGAGAGGCGGCCCGCACCTAGGCCGCGACCGAGGAACGGTGCCGGTAATGCGGCACCGGACGACGGGCTGGCGGCCCTGCGTGGCCGCCACCTTCGCTCCCTTCCTGGGCCGCGCACGGAGCGGGCCCGGAGGGACGCCTGATGAGTCGCAGCACGGACAGTACCCTCATCATGGTCGAGATCGCGTTGACCGTCGCGCTCTCGGCCGCCCTGCACTTCGTGAGCATCTGGCAGATGCCGATGGGCGGCAGCGTGTCGCTCGACATGCTACCGATCATCGTCCTTGCCGTCCGACGCGGGCCTGGCGTGGGCATCCTGGCCGGCGCTCTCTTCGGTGTCGTGGACTACTTCATCGAGCCGTTCTTCGTGACGTGGGTGCAGATCGCGCTCGACTACCCCGTGGCCTACGGTCTTGTGGGGCTGGCAGGTGTCGTCGCGCCTCTGTGGCGTCGTGCGCTGAACCAGGGCCGTTCGCTGGACGGCATGTGGCCCGTGGCAGCACTGGCGTGTCTGATCGCGGTGACGGCGCGCTTCGCGGCCCACTTCACCTCGGGCGTGATCTTCTTCGCCTCGTCTGCGCCGGCCGGGACCCCCGTGTGGGCCTACTCGGCACTCTACAATGCGACCTACCTGGTGCCGGCCGCGCTCCTCATCTTCATCCCGGCCGCACTCCTCCTGCCCGGACTGGAACGCGCGGTGCCCTCGAGATGAGCGCCCTCATCGTCGGCGCGGCGCCCTCTCCCGGAGAAGAGGAGTTCTACCGTGGACTCCTGCGCGTCTCGTCGGTGGTCGTGGCCGCTGACGCGGCCGGGGAGTGGTGTGTCGGGCTCGGGCGAGTGCCGGATGTCGTCGTGGGGGACTTCGACAGTGCCTCTATTGGCGCGTCCGAGCGCCTCGCCGAGCGAGGTGCCGCAGTGGTCCGGGCACCGACCGTGAAGGATGAGACCGACCTCGAGCTCGCCGTGCAGTTGGCGCTCGGGCGCTTCAAGGCGCCACTCACGCTCACCTGCGCGTTCACGGACCGGATGGACCACACCCTCGCCGCATTCGGGGCGCTTCTGTCTGCGGGCCGAGGAGCCATGGTCCGTGAGCCCTCATGGTCGGCGTGGCTCGTCCTGCCTGAGTCACCCGTGTCGGTTGAGCTTGAGAGCGGCCAGCGTTTCTCGGTTCTCGCGGCGCTACCTTCGAGCGGGGTGACGGTCTCAGGGGGGCGATGGAAGCTCGAGCGCGCCGACCTTCCGCCGCTGTCCGGACGCGGCGTCAGCAACGTCGCGATGGGTGGCCAGGTGGACGTGTCCTGCTGCGGCGGCGCCATCCTCGTACTCCTTTGCGACCAGGCCTAGGGCGCTATACTCGACTCGATCGGGTCGCGTCGGTCTCGGGGAGCGGGGGGCAGTGTGCGAAGTGTCATCTCGCGCGTGGCGGTATTCATCGCGGCGGTGCTGGCTGTGGCGGCGTTCCTGGTCGGGATCTGGTGGCTGTGGGCCGCCACGGCCATGGCTGTGGTGATCGCCGTTGCGGCGACACTCCTCATGCCCGGACAGACGTCGGCGCCTGCAGAGGCCGCCCAGGCGGCCTCTGTCGCGCAGGCCGCGGCTGATCCGCCCGCGATGGCGATGGCCGACGCGCGTGTGCAGCCCAGCGGAGTCCCACTCGACCAGGTCTCCGTGCAGTCGCGCGCCCCCGGCCCGTTCACGATCCGCACTCCCTTCAGCGTCCAGCCGGAGGTCGTGCTGGACGAGTTGCTCCAGTCAGCGGCGCTCGTGGCGCCCGTGAAGGGCGTGCACCTCTGGCTGCACGATCGCAGTGCACACACTCTCAGGCTCGTGGCAGCACGGGGCGTCGCTCCGCGGTCCGAGGCGCCCGTCGCGGAAGACGATCCGGTGATCGGTGCGGCTGGCGAGGGTGGTGCTGCGGTTCTGCGCGCTGTCGAGCGCGCGGCGGACGGCGAGGGAGCGGTGACACTGTGGAGGTACGCGGTCCCCGTGGGGACCGGTGACGGCCGCGGCGTCGTTGCCCTTGACCTCTCTGTGTCGGGCGGCGACGGGCCGCCGGACTCCGAGGCGCTCAACCGCGTGACCGCGGACCTCCGCGCGCCACTCGCGGCGGCGCTCGCAGTCCAGGTGGCTACCACTGAGCTCGAGACGGCTCGTGTCCTGGTGGCGGCGGCGAGTGACCTCGCTGCCGGCGAGGAGCCCAATGACGTGCTGCGTCACGCTCTGCAGCACGCGGTCGAAGTCGCTCACGCCGACACGGCGAGCATCATGCTCGCTGACGCCGAGGGTGCGCTGCTGAGGATCGCGGTGGCCCAGGGACTGCCGGAAGAGGTCGTGGGAGGCACGACGATGAGAGCCGGTGAAGGGATCGCCGGGTGGGTCTACGCGTCCGGCTCACCTCTGCTGGTCGAGGACCTGCCGGGCCGCCCGTCCTCGGGCCGGCACGGGGTCGTCTCGTCGGTGAGCGTGCCCATCGGGGAGTCGGGCCACCCCGTCGGCGTCCTCAACGTGGGGAGCCGCACGTTCCCCGCTCGCTTGACCGAGGCCTACGTGCGCGCGCTCGGCATCCTCGGCGAGCAGACCGCCGTGGGACTGTCGGCCGCGAGGCGTCGCACGCGCTCTGCCGAGGCGATGCTGACGAACCTTCGGGCGCTCGTCGCTGCGCTCGAGGAGCGGGCGGGCGAGATCGGCGCCTCCGCGCAGGGGGCGGTGCTGGCCACTGCGATCGGGAAGCGGCTCGGCATGACCGCGCCCGACCTCAGGGACTTGGAGATCGCGGCGCTCCTGCACGACCTGGGGCTCTGGATCAGCGCGATCAGCCCGACCTCAGTGTCGGCGTCGCGTGGCACCGCCGGCGTGGAGGCAGTGGAGCGTTCCGACGTGGCCGCCGAGGTGATGGAGCGCGTCCCTGCGCTGCGCGACGCCGCGCCGCTGCTGCAGCATCATCACGAGCCGTATGACGGGCTCGGGTATGACACGGGCCTGCACGGCGAGGCTATCCCGCTCGGCTCTCGCATCATCGCCGTGACGGACGCCTTCCTCTCGCTCACCCGGGAGAGCCCCGAGGGGCAGACGCTGGACTCGCGACAGGCGATGGACGGACTGGTTGCGAGGTCAGGGTCGCAGTTCGATCCCGAGGTCGTGGGAGAGTTGCGCAAGCTGCTCGATGAGGACCCGGAACTGGTGCTTGGCACGCGCTGAGATCGATGGCGGTGCCAAGGTCGTTCAGCGACGCGGCGTGAGTCTATCCGCGGACGACCTTGCCGGCCTTGAGGCACTTCGTGCATACGTTGACCGGCTTCACGCTGCCGTTGATGACGGCGTGCACGCGCTGGATGTTCGGGCGGATCCAGCGGTTTGTCACCCGATGCGAGTGGCTCACGTTGCGGCCAGCGCTCGGATGCTTCCCGCAGACGAAGCAGACCTGCGACATGGATCTCGACTCCCTGTTCTGATGCACCGGACGGCGCTGAGCGCCCGCGTGGTGCGACTTCTCCTTGGGCAAAGCCATGGCATGGTAGCACACGCGTCCGAGGAGTCTCAACGCCCTCTCACGCGCGTGCGTAACCACGTGGTCCACGGTTATACTGCAGCGAGCGGCAGCCGGGGGCTGACTTCGCATCGCTTCACGAGTGGAGAAGACATGGTTCGCTACAACCAGGACATGCTCATACGCGACGTGCTCACGTCGGACCCCGGGGCCACTGCCGTGTTCGAGCGCCATGGCTTGGGTTGCGCGATGTGCATGGCCGCCGAGATGGACACGCTCGCCTCTGTCGCGACCATGCACGACATGCCCGTCGAGTCGCTCATCGCGGACTTGGACGCGCTGCACCCTTCGAACGGGGAGCACCAGGGGTGAGCAAGGCAGTGGGAGGCACCATCCAGATCAGCAACGACGTCCTGGCGGATATCGCGGGGTTCGCGGCGCTGGAGTGCTATGGCATCGTGGGAATGGCAAGTCCCACACTGCGAGCCGGCGTCGCCCAGATCCTGTCGCTCGACCGGCTGCGCAAAGGCGTGAAGATCAAGTCGGACGGCGAAGGGGTGACCGTAGACCTGTACGTGATCGCGGAGTACGGCACGAACCTCGCCGAGGTCTCGCACAACATGTCGGACAGGGTCCGCTATGTCGTGGCGACGAACGCGGAGGTGCGCGTCGACGAGGTGAACGTGCACGTCCAAGGCATCAAGGTGCGCAAGTGACGGCGAACGAAGTGGCGCACCCCACGGCGGCCGCCCTCATTGAGGCGGCCGCAGATGCGTTGAAGGCCCGTCGCGACGAGGTCAATCGCCTGAACGTCTTCCCTGTGCCCGACGGAGACACGGGCACCAACATGTCGCTCACGATGGACGCCGTCGTCGCAGAGGTCGGGCGCCTGCGTCCCGGGGCCACGTTGGGCGAGATCTGTCAGGCGGTCACGCACGGATCGCTGATGGGCGCCCGCGGGAACTCTGGGGTCATCCTGAGCCAGATCCTGCGCGGGCTCTGCGAAGGTCTTGCGGGGGTCGAGCACATCGACGCGCCGCTCATCGCGAGCGCGCTGGACAACTCCGTGACGGTCGCCTTCCAGGCTGTGCGTCGCCCGGTCGAGGGCACGATGCTCACGGTCCTTCGTGATGCCGCGGCCTCCGCCGCGCCCTCGGCGGAGGCGGGAGACGACATCACCACGCTGGTCGAGAAGGTCGTGGCCTCCGCTTTCGATTCAGTGCGGAGGACTCCGGATCTGCTGCCGGTGCTGAAGGAGGCGGGGGTGGTCGACGCCGGAGGATACGGCGTCGCGATCCTGGCGGAGGGCGTCGCGGCCGGTCTGAGCGGCCACAAGATCCGCAGCTTCGACGTGTCGGTCGCTGGCGCGCAGACCGTCGAGGTGGGGGAGCCCGAGGAGGACTGGGAGGGGCAGCGCTTCCTCTACTGCACGGAGTTCCTGCTCTTCGGACAGGGGCTCGACAGGGATGCGATCGAGAAGTACCTGACGGGCATCGGCGACTCGGAGCTCGTCGTCGGCACGCCAGACCAGCTGAAGGTCCACGTGCATACCGACGAGCCCGCCACCGTGCTCGGGTACGCGCTGGGTCTCGGTGAGGTCGCGAACGTCCACGTGAACAACATGCGCCTGCAGACCAGAGAGCGCAGCGAACGCCTGCGCGCGGAGTCGCAGGACGTCAAGGAGCTCGGCTTCGTGGCCGTGGCGGCCGGCAAAGGTCTCGAGGACATCCTGCGCAGCCTCGGTGTCGACGTGGTCGTGGCGGGTGGTCAGACCATGAACCCGTCGACACAGGAGCTTCTTCGGGCGATCGAGGCTGTGCAGGCGCGATCGGTGATCGTCCTTCCCAATAACCGCAACATCATCCTTGCCGCCAACCAGACGATCGGGATCGCCGGCAAGCCGGTCGCCGTGGTTCCCACCACGGCGGTGCCCCAGGCGTTCAGTGCCATGCTCGCCGCAGATCCCACCGCGTCGCTCGAGCAGAACGTGGCTGCGATGACAGCTGCTGCCGAGGATGTGCGCACCGCCGAGATCACCACTGCGATCAAGGACTCCAAGGCGAAGGCCGGCGCGATCAGGGCCGGGCAGGTGATCGGTGTCTCGGAACACGAGATAGAGGCAGTGGGCGACGACGTCGCCTCGGTGGCCAAAGCGATGCTCGACGTGATCGAGGGCGACGCCGAGACCCTCACACTCATCGCCGGGGAGCAGATGACCGACGACGAACTCGCGGCGATCGCGGCCAGCATCGGCGAGACGCACCCTGAGCTCGAGGTCGAGACTCATCGCGGGGACCAGCCCCTGTACGCTCTCCTGATGGCCGCGGAGTGAGCGCGCGAAGCTGCACCGACCAGACGGGCGGCCGGCCGTGACCGTCGCCATCGTGACAGACAGTACCTGCGACATGGGTCCCGAGGCACTACGGGCTCTGCGCGCCGAGATGGTCCCTCTCACCGTGCACTTCGGCCAGGAGACGTTCCGCGACTGGATCGAGTTGAGTCCTGAGGCTTTCTACCGAAAGCTCGCGCAGGCGCCCGTGCTCCCGACCACGTCGCAGCCGACACCCGGAGAGTTCGCCGAGGTCTACCGGCGGCTGGCAGAGAGCGGCGTGGACGGGATCGCCTCCGTCCACCTTTCATCGAAGCTGTCCGGGACCTTGGAGTCGGCCCTTCTGGCTGCGAAAGACGCCCCGGTCCACGTCGACGTCATCGACTCGCTGACGGTGTCGGGCGGGCTGGCGCTCGTCGTCAAGGCGGCGTGCGCCGCACGCGACGCCGGGGGCGACCTGGAGACCATCGGGGCGGCGGCACGGCAGTGCAGCGACTCGATAGAGCTCTTCTTCGTGCTCGACACGCTGGAGTTCCTGGTGAGAGGCGGGCGCGCGGGCCGCGCGGCCGGCCTCGCGGCGTCGCTGCTCAACATCAAGCCGGTGCTGGAGGTACGCGGCGGCGTGATCGAGCCGTTCATGAGGTCCAAGGGGTCGCGCAGGGCGATCGTCGAGATGGCCACGCACGTCGCAGAGCGCTCGAAGGCTCTTGGGCCGCTGGAGATCCGCATCATCTCCGCTCTCGCGGATGATCTGTGCCAGCTGCTCGCCGACGCCATAGTATCCGCGGGCACGCTCATCGCGACGATGGAGTTCGGCGGGATCGGGACGGTGATCGGCACGCACGCAGGCCCTCGTGCCTTGGGCGTGGCGTACCACTCGGGGAAGTGACCGGCGCGGTGCCGTCGACGGCCGAGAACCGGTGCGCCCGGCTGGCTGCGTTCGATGCTCCGGTGACCGCGGTGCGCTACGTGGACCGGCCCCGCGCCGCGCTGCTCGCGCGTCTCGGCATCAGGACGGTCGAGGATCTTGTACGCCACTACCCTCTGCGGTGGCTCGACCTCCGCAGCACCGCGCCGCTCGGATCGCTCCCCCTGGGAATCGACGTCACGGCGATCGGCACGGTGCACGAAGTCTCCGTGAAGCATCCGCGTCCCCGACTCACTATCGTCGAAGTCGCGATCGTGGATGACTCGGGCGTGCTCGTCGGAGTGTGGTTCAACCAGTCCTACATACGGCAGCGCGTGAAGCCCGGCGACCGCGTGGCCTTCGCGGGCAAGGTCCAGATCGAGTACGGACTGCGGCAGATGCGCACGCCCTTCGTGGAGCTGCTCGGCACCGGGGAGACCAGCGTGGCTCTCGCCCGCATCCTGCCCGTGCACCCCGCAACAGAGGGTCTCTCGTCCAACTGGGTACGCAGGCTGGTCACAGAGGCGCTCTCGGCGTTCGGGGACGTCCCCGATCCGCTGCCCGCTTCCCTCCGGGCGCGCAGGGGTCTGTGGCCGCTGCGATCGGCCCTGCGCGCGATCCACTTCCCGCGTGACGAGGATGAGCGGATCGCCGCTCGGCGGCGTCTCGCATACGAGGAGCTGCTCGCGCTGCAGATCGGTATCGCGAGCAGGCGGCACTCCCTGGTGGACGAGCGATCCGGTCACCGCCACATCACGAGCGGCCCTCGTCTGGCGGGGCTCGCGGCCGCGCTGCCCTTCGAGTTGACCAGCGATCAGCGCGCGGCCGTGACGGACGTCCTGAAGGACATGGCGGGACCGGCGCCCATGAACCGCATGCTTCTCGGCGACGTGGGCAGCGGGAAGACGGTGGTGGCGGCGATGGCGCTCGCCGCCGCCGCGGACTCGGGCACCCAGGCCGCGATGATGGCGCCCACCGAGGTCCTTGCGCGGCAGTACGCGCGGGCGGTCGGTGGATCGCTCGACGCAGCGGGGGTGCGCTGGGCGCTGCTGATGGGCTCGACCCCTGCGCGTGAGCGCAGAGAGATCCTCGCGGCGGTGCGCTCGGGGGAGGTCCCCGTGCTGCTGGGCACCCACGCGCTGCTGACCGAGGACGTGGTGATCCCGCGCCTGAGTCTGGCCATAGTCGACGAGCAGCACAGATTCGGGGTCGCGCAGCGGCTGGGGCTGCGAGGCAAGGGTGAGGCGGCGGATCTTCTCGTGATGACCGCGACGCCGATCCCGCGGTCACTCGCGCTCACGCTCTACGGCGACCTTGACGTGACCTACCTGCGGGAGCGCCCGGGGGGAAGAGGGCCGGAGCATGTCTCGACGCGACTCGTCCCACGGGGAGCGAGGCAGGAGGCCTACGACGTCGTGCGAGCGGCGGTGTCCGATGGCGGGCAGGCGTACATCGTGTGTGCGCTCGTCGAGGAGTCCGAGGGGAGCGAGGCGAAGGCGGCGGTGCGCGAGGCCGAGAGGCTGCGCCGCAAGGTGTTCCCCGATCTGCGTGTCGGTCTGCTGACGGGCCAGATGCGCACGAACGAGAAGATCAGCGCGATGGAAGAGTTCCGGGGGGGACGAACCGACGTCCTCGTCGCGACCACCGTGATCGAGGTCGGGGTCGACGTGCCGGGCGCGTCGGTCATGATCGTGGAGGACGCGGAGCGATTCGGCCTCGCCCAGCTCCATCAGCTTCGGGGTCGTATCGGGAGGGGAGAACGCAGCGGGCAGCTGCTGCTGTTCGCCGACCCCAAGACGTCCGAGGGTCGCGCTCGCATGGAAGCCTTCATCGGGACAGCCGACGGCTTCGAGCTCGCCGAGGCGGACCTTCGGCTCCGGGGCGAGGGCCAGCTGCTCGGCGAGCGCCAGAGCGGGCTGCCCGGCCTGCGGCTCGCATCGCTGCTCGGTGACGCCGACCTGATCGAGATGGCGCGAGCCGACGCCAAGGAGATGGTAGGCTCCGACCCGCATCTTGTCGGTGCGCAGCACGAGCCGCTGCTGGAGTCAGTCAGACGCGCGCTGGGCCGGGACTGGGAGTGGGTGAGCAGCGGGTGAGGATCGTCGCCGGACGCTGGAAGGGCAGGATCATCGCTGCGCCTCCCGGCGAGGGCACCCGTCCGACGAGTGACCGGGTCCGCGAGGCGCTCTTCTCGTCCCTCGCGGCCCGCATGGGCGCGGACCTGGGGGCGGGCCCTGTTCTCGACCTCTTCGCGGGAAGCGGCGCGCTCGCCTTCGAGGCGCTGTCGCGTGGCGCCGTGCGCGCGGTGCTGGTCGAGAAGTCGCGAGCGGCGCTGAGGTCCATAGCCGACAACACGGCGACGCTGGGCGCGGCCGAGATGGTGAGCGTCGTCGCCGGTGACGTCTTCGGTGCGGGGCTCCGTCGCGTGGGCCGTCTCGGACCCTTCGCTTTGCTGCTGTGTGACCCCCCGTATAGAATCGACCCGGCGCGGATAGCCCACACGGTCGAGACACTGGCCGAGGGTGGCGGCTTTCTGCCTGGCGCCGCGCTCGTCTGGGAGCACTCGTCTGCGCGGGCCGTGCCGGAGCCGACCGGTTTCGCGAGGGAGCGCACCTACCGCTACGGCGACACCGCGGTCACTCTGATGCGGTTCTACGGTGAAGGGAAGGCGGCGCGGTGAGGCGAGCTCTTTGCCCCGGGACGTTCGACCCGATGACCAACGGTCACCTGGATGTGATCGCGCGCGCCTCTGCGATCTTCGACGAGCTGGTCGTGGCTGTGGCGGTCTCACCCGACAAGGGTGGAGGACCACTCTTCACCGTCGACGAGCGCGTCGACATGGTCTCCCGCGCCACCTCGTGCTACCCGAACGTCTCGGTCCGGCCATTCGACTCGCTTCTGGTAGACTTGGCCAAGGAACTGGACGCTCCCGTCATCGTGAAAGGATTGCGGGCGGTCACGGACTTCGAGCGCGAGTTCCAGATGGCTCAACTGAACTACCGGCTCGACGACGCGATAGAGACGATGTTCATCGTCGCGGTGCCGGAGTGCATGTATCTGAGCTCGTCAGCAGTGAAGGAGATCGCGGGGTACGGCGGTTCCGTGGCAGGGCTCGTGCCGGCAGAGGTGAGCGGGCGACTGATGGAACGTCTCGGCCAGAGACGTCAGGGGAGGACCTGACCGAATGGACATCATGGCCCTGGTCGATCGCATCGAGGAATCGATGGACGCGGGACGCTCGGTGCCTCTCGCCCGCGGTCGTCTGATCGACACCGACAAGGTCTACGAGATCATCGACGAGATCCGTGGGAGTTTCCCTGACGAGCTGAAACAGGCGCGCTGGATCGTCAAGGAGCGCCAGGAGATGCTGGAAGAGGCCGAGAAGGAGGCCAACCGCATCCTCGAGGAGGCTCGGGACTGTGCCGATGCCATGGCTTCCGACCAGGAGATCGTCCGTCGCGCCAACGAGCAGGCCGCCTCGATCATGGACGACGCGCGCCAGCAGGAGCGCGAGATCCGACTCGGCGCCGAGGACTACGCCGACGAGATGCTCGCGAACCTCGAGGTCAATCTCGGCAAGCTGCTGACCGCCGTGCAGCGTGGTCGCGACCGCCTGCAGGGCAAGGTCAACCAGCGCCAATAGCGGGCCGATCCGTGTCCTACATGGTCGACGTCCGCTCGCTTCTCGGGTCGTTGGCTTCCACACGCACCGTGACCGACGCCGTGGACATGGGCGAAGTCATCCTCGGCGACCAGGACTATCTGTTCCTGGAGCCGGTCGTCTTCGAAGTCACCCTCACGAACACCGGCGGAGGTATCGTCGCTGACGGCACGGCCCGGGCTCAGGTCCGCACCCAGTGCGTGCGGTGCCTGTGCGACTTCAGCGTCGGGCTCGTGGCGCCCGTGGAAGGCTTCTATGTGATGCCGGGGCGCGAGGAAGAGGTGCCACCGGAGCAGGAGTTCGGCCTCATCGTCGACGGTGTGCGCGTGGACCTGGAGCCCGCCATCCGTCAGGCGGCGATCCTCGAGCTGCCGTTCGCGCCCCTTCACGATGCAGAGTGCCTGGGGATCTGTCCGGTCTGCGGTACGGACCGCAACGTCGATCCGTGCGATTGCCCGCCGCAGACCGTGCCGACTCCGTTCTCCGCACTCGAGGGACTCGTGGCGCCCGAGCAGGAGGGCTGACGGCCGACGGGCAACAACCGGCGGGCGACGCACTTCGCGGTATGCTAGAATCCGTCACCGTGTCGCTTCGGCAGCTGATGCGGCACGGGTCGAGAATCGAGAGCAAAGGACGCACGATGCCAGTCCCGAAGCGAAAGACCGGAAAGGCCGTCCGCGACAGCCGTCGCTCGCACGACCATCTGACCGGCCCCGCTCTGTCCGAATGCCCGCAGTGCCACAAGCCGAAGGTGCCGCATCGCGTGTGTCCTTCGTGCGGCTACTATCGGGGGCAGGAAGTCGTCGAGATCGACTAGATCTGCGTCGCATCATCAGGCGCAGGGAGAAGCGCCCGCCCTCGGTCACCGGGGACGGGCGCTTTCCACGATGGATGCGGCGCGAGTCGGACCGCAGGGCGAGGACCGTTGGTAGAATGCCGTCGTTGTTCACGCCGCGCGGGTGAGGGCCACCTGCCGCGCGCGAGACGCGCCACCGGAAGGGTCGTTTGTCACGATGGCTCACGCACAGCAGGTACGCATCGCCGTCGACTCCATGGGCGGTGATCTGGCCCCGGGCGCGGTCCTCGAAGGAGTCGCCGCCGCACTCGAGGCGGACCCTGCGCTGGACGTGCTGCTCGTCGGCCCTGCGGATGTCGTCGGGCTCTTC
>CAIKZH010000095.1 GCA_903831865.1 uncultured Coriobacteriia bacterium
AGGACTTCGTCTACAAGATGCTGACCGAGGTCCTCGACACCGGGGACACCGCGCCCCTCGCCGTCGAGGCGATCCTCGCCGCCGGCTCTTACGATCTCGGGGCCAAGGTGGGACGCATCGAGGATCCGGCCGACTGGACCGACGCGACGATCGTCGAGAGGGCGAAGTCGCTGGACACGGACAAAGGCGCCACAGGCAACTTCGACGATTGACAGCCGCAGGCGGCTCAGCGTGAGGGGTGCCGCAGGCTCACCCCACGCTGAGAGAAGATCGCCTGAGACCTGACGAGGCGCGCCGTCAGGCGCGCCGAACAAAGACGAACGGGGCGGCCGACAAGCTCTGCTAAACGGGCTTGTCGGCCGCCCCGGTCTTTCTCACCATGCCGGAGATGAAGACCTCGACGAGGCCGGGGTCGAACTGCTTGCCCGACCCGGCCCGCAGCTCCGCCACGGCCGCCTCCGGCGTGAGCGCTGGGCGGTACGGCCGATCGCTCACCATCGCCTGCCAGGCGTCGCAGATGGCGATCACGCGCGCCGCGAACGGGATCGCTTCCCCACTCAGGCCGTCGGGATAGCCAGCCCCGTCCCAGCGCTCGTGATGATGGAGGACCACCGGGGCCAGGGCGCTGAGCCGCGTCGCGCTCTCGAGGAGCCGCTTCCCGACCTCGGGGTGCTTGCGGATGGCGACTTTCTCCTGCTCGCTCAAGTCGCCGCGTCGGTTCAGCACGTCCACGGGGATGCCCACCTTGCCGATGTCGTAGACAAGCGCGGCCATGTGAAGCATGGAGCGCTCGTGATCGTCGAGGCCGAGCTCCGTGGCGACCCACTCGGCCGATATCGCCACATCCTGTGCCCTCTCCTTGCCGAAGGCATCACGCATGTCGATCGCCGCGGCCAGGGTCTCGAGCGTCTCGATGTCGGCCTTCTCGAGACGGAAGGCCAGGCCTTCGAGCGCCGTCTGGTCCCACTCGACGAGCGACATCTCGGAAAAATCGGCGATCATGTCGCGACCGGCCCGCTTGGCGAAGAGCAGCGCCGAGTCGGCGGCCGCGATGAGGCTCTCGCGGTCTCGCCCGCAGGCCGGGTAGTCGGCCATACCGATGCTGATGGAGAGGCGCGGCGGGTTGGGCACGTCGAGCACGATGTCCCGCACGCCCTGGGCGACGCGCTCGGCGAGCGACGCCGACTGCTTCGCGCTGGTCCCGGGGAGGATCATGACGAACTCCTCCCCGCCGTACCGGGCTGCGAAGTCCGACGTGCGCGCCACGTCGCGAACGACCTCGGCCACGGACCTCAGGACTTCGTCGCCGCGCGGGTGGCCGAGGCGGTCGTTGACGTTCTTGAAGAGGTCGAGGTCCATCATCAGCAGCGTGAAGACCAGCCCGTAGCGCGTCGCGCGCTCGACCTCGGCCGCCAGCGATTCCTGGAAGTGACGGTGGTTGAACAGACCCGTGAGGCCGTCGGTGACCGCTCGCACCTCGAGTTCGGCGGCGTAGCGCGCGTTCTCAAGGGAAGCGGCGGTCACGTTGGCGAAGATCTCGAGCACCTGCAGTGCCTCGTCCGAAGGCACGCGCCCGTCCTCGGGATCGTAGAGATCGAACAGGCCGAGCAGCTGGCCGCCGGCCCCAAGCAGCGGGACGAACAGGGCATCGTCCGGGTGGAACCCGCCCACCACGCGCTCCTCGAGCTCCCCGGGCGGGAAGTAGAACAGCTCCTCCTCGGTCCACGAGTACGTGGCGTGGTCGACGAAGTACACGTTGCCGCGGCGGAACTCCTCGCGCAGCACCCCGCGCACGATGCGCGCGGGGATGGGGCGCTCGCGGATCACCTCGTTGTAGGCGTCGTCGCCGCCGAGCGCCGCCCGCGTGTGCAAGACGTCCTCGTCCACGTCGTAGAGGTAGAGGGCGCACTCCCGAAAGGCGAGCGTCTCCTTCACCGCGCCGGCAGCGATGTCGACGACCTCCTGGACGTCGCGCACCGGCCGCAGCGTGTCGCTCAGGGCGAGGATCGCCTCGAGACGGCGGGAGCGCCGCGACTGCGTCTCGGCGGTGTCGTACAGGTCGGCCACGCGCTTGTGCTCGCGTACGTAGAGGAAGAAGCAGCCGAGGTTGAGCGAGATGACGAGCGCGCTCTCAAGGAACGTGGAGAGCCAGACAAGTCCGGTATGCGCGGACGTCTGGTCGAGGAAGAGTTCCACGCCGAGGACGGCGGCAAGCAGCGCGGTCGTGATGAC
>CAIKZH010000096.1 GCA_903831865.1 uncultured Coriobacteriia bacterium
CCCGCCGCCGGCATCGGCCGGTCGAAGGACGCGAGGGCGTCGTCGTAACGTCCGCCGCCGCCGAGAGACACGCCGAGCCCCGGCGAGTACGCCTCGACGATCAGCCCCGTGTAGTAGTCGAAGGAGCGCAGGATCCCGAAGTCGACACGGACCCTGTCGGCGACGCCGGCCGCTTCCAGCAGCGCCCATGTGCTTTGAAGAGAGACCAACGCGTCCGCGCACCCCGCGCCGACCGCGAGGTCACGGCACTCGGCGATCGCCTCAGCACCGCCGCCTATGCGCACGACGCGGCGCAGCGCGTCTCCGACGGCCGGCCGGATCCCGTCGGCGGCCGCCAGTCGGTCGATCGCGACAAGGTTGCGCGCGTGCGCCGCCGCCAGCACCTCCTGCGCCCAGGGATCATCCGCGCCCGAGGCCTCGATGAGCGCGCGCAGGATGGCGACCGTGCCGAGCCCCACCGTGAAGTCGGCCAGGCCGGCGGCCGCGAGCGCCTCGACCAGCACGGTGACGATCTCCGCGTCCGACTCCGGACCATTGGCGCCGATGAGCTCGATCCCGGCCTGCGTGAACTGCCGGGCCTCACCACGCAGCGAGGCCTGCTCGCGGAAGACCTCGCCGACGTAGCAGAGGCGATACGGCGTGGGCTCGTCGGTGAGGCGGGACGCCGCCAGCCGCGCGATCGGCAGCGTCATCTCGGGCCTGAGGGCAAGAAGCGATCCGTCGAGGTCCACCATCCGGAACGCGCTGCGCTCCAGGGCGGGTCCTGCGCCCGCCTGCAGCGTCGCATACTCCTCCAGCGCGGGAGTCTCGACGAAGCGGTAGCCGGCGCGCTCGAAGGTCTCACCGATGGCGGCGGAGACCACGCGGCGCTCCGCCGCTTCCTCGAACAGGACGTCCCTGAATCCCCTGGGTGTCACCGGTCGCATCCGCTGTCGTCCCTCCCAGCTCATCGTCGCCGCCGTGCGGTCCGGCGCGGGGCGCCGGGCTCATGCGTCGTCACAGCGCACACTTTATCATGGTAGAGTGATGCACAGGCAGACTAGCACGCCCGCCGGGTGGGTGCAAGGGCCTAGAGCTCTCGCACCGAGTCGGCGCCGAACACCTCGCGCAGCTCAGCGTGCAGCCCGTGCGACGTGCGGTCCACCCGGTAGGCGTCGGCGGGCAGGCGGTATGTGCGCGAAGCGCCGTCGGGCGCGACGACCTCGACCTGCACACAGTCCGGTCCGGGGAAGCGGGGCACGAGGTCCTTGAACCAGTCGAGCACCTTCGGGTCGTTGAATCGCGCGCCGTCGTCCCGGATGAGGAGCGTGCCCGGCGCGCGGCTGAAGGTCCCGTCCTCGGCCAGCGGCATGACCTCGTTGGCCTGCAGCTTCGTCCCGCGGTCCGACACCTCGACCCTCGCCTGCATCCTCACGACGGCGTCCTCGAAGAAGAGCGCCTCGAATCGCTGGTAGGCCATCCCGAACAGCCTGCCCTCCATGGCGCCGTCGAGGTCCTCGATGTGGAAGTCGATCATCGACTTCCCCTTCTTCGTCACGATCCGTTCGACGGATGTGAGGATGCCGGCGAACCATCCCGCCTGGCCGTCCGTGAAGCTGTCCGCCTCGCCGAGCGACAGTGTGCGAGCGCCCTCGATCACATGCGCCATCTCGCGCAGAGGGTGGTCGGAGACGAAGACGCCGAGCATCTCCTTCTCGAAGGTGAGCTTCATAGGCTTCGCCCACTCGTCGCCGTCGGGCTGGGGCACCGCGTGTTCGAAGCCGTTGTCGGCGGCGTCGTCCATGTCGAACAGCGAGACCTGCCCGGCATCGCGGTCCCTCGCGGCCCTGGCCGCAAGGTCAACGGCGCTGTCCATCATGCGCATCAGGTGCTTGCGCGTGTAGCCGGTCGAGTCGAAGGCCCCCGCCTTGATGAGCGACTCCATGGTCCGCTTGTTGAGGAGTCTCGGTTCCACGCGCAGGCAGAAGTCCTGGAGCGACGTGAAGCGCCCGCCGCGGTCGCGCTCTTCGACGATGGCCGAGACCACGCCCTCGCCCACGTTGCGCACACCCGCGAGCCCGAAGCGGATGCCCTCCTCCACCGCGGTGAAGTCCGCTCCGGACGAGTTCACGTCCGGGGGAAGGACGGCGATCCCGCCGCGCCGTGCCGCCGCGACGTACTTGACGATCGATTCCGTCTTGCCCGAGTAGCTCGAGAGTACGGCGGCCATGAACTCCCGAGGGTAGTGCGCCTTCAGGTAGGCGGTCTGGTAGGAGATGAGCGCGTAGCCGGCCGCGTGGCTCTTGTTGAACGCGTATCTGGCGAACTTCTCGATCTCGTCCCACAGGCGCTTGACCGTCCTGGCCTCGAACCCGTTGGCCGACGCTCCGTCCATGAACTCCTGCTTGAGTCCCCCCATGACGTCAGCGCTCTTCTTGCCCATCGCCTTGCGCAGCTTGTCGGCCTTCGCCGCCGAGAAGCCGCTCATCTCCATCGCGATGAGCATGACCTGCTCCTGGTAGACGATGGCGCCGTAGGTCTCCTGCAGGATGGGGCGCAGGCGGTCGTCGTAGTAGGTCACCGGGATGCGGCCGTGCTTTCGCGCGACGAAGTCGGGGATCGAGTCCATCGGTCCCGGACGATAGAGCGCCACGACGGCGACTATGTCCGCGAGCAGCGTGGGCCTCAGGGTCTTCAGGACCCCGCGCATGCCCCCGGACTCCACCTGGAACACGCCGTCGACGTCTCCCCGCTGGTAGAGGGCGAAGGTCTCAGGGTCGTCGGTCGGGATGCGGTCGATGTCGATCTCCACGCCGTGGTTGACGCGGATGCCCTCGAGCGCCTTGGAGATCACCGTCAGCGTGCGCAGGCCCAGGAAGTCCATCTTCAGCAGACCGAGCGCCGCGACGATCGGTCCCTCGTACTGGGAGACGATCGCCTCGCCCTTCGTGTCGCGCTTGATGGGCATGTGCAGGTGGAGGGGGTCGCCGCAGATCACGACGCCCGCGGCGTGCACGCCCTCCCCCCGGATGAACCCTTCCAGGGAGGACGCCGCGTCGATGATGCGAGTGGTGTCGGCGTCCGAGGCGTAGGCCGACTTGAGATCCGGATTCGTCCGCAGCGAGTCCGCGATCGTCGCGTCCGGGCCCTCCTGGATCATCTTGGCCACGCGGTCCGGCACCCCGAACGGATAGCCGAGGATCCTGCCCGCGTCGCGCACGGCGGCACGCGCCTTCATCGTTTGGAAGGTGATGATCTGCGCGACCTTGTCGGCCCCGTACTTGTCTCGGACGTATTCGATGACCTCGCCGCGCCGCTCGTCGTCGAAGTCGATGTCGATGTCGGGCATCTCGGTGCGCTCGGTGTTGAGGAACCGCTCGAAGAGAAGCCCGTACTCGAGCGGGTCGAGGTTGGTGATCCCGAGCAGGTAGCTGACGATCGAGCCCGCTGCGGACCCTCGCCCCGGGCCGACCCCGATGCCCTTGCCCTTCGCCCACTGGACGAAGTCCTCCACGACGAGGAAGTAGCCGGCGTAGCCCTTCTCCTTGAGCACCGACAGCTCGTAGCTCAGCCTTTCGAGCGCCGCATCCGGGACAGGGTCGCCGTACCGCCCGGCGAGACCGGCCCTGCACCGCTCCTCCAGGAACGCGTCGAGCGCCTGCGCCGGCTCCATCCCGGCGAGTCTCTCCGGCACGTCGAAGACAGGCAGCTTCAGCTTGCCGAACTCGAGCTCGACGTTGCATCGCTCGGCGATCTCCAGGGTCGATGCCAACGCCTCCGGGTACTCCGCGAGCGCCTGCGCCATCTCATCGGGAGAGCGCATGAAGAAGCGGTCGCAGCTGAACCGCATGCGCTGGGTGTCGTCGAGCACCTTGCCGGTCGCGATGCACAGCAGCATGTCCTGCGTGCGGGCGTCCTCCGCGCGCACGTAGTGGATGTCGTTGGTGCCGATGAGCGGCAGGCCGACCTCCCGGGCGAGGGAGGCCAGACCGCGGTTGAGCTCCAGTTGCGTCATCCCGTTGTCCGCGGAGATGCCCTGCTGCTGCAGCTCGATGTAGAAGTCGCCCTCGCCGAAGATCGACGAGTACTTCTGCGCCCAGCGGCGTGCCTCGTCGATCTCGCCGTGTTCGATGGAGCGGCTCACGATGCCGGACATGCAGGCGCTCGTCCCGATGAGCCCGCGGCTGTAGTGGGTCAGCAGCTCCTCGTCCACCTGGGGCCGGTAGTAGTAGCCGGTCACCCAGGCGTCGGACACGATGGCCATCAGGTTCTGATAGCCCTCGAGGTCCTTTGCGAGCAGGAGCAGGTGGTAGAGCGAGGGCTTCCCGTCGCGGGCCAGCCGGGACCCTGGCGTGAAGTAGACCTCGCAGCCGAGCACCGGCTTGATGCCGGCCGCCCGCGCGGTCTGGTAGAAGTCGACGGCGCCGTACATGTTGCCGTGATCGGTGAGAGCCAGGGCAGGCATCCCCAGCTCCTTGGCGCGCGCCACCAGGGACGATATCGTGGCGGCGCCGTCGAGCAGCGAGTACTCGGAGTGGGTGTGCAGGTGGACGAACGACACCGGGCGGCTCACGCCTCCCGGTCGAGCAC
>CAIKZH010000097.1 GCA_903831865.1 uncultured Coriobacteriia bacterium
AGTTCAATGGTAGAGCATCAGCTTCCCAAGCTGAAAGTTACGGGTTCGAGTCCCGCCGCCCGCTCCAAACTCGAAGTCGGGGCCGCCGCGGGGCGGCCCCTTTCGCATCTCCTTTCCCAGCCCGGATCGTGCGTTCTTGCAGGATTCTCGTCACTGACGGCGAATACCGATCGCACTGGTTCGAATGGCGCGCGACCGCCCCTCCCTCTCGCTCGCGCACACGAGGAAGGGGCGGTCGCATGTTCTTCCGACGCGCCGCGACGGCGTTCGCCGTCGCGGCATTCATCATCACGCTCACGCCGGTGCGAGTGCTTGCCGCGGGCACCTGGCCTTGGCCGGCGGGCTCGGATGTGTCGCTCGGTTACGGCGCGACGTATGCCAACGCGGACGGGAAGACCTGTACGCACGGCGGGGTCGACATACCCGCCGAAGCCGGTACGACGTGCCGGTCCTGCGTGGCGGGACGCGTGATCTTCTCGGGACCGGTCCCGTCCGGCGAGGGGGCTCGCGCCACAGCGGTCACCGTGCTCGCGTCCGACGGGCTCAAGGTCACCCTGCTCCCCCTGTCCGACGCGTCGGTCTCGGTCGGCAGCGACGTCGCTGCCGGGGACGCGCTGGGTGCGCTCGCGTCTTCGGGCGACATCTCCAGTGCAGCGACGCACCTGCACATGAGCGTCCGTCGCGGCGACCGCTACATCGACCCGGAGTCGCTGCTCGCAGCTCCTCTCGCTGCCGTCCCGTCCGGCGAGGCCGCTCCCCCCACGGGTGAGCCGCCGGCGCCCCAGGCCCGTGACGCGGTCGCACCCGAGGCGCCTCGGACCGCCACCGGTGCCGACGGCGCCGACGCGGTCCCGTCGGACGCGAGCCTCGACGCCCGCGACACTGCGCGCTCCCTTTCGAATGAGCCCGCCGCAGCGATCCATGGCGCGGCCGTCACATCCGCGATGAACTCCGCGCTGCGGTCCGGCGCGATCGCGATGGGCGCCGTCCCGAAGATCGCGGTGCTGTCGCATCCGGCGGTGCCGCCGCTGGTGAGGCTCGGTGACACGCTGTCCGCTGTGGCCCGCGCCCGCGAGGGTGCCGCCTGGTGGATCGTGAGGCTGATGCTCGCGAGCGCGGGCATCGCCTGTGTCCGGCCGCTGCTCAGATCCGTGCGCCCAGTCGCGGCCGTGCGAGCCGAGCGGGTGCGCGCCTGAAGGTCGCGTCCGAGGGCTTCCGCCTGATGTCACACCGCCGGATCACCTTTGTTGTGGAGCATGCGGGGCGGTGATACACTTCGGAAGCTCATTTCCTGCTCCGGGCATTCGCCTTCGAGGTCCCGGGGCCGTCCTTAGTCCAAGGGAGGTGAACAATGAAGGCTTACGAAGTCATGATCCTCACAGACCCCGCGCTCGACGAAGAGGCCCATGCGGCCGTCGTCGAGAAGGCGAGCGGCGTGATCACCGGTCTCAGCGGCGTCGTCGACTCTGTCGACGAGTGGGGCAAGCGCCACCTCGCCTACGAGATCAAGGGCCTGACCGACGGTTCCTACACCGTCATGCAGGCTCATGCGACTCCTGAGGCCGTCGCCGAGCTCGATCGCGTGCTCCACATCACAGATGCCGTGGCGCGGTTCATGATCGTCCGTCGTGACGATCTGGACTGACGCCGGCCAGGTGCAGCATGACCTGGGGAGACCACGCACGAGAGCAGGTGTTGGAGTAGATGAGCATCAACAGAGTCAACCTGACGGGCAACCTCACAAGGGACGCCGAGCTCAAGCAGACCGCAGGCGGCACGGCCATTCTCAAGATCCGGCTCGCCGTCAACGATCGTCGCAAGAACGCGCAGACGGGCCAGTGGGAAGACGCGCCCAACTACGTGGACGTGACGGTCTTCGGCGCGCGCGCCGAGGCGCTCTCACGCTTCCTGAGCAAGGGCAAGCAGATCGCCGTGGACGGCAAGCTGCGGTGGCGTGAGTGGGAGTCGCAGGCGGGCGAGAAGCGCAGCGCGCTCGAGGTCGTCGCTGACGACATAGAGCTCCTCGGCGGCCGCAGTGACTCGGCGGGCTCCGCCCGACCCGCTCCCGCTGAAGAGGCCGCCGACGATCTCGGCGGCGAGGACATACCGTTCTGACGAAGGATCGCATGATCGCGCCGGCGGGGCGGTACCCTCTCGCCCACCGGTGACACCACATACGCCTCGATCTCCACTCGGTACCTCGAGCGGGACGGGGAAGGAGGAATAGGACGCACATGGCTGAGTACAGTCGAAAGCCGAAACGGAAGTACTGCCAGTTCTGCAAGGACCATGTGGTCTACATCGACTACAAGGACGCGCAGGGACTGAGGAAGTTCATGACCGACCGAGGCAAGATCAAGCCGAGGCGCGTCACGGGCAATTGCGCACAGCACCAGAACGAGATGGCAGGGGCCATCAAGCGGGGTCGCGAGATGGCGCTGCTGCCCTACGTCGTCCCGGTCATCTCCACCAAGGTCGAGGGACGGGGCCGCAGAGGCTGACGTGGATCCCAAAGCGGCGGACAATCTCAACCTCCTCAGGCTCGGGCTCGCTGCTCTCGCGGCGGGCTTCATACTGACGTCGCTGCCCTGGATCTATGTGGGACTGCCGGTCGCGGCGCTGGCGCTGGGGTGGATCGCCTACCGCAACGGCTGGCTCGCCAGCTCGGCCGTCGCGTTGTTCGCCGCCGTGCTCGTCGCCGCCGTCGGGCCTCGGCTCGGGCTGGACCGGATGGATGCCGGGTTCGTGGGCGTCGCGCTCCTGGCCGTGGGGCCCGGCACCGCCATGGCGATCAGGCGCTACTCGCCGGGGAGCGTGGTGTTCGCGGTCGGGCTCGTGCTCGCCGCAGTCTTCTTCGTCTCACCGGCAGGGACCAACGCCCTGACCGGACTGATGGCGGACATGCGCACCGTCTTCTCCACCGGGGTCTTCAACCCGCAGGGCGCTGACCGGCAGCAGATCGCCCAGCTGTCCGAGCAGTTCGCCCAGTACGTCGCTCTCGTGTGGCCCGCGATAGCGTTCGGCCTGATGGGGCTGTGCGCGCTGATCACGGTCCCGCTCGTGGCGATCATGGGCCGCAGGCAGGGCGTGGAGGTGCGCCGCTTCACGCCGCTCGCGGAGATGGATGCGAGCTTCCATCTCGTGTGGCCGACGATCGCCGGCCTCGCGTTGCTCGCGGCAGGCACCTACGTCGCACACGGCAAGGGCTGGATGATCGCTGTGGGGCTCAACGCGCTCCTGATCGTGAGACCTGCGCTCGTGGCACAGGGGCTCGGGGACTTCGCTGCCCTCTATCGCAGGCTGCACCTCGGAAGGATCGCTCGGGGGATCGGCTACACGTCGCTCCTTCTCGCTGAGAGCATCCTTCCGTCCACGTCGGTGCTGGGACTGGTCGACCTCTTCTTCAACCTGCGCAGACTGCCGCGCGGTGAACCGACCCCGCCAGCGACCGGGGATATCTGAGCAGGAACGTGTGACACGCCGGCGCAGAAGGGTTGAGCGCCGGCCCGCCGGGTGCAACAGTAAGGGACGCGCGCCGGTGTGACCCGCATATGGGTCGAGACGGACCGTGATTCATAAGGAGATGCAGATGAAGGTGATCCTCACCCAGGAGCTGAAGGGCAGGGGCCACGAGGGCGACATCGTCGAGGTCGCCCGGGGCTACGCTGCGAACTACCTCTTCCCGCGCAAGATCGCCGTCGCGGCGACACC
>CAIKZH010000098.1 GCA_903831865.1 uncultured Coriobacteriia bacterium
GAACGGTCAGACGCGGTCGAGCGCGGGGTCGAAGCCGGCTGCTCGGCGTCCGAGGGTGACCCGACGAAGGGATTGCTCAGGACCGGGCGCGAACACCCCTCCCGTGCGCCCTGTCGTGGCAGAGCATCCAACTGCAGACGCACAACGTCCCGGCGGTCCGAGGGGGCTTCTTGGTGAGCGATGAGGGGTTCGTCCGCGCGACCTCCTCCGTGTGAAGCTACGCCAACGTGTGCGCCGGCCTTCGCTGGTGTCGGATTCGGGCAGCTCAGGGGCTTGCGGCGACATCGGAGGATACGCGCGGACCCTCGCGAATCCGACCGCGTTGCTACACGCATCATTACACGCATCGCTACACGCGGCACCCGCGCGATGCGCCCGCGGACTCAGGATCGGGCGAATTCCAAGAGGGGTTTGTAGTCGAACTGGCTGTCCGCCATCCGCAGCGCCTCAAGGTAGGCGCGTCGCGCTTCGCCGGGAGTGCTCAGGCTCTCCGACCCCCATGTGAAGACGGGCTCGCCGAGAACGTGAACGAGCAGATCGCCCGCGAGCCGCGAGTGCCGCCCGTTGCCGTTCGCGAACGCGTGGATCACGACGAGCCGGTGATGGAACCGGACCGCCAGCTCGTCGGCAGGCCAGGGCAGGTTCTCGGCGTCTGCAGTCTGCGCCAGCGCGTCGGCGAGCAGCTCGCACACCCGCATCGAGATGTAGGGCCAGTGCGCCCCCATGTTCGTGTCGTGCCGCCGGTGGCTGCCAGCCCACTTCCAGACGTCGCCGAACATGTGCCGATGCAACGTCTTCATCGACTCCTCGGTCATGAGCGACGCGAGAGATCCCATGCGCGCGCTGGTCGACGCCCACACGATCGCTCGAGCGACGTTCTCCTGCTCGGCGGCGTTGAGATCGGCTCGGGTGGCGACCCAGGTCGGGATCAGTCTCTTCGCGTCGCCGGGGCTCAAGGGGGTCGCGCCCTCAGGCTCTTGGAACAAGTCGCCCGTCATCGCTCGGAGTGCCCCTGTGACCACAGGCGCCCCGAGCCGATGAGCGCTTCGAGCCGGGCTCTCATGGAAGCGGGTAGAGCCTCCCCCTCCTGCGCTTCGAGAGCCATGGTCTGGTGGACCCGCTTCATCTGCTGGTCGAGGCGACGTGCGACCTGCCGTTCGACCGTCTGCTGAAGGCTCGCGTTCGGGATGAAGGCATAGACCAGGGTGCAGTCCATGGCCTCCGCTGCGCGTCGGAGCGAGGAGAGCCGCACTCCCCCCTCCATCTCCTTGGTCTCGAGCGAGCGCACGGCCGGGCCGGTGACGCCCATGCGGGCCGCGAGGTCGGCCGCCGTCATGCCGAGCGCGTCCCGAATCGCCCGGACCCATCCGGCTCGTGGGGCGGCGTAACGCAAGGGCGACCCGAGCGAAACAAGCCGCTCGTCGAGCGCTTCCCGTGCTCTCTTGGCATCTGCTGGAGTAGCCATTAGCAACCTCTCTTGCTATCTCGTCCTGTTTGGTAGCAAGTGTAATTGCTATTTACACGATGTCAATGGCTGATGTCTTTGCCATTAGCCGAGCTCGAGGAACTCTTCGCAGCCGGCCCTGCCCGTTGCGCGCGAGCACCGCACAGATCGTGGAGAACGCCAGCGCGACAAGCCACAAGATTGCCAGAGATCCCTCTCGCAACCTGCGGCGACGCCAGATCCGGCGGATGTC
>CAIKZH010000099.1 GCA_903831865.1 uncultured Coriobacteriia bacterium
CGGATGCCGGCTCGGCATCGTCTTCCCTGAGATCTACGGGATGCAGGTGAGGGCACTGGCGCTGGCCGCGTGCGAGCTGAAGAAGCAGGGCAGGGACCCCAGACCCGAGATCATGATCCCTCTGGTCTCGGTCGTCGCCGAGCTGGAGACGCTGCGCCGGGAGTCCGAGGTGATCATCGCAGAGGTGGAGAAGGAGCAGGGGTGTCCTCTTCATATCCCGATCGGAACGATGATCGAGTTGCCGCGCGCGGCGGTCACCGCCGACGAGATCGCCGGCGCCGCGGACTTCTTCAGCTTCGGCACGAACGACCTCACGCAGACCACGTTCGGGTTCTCCCGTGACGACATCGAGTCGAAGTTCCTGCCGCGTTACCTCGAGCGGAAGATCCTTGCGCGCAACCCGTTCGAGACCATCGACGCGGGAGTCGCCAAACTCGTCGCCATGGGCTGCGAGCTGGGTCGCAAAGCCAATCCGATGATCAAGCTGGGAGTATGCGGCGAGCACGGAGGGGACCCGGACAGCGTGAAGGCGTTCTTCGGCATGGGTCTCACGTATGTCTCGTGCTCGCCCTATCGGGTCCCGCTCGCGAGGCTCGCCGCCGCCCAGGCGGCGCTCGCATCGTCGGCGACGGCCTCTGACAACAGGTGACGGTCGTGGCGCCGCGGGGACGGCGCCCGGGGGGACGGTCTGCGAAGGGGCGGAAGTGGTCGGGAGGACGCGGCTCTACCAGTCGTTGGGCTCGCCGCTGATCCACGGCAATATGCGGCCGCACAGGCGGATGTGGCCATACGTGGTGCTGATGATCATCGTGCTAGCGGTGGTCGGAACGCTGGCCTACATGTACTTCGTGCGCTGAGAGCGACGTGGAGGCGCGGTTTGACCGTCTCGACCCGTGAGATGATAGAAGGCGACGAGCACGAGAGGCTGTCGCCTCGCGCCGCCTTCTCCGACGCGACCCGCGGGCGCGAGCGCCCGCTCGTGCCCGATCCGTATCGTACCGAGTACCAGCGCGATCGGGATCGGATCATCCACAGCAAGGCGTTCCGGCGATTGATGCACAAGACACAGGTGTTCCTGGCGCCGGAGGGCGACCACTACCGCACCCGCCTCACTCACACGCTCGAGGTATCCCAGATCGCGCGCAGTGTCGCCCGGGCCCTGCGGCTCAACGAGGACCTGACCGAGGCGATCGCGCTCGGTCACGATCTGGGGCACACGCCCTTCGGGCACGTGGGGGAGGATGCGCTCACCGCGTGCTACGCGGAGATACGCGATCGCTGGCCGGACGTGCCCTCCGCCTACCACCACAACGTGCAGTCGCTGCGGGTGATAGAGGTGCTCGAGTACGAGGGCAGCGGTCTCAACCTGACGTGGGAGGTGCGGGACGGCGTCCTGAACCACACCGGTGACGGTCGCCCCGCCACGCTCGAGGGCGCCATCGTGCGCATCGCCGATCGCATCGCCTACGTGAACCACGACATCGACGACGCCCTTCGCGCGGGCGTGCTCGCCGAGGACGAGCTTCCCGTCGAGGCGACGGACGTGCTGGGACACAGCCATGCAGCCCGCATCAGGACGATGGTGCAGGACATGATCGCCAGTTCAGACCGCTCGGACGAGATCGCGATGAGCGCCCCTGTGTGGGACGCGATGATGGCCCTTCGGGCATTCCTGTTCGAGCGCGTGTATCTGTCCCCCCGCGCCAAGATCGAAGAACCCAAGGCCTTCGGCGTCGTGCACGCGCTGTTCCGCCACTATCTGGACTCGCCCGGATCGCTGCCCGCGGAGTATCGGCCGGCCACGCCCGGGGTATTGCCGCAGTGCGTGACCGATTACATCGCAGGCATGACCGACAGGTATGCGATCAGGGACTACGAGGCGCGCTTCGTGCCGGTCTCGTGGCGGATGTGAGCGGGGGCCTCTTCCGCTGAGGGAGATGTCCGCGCGCAGGCCGCGGGCGAGTATCATGACGGGTTCGGGCGGCGGCATCTGGCGCCCGCTTCGACGCACAAGGCCGAGGAGGGAGCGCCGGACGTGTCACGCATCTCGGACGAAGACGTCCAGCGCGTCCGCGACGCGACCGACATCGTCACCTTCATCTCGGAGACGGTCCCTCTGCGGCAGAAGGGGAGGCTGTTCTGGGGCCTGTGTCCCTTCCACGGCGAGAAGACGCCGTCGTTCAAAGTGGACCCCGCCACGCAGCTGTGGCACTGCTTCGGCTGCGGACTCGGGGGTGACGTGTTCGGCTTCCTCATGCGCGCCCAGAACCTCGATTTCCCCGATGCCGTGCGTCTGCTCGCCGATCGCGCGCGGATCGAGATCGTCGAGGAGGGCGGCGGCGTGCCACGCGGCCGCCGTGAGCGCCTGATCGCCGCCTGTGGCGCCGCGGCGGAGTTCTTCGCGAAGCAGCTGGCATCGTCGAAGGAGAGCGGCGCCGAGACCGCGCGCCGCTACCTCGCGAACCGAGGGCTGAGCTCGCAGGTGGCCAAGCGATGGGGGCTGGGGTACGCGCCCGCGGGTCCGTCGGCGCTCGCGAAGTGGCTGGCGGCGCATGAGGTCGTGCGCGACGAGGCCATCGAAGCCAACCTTGCCATGCCGGCTGAGGGCGGCGCGCTGCGTGACCGCTTCCGCGACCGGATCATGTTCCCCATCCCGGATCTCCAGGGGCGAGTGATCGCTTTCGGAGGGCGCGTCGTGGGCGACGGGCAGCCGAAGTACCTCAACTCCTCCGACACGCCGATCTTCCACAAGTCGGCGAATCTCTACGCGATCGATCGCGCCAAGACGCAGATAGTGGCGACCGGCACCGCTGTGGTCGTGGAGGGCTACACGGATGTGATCGCGCTGCACGAGGCGGGAGTGGGCAACGCGGTCGCAACCCTGGGCACGGCTCTCACCGCCGAGCATGTCAAACTGTTGGGAAGGTTCGCGAAGCGCGTCGTCTACCTGTTCGACGGGGACGAGGCCGGGATGCGCGCGGCCGATCGCGCAGCGGAGTTCATCGATTCTACGGCCACGCCGGAGGCCGGCAGCTCACGGCTCGACCTGCTCGTCGCGATGCTGCCTCTCGGACAGGACCCGGCTGACCTTGTGACCGCCTCCGGCGCCGACGCCGTACGGCAGGTGATCGACTCTGCGCAGCCTCTGCTACGATTCGTGATCGATCGTCGGCTCGCCGCGCACGACCTCGCTTCCCCTGAGGGGAGGAGCCGGGCCCTCGCGTCGGCGGCCGGCGTGCTGGCGAGCGTGCGTGGGTCGCTTCTGGCGCAGGACTATGCGAACTACGTGGCGGAGCGTCTGAGCACTGACTACGCGACCGTCCAGGCGGCCTCGCGCGCCGCCCGGGCCGAGTTCGGAGGGCGGGCGGACGCCGCGGTGACCGAGGAGCCGCCTGCCGTTTCTGCGTCCCGCGCCGTCGGCGCACGCTCCGGGACCGAGAAGGAGTTGCTTCGGGAACTGGTCGCGGCTCCGTCGCTGCGCTCGAGGGTACAGGACTTGCTTGCATTCGAGGGCGCCCTCACGGATCCCGTGACGAGGCGGCTGGTTGAAGCGGTGGCAGGGGCGGGCAACGCCACCGGAAAAGCGCTCTACGAGATGTTGGCCACGACCGACCGCGACGCGACCGAGGCGATCTCCACCTTTCTGGTCGAGCCCTTGGACCCGTCGGAGGCGGAGGAGCGCTTCAGCGCGACCTCGAGTCGCTTGAAGGAGTTGGCGCTGAGCGCAGGGATCGCAAGGCTGCAGACGGAGATGCGATCCGCGACCGCAATGAAGGAATCAAAGGATTGCGACGAACTCTTCCTGAGGATCGCCGCGATGCAGGCGCAGCTCGCCGGTCTGCGCGCTTCTGTCGAAAGCCGGTGAACCGTCCGAACGGTGTGAGGAGAAACGTGAGCGGAAAGACAGTGAAAGAGTCGTTGCTCGAGGGAACCAAGACCAGGGCCAAGGCTCCTGCCAAGACGGAGGCGGCTCTCGACACCGCCGTCGCGGTCGGACAGATCGCGGAAGCGGGGCCGGCGAAGGTCACACCGGAGCTGGCGCTGCCCGAAGTGGTCACCCTCGTCAAGATCGGCAAGGCCAAGGGCAACCTCACACAGGACGAGATCGATGCCGCGCTCTCGGACATCGAACTGTCCGAAGAGCAGGTCGACAACGTCTACACGCACTTCGTGAAGAGCGGGATCGATATCGCCGAGGCCGTTGTGGACGTGACTTCGGAAGACGCCGCGATGATCCACGAGGCGGACGAGGTGTCGGCGACGCTGACCGGCTCGCTGGCCGCCGAGGTCCCAGCCGACGTGGTGGAGGTCCTTGTGACCCCCGCGCCCAGGCCCTCGCGCGCCAAGAAGAAGAAGCCGCGCCGCCGCGCCGACCACTCATCGCTCGCTCCACTGACCTCCGACCCGGTGCGCATGTACCTGAAGGAGATCGGCAAGGTGCCTCTGCTGACGGCGGCCCAGGAAGTGAGTCTGGCGAAGAGGATCGAGGCGGGGCTCGCGGCCGCAGCGGAGATCGAGGATGCCGAGGCGAAGAGCGTCAAGCTCGATCGGGCAACGATGCGCGGCCTCCAGCGTACCGAGGCCGACGGGCTCAATGCCAAGCGCGCGCTCGTCGAGGCCAACCTGCGACTCGTGGTGTCGATCGCGAAGCGCTACGTGGGTCGCGGGATGCTGTTCCTCGACCTCATCCAGGAGGGCAACCTCGGACTGATCCGTGCCGTCGAGAAGTTCGACTACACGAAGGGCTACAAGTTCTCCACCTACGCGACGTGGTGGATCCGGCAGGCCATCACGCGGGCCATCGCGGACCAGGCCCGCACCATCCGCATCCCCGTGCACATGGTGGAGACCATCAACAAGCTCATCCGGGTGCAGCGCAGCCTTCTGCAGGAACTCGGCCGCGAGCCGATGCCCGACGAGATCGGCGCGCAGATGGAGATGACCGCGGAGCGCGTGCGGGAGATCCTCAAGATCTCGCAGGAGCCGGTGTCCCTCGAGACGCCGATCGGCGAGGAGGAGGACAGCCAGCTCGGCGACTTCATCGAGGACTCCGATGCGATCGCGCCGCCCGACGCCGCCAACGAGACGATGCTTGCCGAGCACCTCGGCCGCGTGCTGGACTCGCTCTCCGAGCGCGAGCGCAAGGTCATCGAACTGAGGTTCGGGCTCATCGACGGTCATCCTCGCACGCTGGAGGAGGTCGGCCGCGAGTTCGGCGTCACGCGCGAGCGCATCCGGCAGATCGAGAGCAAGACGCTGTGCAAGCTCCGTCATCCGAGCCGCTCCAGCCGGCTGAAGGACTACCTGGAGTAGAAGCGGTCCGGCCGGTTCGAGCAGACGAAGGGCCCCGCCGTGGCGGGGCCCTTCTGCGCGTCGTATGGCTCCTCGGGTAGGACTCGAACCTACAACCTAGCGGTTAACAGCCGCCCGCTCTGCCAATTGAGCTACCGAGGAGTGTGGAGCGTGCATGTGCGCACGGCGCCGGGCGAGATTATAGGCGCAGCGCTTGTGCCACGCAACACGACAAGTCGGCCGCGATGCGCGCGTGGAACGCCACATGTGCGGTACCATCACACGGCTGCAGACGAGTGGGGCCCGTAGCTCAACGGCGGAGCAGGGGACTCATAATCCCTTGGTTGAAGGTTCGAATCCTTCCGGGCCCACCAGACAAACAACCCGGCGACCTGCGGACAGCTGCGCCAGACTCGCCGGGATGGATCCGCCCAATCGCCATGGTCAGGTGATTCCTCAAACGAGCCTGACTGGCGCGGGGACTCCCGGCGGCTGCGTCTGCGGGAGCCGCGACACCATCGCCGGAGAAAACGACGAGGTCAGGGCCCCTGACCTCCACTAATACCGTACCACGATTCCGGCCCGAGAACGAGTCCTGTATTCGCCGCAGAAGGCGCGTATAACACCGTAGCTGAGGTGATGCTCGTGATCGTTCCATCGTGGCAGGACCCTGTCCACATTCAGCTCGCGAGCGCCGTCCGTGAGCTCGAATCCTGCAACCGTGAGATCCAGCGCTACGGGCTGTCGCTCACGACCGGCGACATCCATGCTCTGGTCGCAGGGCGGCGCGAGTCGCTTGGATCGAGCGATCGGGTCGAGTTTGGCGGAGGCGTTGTCAAGCAGATCGTCCTGGCGTTCGCCGCCTCGCCGTTCGTGTCCCAGGAGAACTTCGTGCCGACGGTGCTCGAGCTGCAGGAGCTCTTCTACGACTTCAAGAACGAGTCGCTGGAGCAGATCCCCGACGACGACCTGATCACGAAGATGCGGTCGCTGTTCGACGAACCCTCAGAAGGGGATCTGGCCTACCTCGCGGAGGCGCTGTTCGACGGGCTTGCGCGCCACGTCCGCGAGCAGGCTGTCGGATCGATCGCCGACGACGATGCGGCTGATCCTGACGCCGACCGCGCCGCCGCGAACGCGCTGACGCTCGCGCATCACCGCTTCGACGTGTCGAGCTGGGTCGACGACACGTACGCACCCGGCTGGGAGGGCTCGAGCTGGCTCGACGAATAGAGGAGCGGCGCGTGGCCGATGAGAACGCACTGGTCCGGCCTGATGTGCCGAACGCGGATCGGGGGCTTGTGGCGCCCGAGGACATCGCCGCCTTCCAAGAGCGGTTCATGCGGCTGCTCGAGCGGCACACCGCGATCTACACGATGGGTGACGCCACGTCCGTGCCCACGCACGTCGCCGCCGACCTGCTGCGGTCGGTCGCCTTTGTGCTCGGCATCGATCTCGAGCGCCCGGAGGTCCCTGAGCGGCTGCTGACCGTAGACCTCGAGGACGAGTTCCGCCGCAACCTTGCCGAGATCGGGCGCAAGGTCGAGTCGAGCGGTGAACTCTGGCGCGAGGTGGTCTCCACGCTCCCGCCGATCCCGAGCATCGCCTTGCGGGACACGATCGCGGCCATCGGGGACTTCCCGCGGCTCTACGACCTCCGCTCGATGGCGCACGACATCCCTGTCGTCTTCGACTACCCGCTCTGCCACCCGGTGCCGGACACGCTGTTCGGCGTGGACTACATCAACGAGTATCTGAGGCGTCTTCTGGTGGAGGGCGACTTCCTGCGGCACTTCGAGGTCGAGGAGTGCGTGCGCGTGCTCGAGTGCAGCGGCCCGGACTTCGAGGACCTGCTCGTGAACCTGTACGAGCCGGTCGCCACGAACGCGATCGGACGAGCGCTGACCGGCGAGGACCCCCGTCGGCTGCGCATCACCGACGAGGGGCGCGCCGAGATCGCGTTGCGGTTGGGACCGTTGACCGCAGTGCAGCGAGAGCGGGCGATGTCCGAGGCCGCATCGGTCACGTGTGACGCCATGGGCATCGATGAGGACGGCGGCAGGGAGTACCTGCGCTCGCTCGTGCCCGAGTTGCTCCCGCGCATCGAAGTAGGGCTGGCGCACGGTGACCTCAGGGGCGTGTTCGTGGGCTGAGCCGAGCGCGGTGGTCGGCGCGCAGGGCATGTCGCCCAACACCAGGCGCCCCTGCCGGTTCCAAGTCCATTCACAGCGACCCACCAGCAAGAACAGTCCTGCCACCTGCGGAAGCGTCAGGTGGCAGGTTTGTCCCTTGGGACCAGAGCGGCCAGGAGCCGCTTGTCTATTGCACGAGGTGATGCGTGGAGTTGTCGGGCGACCGCGCCGTTCGTTGATCACTTCGCTTCTTCTGGGACGCGCTTCAGCAGTTCCACGAGCATCTTCTCGGCAGCGTCGGCGTTTCTGTACGTCGCTTCCGCGACCGCCTCGGAGTGCACCTGGACCTTGTTGGCGCTGTTCTGCAGCACGGGGAGCATGAGGAGCTGGATCACCGTCTGAGACAGGAAGGCGGCGACGATGACCAGCACGGACAGCGCGCTGACCCAGTGCGGGAAGGACGCGCCGAACAAGGTCAGCACCTGGATGACGAGACCGGGAAGCGCCACGACGTCGAGCGCTACGCAGAACCAGAAGAAGCTCATGGATGCTCCGAGCGCCGACAAACGGTCCGACACGCGGGTGTCGATATCCTGAATGACGTCTTTCGCATGCGTCGCCATGTCTAGGTGCCATCCTTCCGGGGAGACGGCAGGGCACGTTGCTCTCTCTCAGTCTCGCCGACCAAGTGTACCCACCTCTGCGGGGAGGCGAGAAGCGTCCTTCGAGCGTGCCGTCCGCCACACGCCATTAGTGTTCTTCCGTCGCGGCTCGTAGAATGTGGCCACTGGAAGACCCACCCAGATTGGGGAGAAGTTCGGATGGAGGGGGAGCGCGAGTCCGGTCAGGCACACCGTGACGGCGGGATCGGACGCGTGAACCGTCTGTATGCCGTGCTCAGCAATGTCAACGAGGCGATGGTCCGCATCCATGAGCCTCAGAGACTCTACGAGGCCGCGTGCAGGATCGCCGTCGAGGAAGGGAACTTCATCCTGGCCTGGATCGGATTCGTCGATCCGGACAGTGGGCGCGTGCGGTGGGTCGCCAAGTACGGCCGTGATGACGGCTACCTGGACACCGTCGACATCTCTCTCGACGAGAATGTGCCCCAGGGTCGAGGTCCGACCGGCGTGGCGCTGAGAGAGGGCCGCGCCTTCATCAACAACGACACCGAGAACAATCTGATCATGCTGCCTTGGCGGGATGAGCAACTCAGGCGCGGATACAGGTCGACCGCCTCGTTCCCGCTCAAGACCGACGGTCGGACCATCGGCGTCATCACGCTGTACGCGGGCGAACCGGACTACTTCGACGAAGAAGAGGTCCGGCTGCTGGAGTGTCTTGCGGACGACTTCTCCTTCGCGATCGAGGCGGCGGAAGTGGCGCAACGGCGTTCCGAGGCCGAGGAGGCCCTGCGCCGATCTCACGATGAGCTCGAGGCTCGTGTGGCTCAGCGGACGGCAAGCCTGCAGGCACTCCTCGAGGAACGGGGCAGACAGGCCAGATACGCAGACGCCCTCGACCGGATCAACGCGAGCATCCATTCCACGCTCGACTTCGACGAGATCATGCGTCGGGTCGTGGTCGACATCGCGCGAGCGCTGGAAGTCGACGCGGCGGTCGTGCAGGTCCACAGGGAGGGCCACTGGGAGTTCGCCTACGAGCATGGGCTCCCGGAGGAGCTGCGGTCTCTTCGGCTGGCGGACAGCGAAGTGCCGCTGTCGATGGAAGTCCTGCGAACACGCGCACCCCTCGTCGTCAACGACGTCGCGCATGACGACCGGGTCAACCCGGTCGTCATGGAGCAGTTCGGCATCACCGCCCTCGTGATCGCGCCGCTGGTCATGCGCGGCGAGGTCTTCGGTGTCGTGATCGCGGACCGTTTCGGCGAGCCGGTGTCGTTCGCACCTGAGCAGGTGGAGTTCCTGCAGAAGGCGGCGACCACGTTGGCGCTGGCGCTCGAGAACGCGCGCCTGTACGGGACGGAACACAGGATCGCCCAGACGCTCCAGGAGGCGCTCCTGACGATGCCCGAGCGGCTCTCCGGCATCGACTTCGCCCATGCGTATCGTTCCGCGACCGAGTATGAGAGCGTCGGCGGGGACTTCTACGACATCTTCGAGATCGAGCCGGGTCGTGTGGGCATCGTGGTGGGGGACATCTCGGGAAAAGGGCTTCAGGCGGCGGTGCTGACATCTCGAGTGAAGAACGTGATCCACGCCTACGCGGTGGGGGACGGCAAGGGGCCTGCGGAGATCATGACGCTGGCGAACACGGCCTTCTACAAGAGCACCACTCCGGAGCAGTTCGCCACGGTCTTCTTCGGCATGCTCGACGTGTGTGACGGCCGCCTCGTCTACTCCAACGCCGGACACACGACCGGGGCCATAGTGGGCGGCGCCGCCATAAGCCAGTTGCGATCGACGGGGACCGTCCTGGGGGCCGTGGCCCGTCCGACGTTCGCGGAGAAGATCGTCCACCTCGGCAAGAGGGACGTCCTGTTCCTGTACACCGACGGGCTCACCGAGGCGCGCTGCGGGCTCGAGCAGTTCGGCGAAGAGCGTCTGTTCGACACTCTCGTCTCGGTGCAGAGCGCGGATCCGACGACTGTCGTGAGCCGTGTGACGGATCGTGTGGACGACTTCACCGGAGGCGACCGCCGGCGCGATGACGTCGCTCTGCTGGCGCTGCGGCTGGCCCGAGACTGACCCGGATCGGGCCCCTCCCGGAGCGCCGCGCCGGACGTTTCGACCGTCCGGCGCTGGGGACTATCCACAGGGCACGCAATCTTCGGAAGGGAAGCCCTCGGAAGGGAGTCGCTATGGCGCGGATCACGTGGTTCGAGTACTTCACTGAGGACGCGGAGAAGGACCTCGCGTTCTACAAGGACGCATTCGGGTGGGAGTCCCAGAAGTGGGGCGACATGCCGTACTGGCTTGTGATCACGGGCAGGGACGAGCCCGGTATCGACGGTGCCATCGGAATGCCGCCGATGGAGGGCATGACGCAGAAGGTCGTCAACACGATCTCCGTCGACGACAACGACGCCGCCGTCGCGAAAGCGGTCGCAGCAGGCGGGACCGTGGCGGTCCCGAAGCGCGCGGTGCCCGGTTCGGGCTGGCTCACCTACCTCATGGATCCCGCAGGCATCCTGTTCGGGATCATGCAGTACGACGACACAGCGAAGTAGCGTCGAGCGCTCCCGACACGGACGGGACCGGAGACGTTCGGCGGTTCCTGACAGGAAGACACATGGCCCGGCGTGAGCCGGGCCATGTCATGTCCCACACGCGTGTCGCGCGGGCCTATCGCCCGATGATGCGGTACTGCACCCGCGCCACGCCGTCGAAGTGCAGAGCCTGCGCGGTCCCCGGGCCCAGGTCGAACTGGCGACCGGCCACATAGGGGCCACGGTCGGCGACCTTGGCGACCGCGTGGTGGCCCCTGAACGAGAACTCGATCAGGGTGCCGAATGGAAGCGTCTTGTGCGCGACGATCATGGAGCCCGGTCGAAGGATCTCCCCGTCGGCCATGTGGTGGCCGTAGAAGCCGGGACCGTACCAGGAGGCCATCGCGCTCAGCCACGACCCCGACCCGGTGGGGCCAGTGTACGGGTCGCCGGGCGATCTTGCGACGGACGCGGCGGCCTCCGCGGCAGCCCGACGGGCCTGCGCACTCTCGATGGCATTGATGTCGCTCTGCGCGCTGGCGAGGAGTGCCTGGCGCTGCGCCAGCTGGGCCTGCAGCGCTGTCCTGCTCGCCGAGAGAGCTTGGAAGCGAGCTGCTGCCTGGGACTGGGTCTGCATGAGGGACTCTCCCTCGGAGACCGCATGGGACCTGGCCGCCTTCAGACTCCCGATGGTGGTCGCGTCGCCCATGCTGAGTTGCGTGAGCAGGTCCATCTTGGTCGAGAGCTCCGCGATGGTCTTCGAGCTCATGAGGACCTCGAGCAGCCCCGTAGGGCCGGTCTGGTACATGTAGTCGGCCCTCAGGTTCAGGTGGAGCTGAAGCCTGTCCATCGTGGTGAACAGTTCATCGAGCCTGCGCGAGTTGGCGGCGACTGCCGCGTCGGCGGTCGCCGCCTGCCACCGGGCGGCCTCGTAGCGCGCGGCACCGGCCTGCATCTGCAGGTCCAGAGTGTCGATCTTCGCCTTCGCGACAGCCGCCTGCTGCTGCTTGTCCGACAGCGGGGAGGCGATCGCGGCGGTCGAAGAGCAAAGGACCGCGACTATCGTGAAGAGGGCGACGAGGGTCGCCCGGTGAGCCTTCGTCATGCTCGCATCGACTCCTGACGGGTCCGTGCGTGCGCACCGGGATTATACCGGAGCGCCGCTGCGCGCACGACCGCGAGGGACCGGCGGCGGCCTCGGCAGTCGGCAGACATGCTCGTTGGGGCGCGACCGGAGGTCGTCATCCGGGTGCATCGGCAAGCCGCTCGCTGTAGACTCGAGCACGTGTGTCGCTGGCGAGGCGACCTCGTGAGCGCCGGATAGGAATCTCGCCGGACTTGGCTCCGGACTCGCTCGGAGGAACCACGGACAGAAGCAGACCCAAGAGGAGCGGTCGCGGCGCGGGTGCGCCCACGTATCGTGCCGGGCGTGGTCGTCGCGCCGGCAACGGCGCGTTGATCCCCGCGCTCACGGTCCTTGCCATCATCTGCGTCGTTGCGGGCGGGATCGCTCTTGCCCTGCACTTGACGCCGACGACGTCAGCTCGCCAGCCGGTCGCCTCGGTCGCGCGGCCAACCACCGTGACTCCTGCGGCTGGCGCCGATTCCACGGCGGCGAGTCTCTCGACGGGAAGCAGTTCCGCGGCGGCGACCAACGCGCCGGAGACTGAGGTGCCCAACGTCGTCGGCAAGCCCGTCACCGTCGCCGAGACCGTGCTGACCGCGGCCGGCTTCCAGGTGCAGACCCGGGTGGCAGACTCCTCCGCGGTCGCGCCGGCCGCGAACACGGTCGTGACCCAACAGCCGCTGGCCGGCGCTCGGTTGGCGGCCGGACAGGCCGTCATCATCACCTATCAGCCGATGGCCAATCCGTCGGCTCGGCGCCAGTACGTTGTCGTCATCGACGCCGGACACCAGGCGAAGGCCGACCTGGCCCTGGAGCCCGAAGGACCTGGCTCGAAGATCAAGAAGCCGAAGGTGGCGGGCGGCGCCACGGGAGTGGCCACCCACATCCCCGAGTACGTCGATGCCCTCGCGATCTCGCTCAAGCTCAGGACCGTCCTTGAAGCTCAAGGTGTGAAGGTCGTCATGGTGAGGACGGGCAACAACGTCGACATCCCCAACTCGGAGCGCGCGCGCATCGGCAATCGGGCCAACGCAGACCTCGTCGTGCGGGTGCATCTCAACTCGGCCACGAGCTCGAAGCCGCGCGGGATCCTGTCCATCTACCCGCACAGTCAGTGGACGCGGGCGATCGAGGCGCCGAGCAAGGCCGCCGCTGGACTCGTCGAGGCCGCCGTCACGAAAGCGACCGGCGCGAAGGCGTGGCCGCTGTCCGCGGTGGGCGACATGACCGGCTTCAACTTCTCAACGAGGCCGACGATCATCGTGGAGTGCGGCTTCATGTCGAACCCCATCGACGACCATCTCGGGGCATCACCGGCGTACCAGTCGAAGCTCGCCCAGGGCATCGGCGCAGGAGTGATGTCCTACCTGAAGTCGCGCTGACCACAGCCTGCGGGCGCTTGAGGCGCTAGCATGGTCGAGGTGCGTGTCGGGGCGGCGGAGGGGCGGCTATGCGGATCCTGGTCACGGGCGGCGCGGGCTATATCGGGTCCATCACCGTGCGGCACCTCCTGGACCGCGGGCACCAGATCACGGTCCTCGACAGTCTGGAGCGCGGTCGGCGCGGATCCGTCGACGGTCGGGCGGCTCTCGAGGTGGGGGACGTGGGAGACCGGCCGCTGCTCGAGAGGCTGGTCGCCGAGTGCGACGCGGTGCTTCACCTGGCGGGGCTGATCGACGTGGCCGAGTCCCAGGCCGATCCCGGTCGCTACTTCGACGTGAACGTCGCGCGCCCGCTGGCCCTGCTGAGGGCGATGGCGGCTCGGGGCGCCGGGCGACTGGTCTTCTCCTCCACTGCCGCCGTCTATGGCGTCCCGGATGCGGTGCCGATCACCGAGGACGCTCCTGCTCTCCCGGTGAACGCCTACGGCGCGAGCAAGCTCATGTTCGAGCAGATGATCGAGCGGTTCGAGAGCGCGCACGGGCTGCGGGCGATCCGGTTGCGCTATTTCAACGTGGCGGGAGCTTGGCCCGACGGGTCGCTCGGCGAGGCGCACGACCCCGAGACCCACATCATCCCGCGTGTCCTGCAGGCGATGAAGCGCGGTGAGGACACCTTCGAGGTCTTCGGCGACGACTATCCGACGCCCGACGGGACGTGCGTGCGCGACTACCTGCACGTCCAGGACCTGGCTCGCGCGCACGCACTTGCCCTCGAGAGGCTGGGGGAGGGCGGCGAAGGGGGCGTCTTCAACCTGGGGAACGGACGCGGCTTCTCGAACCTCGAGGTCGTGAACACCTGCGCCTCCGTGACCGGCCGCCGCGTGCGCGTGGTCATGGGTCCACGCCGCCCCGGCGACCCAGCAACGCTCGTGGCATCGTCGGAGCGCGCTCGGGGGGTGCTGGGCTGGCGGCCCGAACGCGACACGCTGGATCTCATCGTGGAGGAAGCCTGGCGCTGGCATCAGAACCGCCTATGAGCGCCAGGCCGACGGCGATCCGCGTCGGGCCGGCCGGAGTGTCGTCGCGCAGCCTCCGAGGAAGGGGTTCAACGCGGCGGGATGTTGCGGTTACAATACCGCTTGCCGCTCTCGACCCGGGCGGACCACAAGGGCGATTAGCTCAGGGGGAGAGCGCTTCCTTCACACGGAAGAAGTCGTAGGTTCAAATCCTACATCGCCCACCAGCACCAGATGGGGCCTCGGCGAACGCGCCGGGGCCCCATGCCATGCGCTGGCCGACGGGCTGCCGGAGGCATGTCAGACGAGGCGTGTCGACTGGGTGACTCGGAGAACCCGACGACAGCAGGTTTGGCCGCGCACCGTGCAGTCTTGGGATTCACTGGGCTGGGAAAGAAGTGCGATGCCGAACCGCGATGACGGCAACGACGCAGACGACGCGCAGGAGGACGACATGGAGAAGGAGACGGGTCCAAAGATGGAACGGTCTCCCGCGGAGCACATCGATGCGAGGATCGAGGAGTTGGGGGACTGGCGCGGCGAGATGCTGTCGCGGCTTCGAGCCCTGATCAGGGAAACCGATCCCGACACGGTCGAGGAATGGAAGTGGAGAGGCGTTCCGGTGTGGTACCTCGACGGGATGGTCTGCACGGGTGAGACGTACAAAGACCACGTGAAGGTCACCTTCCCCAAGGGCGCGAAGATGGAGGACCCTTCAAGCCTTTTCAACTCCGGCCTGGAGGGCAATGCCCGGCGCGCCTGCGACTTCTTCGAGGGAGATGAGATCGACGAGGAGGCGTTCAGGGCGCTGGTCCGCGAGGCGATCTACCTGAACCAGGCCTCGGGCGGGGCGCCGAGTCAAGGGAAGGCGACCGGCAAGAAGGAGTGACCGGGCTCTCGCAGGTCGGGTCGGAAGTGATGCTCTCTCTGGACCAGGACGCAGCCCTTCGGTCCATGACCTATGCTTGCACGCATGGCCGACGAATCCCACACGACGAGCGCGCGACCTTCAGCCCGTCCAGTCAGCCGCCGTATCCCGGTGCTGGCTGCGGCGGTCGTTGTCGGCCTGGTGACCGGTCTCGTCGTCACCGGACTCCGCTATCTCACGACCGACGTCATGTGGCCTCGGCTTCTGGCCACTCACAGCGCGCCTCTGTTGTTCGCGGCTCCTGCCGTCGGCATCCTGCTCTCCGGCCTGCTGCTGCGCTACTTCGCGGATCGTCCAGATGTCCACGACGCCGAGGCCTACCTCGAGGCCTACCATCACGGCCTGACCGAGTCACGAGTCGCTTCCTTCGTCGCCAAAGTGGCGGCTGCCACAGCGACAGTGGGCCTTGGAGGGGCCGCCGGCCTCGAGGGACCGAGCCTGTTCGTGGGCAGTTCGCTCGGTGCCGTGGTGTCGGATCGGCTCTCACGGGTCGGTCTCGATCGTGATGGTCGTCGAGCGCTGCTCGTCGCAGGGGCCGCGGCTGGTATCAGCGCGGTGTTCAAGGCGCCGCTGACAGGGCTCATCTTCGCTCTCGAGATGCCCTACACGGATGACTTCGCACGGGAGGCACTCATCCCATCGATGCTGGCTTCCGTCTCCTCGTACCTGGTGGCCATATCGCTGCTCGGACCCGAGCCGCTCTTTCAAGTCGACCGGGCGTACGTACCAACGGTCAGCAGCGTCCTTCTCGCACTTCTCCTGGGCGCATTCGTGGGTCTTGCCGCCAGACTGTTCGTTGCTTCGCTCAAGGCGGCGGAGTCACTCTCCAAGAGAGCGAGACTCACCCTCGTCGCTCGCACTGCGATCGGGGGTGTCCTCTGTGGCGCCTTCGGATTGGCGAGCTACAAGATCTTCGGATCTCCCCTGGCGATAGGCAGTGGCTACCAGCTGATCGATGCAGCGTCGGCGGCACGCTACGTGGGCTTCGCCGCGGCCCTGTTGTTCATGCTCAGGGGAGGCGCGGTCGTCGCGACACTGGGAAGCGGGGCTTCGGGCGGATCATTCGTCCCGCTGGTGTCGATGGGGGCGATCGCCGGCAGCGTGTTCCAGGGGATCGCGCCCGCAACCGGCTCTCTGTTCCCGGTGGTCGGTATGGCGGCGTTTCTCGCCGCGGCTAACGCCACTCCGATAGCGGGAGCCGTGTTCGTCGCTGAGTCCACGGGCGCGGCAGGCTACGTGATCCCTGGCCTGGTAGCTGCGGCCGCCGCGTACGTCCTCGCTGGAGGCAGGACCCTATCGGAGCACCAGCGCCCAAGTCGACGGAGCTAGGCCGCCCGGCCCTTGTCGCGGTGGGCGTCAAGCATCGCCGACGCTGACCCTTCCTAGCGCGTCAGCCCGAGCTGGTATCGGTGGTAGTCGTGGTGAGCAGCCGCGCGGACGAGGTCCTCGCTGAGAGCTCTGCCCTTCGCTGCCGAACTCTTCTCTGAGTAGAGGCTGGCTGCCAGGCCCTCGAGCAGGCGGGCCGCCTCCTGTGCCTCATCCGTCGAGTGCACCACGCGCACCCTGTCTGAGGGGACGTCGGGCGGCTGCGGCCCCACGAGGCCCGGGACGTAGGATGCGACCTGGCTCAGATGCCGCATCTCGTCCACCGCAAGCTCGAAGTACGTCTCGGCCTGCTCGCAGTCGCCGCATCCGTACTTGTTCCACAGGTACTGCAGCACGCTCGCATACTCCGTCTGGATCGTCGGGCCGATCACGGCCAGATCCTCGGGTCCGGTGATGGGGTGGGCGGCGTACGCCTCCTCGCCGGCTTCTTGCGCGTCCTGCGCGAGTCGCTCGAACGTCAAACGGTGGTAGCGCTCGTCGACAACGATCCGCTCGATAAGGCGGCTGAGCTCGGGATCGGAGTGGCCAACGACTTCGAGGGTGTGCGCGTAGTGCAAGAGCGCCAAGTCCTCGGTAGCGATGTCCGCCTGCAGACTGTCACCCATGGACGTCGAGAGGAACATGTCCGCGCGGTCGAGGACTCCTTCGCCACCGCGGTCGCGAAGCGCCTCGGCAAGCCACTCGAAGTGCCACATCTCCTCGCGCGCGATCTTGCGGACCTGGTCCGTGATGCCGACATCCCGAAGATAGACCCCGTGGATGACGTACTGCATGATCGCGCCGTGCTCGAGCGCCATGTCCTCGGTGAGTGAGGCCAGGACCTCGGATGAGGCAGACATGTCATCCCCCCGCTCTAGTCCGGATGCCGGCTAGATACCCCTCGCGCTCATCCGATCCGCACTACCACGAATACATACGCGGCGTAGGCGATCGCCAACGCTGTCCCCGCGACGCGGCCGATCCGCGATCTGAGCAGGACGAGCGCCGACACGGCTATGGCGGCTGCCAGCATCAACGGGATGGCTGAGCGCGCCAGAGACGGGTCGATCGCGAACGGCCGCACGATGGCGCACACGCCGAGTATCCACAGGACGTTGAAGATGCACGAGCCCAGGATGTTGCCGATGGCGACGTCCGTGTGACCCCTGATGGCCGCGATCAGCGACGTCGCGAGCTCGGGCAGTGACGAGCCTGCGGCGACCACCGTCAAGCCGACGACGGTCTCGCTCGCGCCGAGAGCGGTCGCGATCCCCTCAGCGCCGCCCACTACAAGGTGCCCCCCGAGGATCAGCCCTGCGAGACCGCCGACGGCCAGCCCGACGGCCGGCACCAGGGGCGGGAACGGCGCGAACTCTTCGCACTCCTCCGAGTGCCAGTCCCGCGCCGCGGTGCGCCTCCTGCGGTCGCGAAGGTATGCGGTGACGACGTAGCCGGCCAGAAGGCAGATCATCGCCAGTCCCGTGGCCCGGGAGATGGAGCCGAAAAGGCCCAACAACGTGAGTACCGCAGCGCTCGCCACCACGACGGCGGCGTCCAGCGCGAAACGCCCCCGCGAATAGGCGAGGGGCGCCACGATTGCTGCTAGGCCGAGCACGAGGGTCAGGTTGATGACGTTCGATCCGGTGACATTGGCGATGGCGATCTGCGCTCTGCCCCGAAGCACCGCCTCCAGCGACACGAAGAACTCGGGCGCCGACGTTCCCAGCGCGACCACGGTCAGCCCGATCAGCAGTTCCGACATGCCCGCGCCCTTCGCGAGGCCCACGGCTCCGCGAACGAACGCCTCGCCCGCCACGAACAGCAGGGCAAGACCCCCGGCAAGCTCGAGCCACAACACCGGCTGCATCGCACTCCTTCATCTGTGGGAGCCACACGCTGGTTCTTGCGACGCCGCGCCGGTCCGACCCCTAATCCTGCTTGCTGAACAGCAACACCGCGGGCACGAGGAACACGACGAAGAACCCGAGCAGGAACAGCACGTCGACGCCGGGCGAGTGAAGGAACAGCGCGCTCGGCAGCTGTCCCGAAAGAGCGATCTGGCGCATGGCTTCGACGCCATAGGTCATCGGGTTGATCTGAGCCACCGTGCGCAGGATGAGGGCCGGAGTCCCGCCGCCGCCAGTGAGAGGGAAGAATGCGCCCGAGAGGAAGAGCATCGGGAGGAGAAGGAACTGCATGATGACCTGGAATCCCTCCATGGTCTTCTGGCGGGCGGCGATCAGGATGCCCAACGACGAGATGACCGCGGCCAGCAGCAGGAGCGTGAGCAACATGAGCACCACTCGCACGAAGTCGTAGTGCACGCCCAGAAGCGGCCCGAGCAACATGATGAGCGCGGCCTGGATCATGGCGATGGTGGATCCTCCCGCCACCTTGCCCAGCGCCACCGAGATCCGTGACACCGGCGCGACGAGCACCTCCCGAAGGAACCCGAACTCGCGGTCCCACACGATCGAGACCGCGGAGAACAGGGCGGTGAACAGCGCCGTCATGCACAGGATCCCCGGATACAGGAAGACGATATAGGGCACGTTGGGGGGCAGTCCGCCCAGGCCCGCCCGGCCCAGCTGCCCCACTCCGAAGCCCAGCGCGAACAGGAAGAGCAGCGGCTGGGCAAGCGATCCGAAGATCCGCGAGCGGTCACGGACGAACCGAAGCACGTCGCGGTACCAGATGGTGTAGACGCCCTTCAGTTCGTGCACCAGCCTGCTGCGCGAGACGGTGATGTCCTGCGGCTGTGTGTTCGTCGCCATGGCTACCGCCTCCCTCCGCCCCTCATCATGCGACTTCTTCGCATGGACTCCATCTGATCGGCTTCCTCATCGCGTATGGCCCGTCCTGTCAGCTTGACGAACACGTCCTCGAGCGTGGGACGCCGCAGGTTGACGCTGGTGATGGTGACCGGCGGCGTCGCCGCGCTCATGGCGCCCAGAACGAGCGGGATGAATCGGTCTCCGTGGTCGATCTCCACGCGCAGGCCATCGTCCCTCTTGGTCGGCGTCACGCCCAGCCCGGCAAGCACCCGCTGCGCCCGCTCGTCATCATCGGTGCAAAGAGTGACGACATCGCCGCCCACCATGGCCTTGAGCTTCGACGGCGTGTCCAGTGCGACTATGTCGCCGTGATCGATGATCGCGATGCGGTCGGCGATCTCCGCCTCGTCCATGTAGTGGGTCGTCAGGAAGAGCGTGAGTCGCTCCTGGTCCCGCACCTTCACGAGGTACTCCCAGATGTGCCTTCGAGTCTGCGGGTCGAGACCGATCGTCGGCTCGTCCAGGAACAGCACCTTCGGGTGGTGCAGGAGACCGCGGGCGATCTCCAACCGGCGCTTCATCCCGCCCGAGAACGCCTTCACGCTCTCTTTCACCTTGTCGGTGAGCTCGACCATCTCGAGGAGCTCCTTGGCGCGCGACTCGAAGACGGCGGCCGGCACGTCGTAGAGCATGGCGTGGAACTGCAGGTTCTGCCATCCGGTGAGGCGCTCGTCCAGAGTAGGGTCCTGGAAGATGAGGCCGATGGACCGGCGGACCATGTCCTGCCGTGAGGCCACATCGAAGCCGTTGACGCTCGCACTTCCGCCTGTCGGCTTCAGCAGTGTGCAGAGCATGTTGATCGTCGTGGTCTTGCCGGCGCCGTTGGGCCCGAGGAACCCTATGATCTCTCCCTGCTCCACCTCGAAGCTGACGCCGTTGACTGCGGTGAAGTCACCGAACTTGCGCGAGAGATCGCGGACTTCGATCACAGGCATGCAAGGTTCCTTCCGCTCAAGGGCCGAACACCGGATACGCTTTCAGCCTCCGGCAGGTGTCCCCGCCGGTCAAGTCCCCGCGCCGCCGATGCGAAGTTGTACCGTGCCTTCATCGACAGAACCCGACTCCATGGGAGAGCGCATGAGCATCCTCGGCTTCGCGACACCCGCCCAAGCCACCCTGTTCGTCCTGATACTCATCTCCAGGCTGGGCGACGTGGGGAGCACGTTCGTTGCGACCCCGACGCTGAAGATGGAGGCCAACCCGCTGATGCGGCTCGGCGGCTGGAGACTGGCACTGGCGAGTCTCCTCCTGTGTCTTATCCCCTTCTACGATGTCCGGCTGGGGATGACCGTGCTGGTGCTGTCGCTGCTGGTGACCGCGTCCAACCTGTCGAAGGGATGGCTGATGCGCGCCCTGGGTGAGGAGGGCTATTCGGCGGTGACGGCGGCCGCGGCACAGCGCAGTTCGCTGCTGACCGCGCTCGCGTTCGTCCTCGTGGGCGCCTTCAGCGTGGGTCTGGCGGGGCTGGTCATGGTCTATGTCTCCGGAGGGCCGCGCACGTGGAGTTACTGGGCGGCCTCGGGAGTCGTCCTCTACGCAGTGGCGACGGCGTTCTACGGATCGCTGGCCGCGGTAGGACTCTTCCGCCGGGTCGCCCGGCCTCGCTCGTCCGAGGGAACACTCTGACGAGTAGGCGCGGATCGAAGGAGAGCCCAGGATGGACGAACGGCAGAACATGCATCGGAACCGGGCGGCCCTCGAGCGGATGATGGAGATCGTCACCAGCGGGGACTACGACAAGCTGGGGGAGGCGCTGCATCCCGACTTCGTCCAGCATATCCCTCAGTCAGGCGAGCGCGTCGTCGGCATCGACAACTTCCGAAAGGTCTTGGAGCACCTGCCGGGGGCGGGGTCAGGTCTGACCATCGCCCGCGACCCGCACATCGCGGGCGATGAGGAACACTTCGTCATGACCCCCACGTTCACGGTCGTGAAGGTGGAGGGCGTGGGTGACGAGCTCACGAGCTACGTCAAGGCGAGGTATCCCGACGGTTCCGACTGGTACATCGTCACCTTCTCCTCGTACAAGGACGGCCTGATCATCAAGCGTGTCGACTTCTACGCGCCCTTCTTCGAGCCGCCGCCCTGGCGGGCGGCCTGGGTCGAGAAGGACTGACGAACCCGGGTCCGACGCTCTTGGCGGTAGTCCGCGCTCCCATCGGGCGGGGAACGAACCGACTGGAAGGGCTTCGGAAGGACCGGGCCGAGAGAGGCGACGCTATGGTGTCTGTCCAGCAGCTGCTCACGGGCATGACAGGCGCCCTCGTCGGCGTCATAGGGTGGCTGTTCGTCGGGATCTACATCCAGCGTCGCGACGCGCGCAGACGCGCGCGCAACGCCGGTCGCGCCGTGTACTTCGAGCTCGGAGCCAACCTGCTCGCCATCTTCACGGCGCTCGAGTACGGCATGTTCGGCCCGCTGAGCAGAGCGTCGTACGACCAGCTGTTGCCAGAGCTGGCCACGTGGCTTCCCGCGGATGAGCTGCAGGCACTCGCGCTGGCGTACCTGGGTCAGGGCGCCTACGCACAGATCACCGAACAGCAGGACCTGCCTGTCGACGCCCGGAGGATGTCGCTCGGGGCGCTTCGCGACGCCCACCGGGTCGCGCTGGATCTTCTGCGCAAGCGCGTCTTCTCGCCTCAGGAGATCGACTCACTGAACAGGTACGCGAGTCCCCGTCAGGAGCAGCTGATCGAGGCGGCATCGACCGAACACCACGGCTAGAGCAAGCGAGGTCTCCCTGTGGTGAGGCGCCCTGCCTGCGGGGTGGCCCGGCGGGGGAGCGATGGGACTACAATCCTGGCGAGGGCTCGCGACAGATCCGACCGACGCGAGGGGGACCCATGGCACTAGCAGGATATTGCTCCGGGTGCGGTGGCAACGTATGGCTCACCGGCGACGGGCGGTGCGCCGCGGGACACGGGAGCGAGTGCATCTCGAACGTCTATGACGCCTCAGCGCCCGTGGAGACCACGGTGACCGCAGCGGTGGCTGTGCCTCAGGTCGCGGCGGTGCCTTTGGCGAAAGCGCCTTGGCCGAGCAGCGCCAAGGTGCTGGTCGGAGTCTTGTGCGGACTGATGGTCGTTGGAGGACTTGCCCTGGCGTTCGTCGCCCTCAGGCCGCAGCTCGCCGGATCCGGGGCCGGGCTCGGTCGCGGGCCGACGCCCGCGCAAACGACCTCCAGCTCGACGGTCGAGCTTGAGACGACCGCATCGAATCCGAGCGCCACGTCCGCGGTGGACTCGAACCCTCCGTCACAGGTGCCGGCAGTCTCCTCGGGCCAGCCGAGTCTGACCCTGCACACGCCGAAGTTCGGCGGTGCCGAGCGCGTGGCGATCCTGGATGCGCTGCGCGTTCCGGTCCAGAAGGACATCGGACAACGCGTGGTGTTCAGGGTCTCCTGGATGAAGTCCGAGGGCGGCTTCGCCTTCATCGACGGTGAGCCTCTGCAGCCGAGCGGCAGGAGCATCGACTACCGCAAGACGAAGTTCGCCACCGCCGTGCGCGATGGGGTGTTCGGGGGCGGTGTCGACACCCTGCTCAGATGGCGAGACGGGCGTTGGGAGATCGTCGACTACGATCTCGGGGCCACGGATGTCGTATGGGAGCCGTGGGAAGCGCAGTACGGCGCTCCCCACGGCATCTTCCCCTCGCTCGGCGACTAGGCAGCAGCCGAAGGCGACTACCTCGGCTTAGCGGCAGAGGCGTGCGACGAGAACGGCGTACATCCAGCCGAGCACGAACCCGATGCATGCGAGCGCGACATAGTCGAAGTAGACGGCTCCCTTGAGGAAGAACGCCGCCAACAGGACGACGAGAAGTCCGAGCACGCCGACGATCCTGTACAGCGTGAAGCTCTTGTACCAAGTCACGTGTGCCTCCGAGATCGCGGGTCGGGGAACGCTGGGCAGCTCTCGTCGGGTCGCGAGGGCTCTCCCACTGTCTTTCCCCAGGCTCGGCCGGCGCGACACGTCCCGGCCTGGCTGGCGGCTCGGCGCGCAGCCCGGCATCTCGGCGCCGCAGGTCACGCCTCGGTATCGGGTATCGCTGAAGTGGGGCGGAGTCAGCGCCCGGTGAGTGTGCAGGTCCGGATCGGCGGAGAGGGGCGGAAGATGATCAAGGGGTTCCGGGATTTCGTCTTGCGAGGCAATGTCGTCGATCTGGCCGTGGGCATCGTCATCGGTGTGGCCTTCGGTGCGCTGGTCAACTCCTTTGTGGCGAACCTCATCATGTCACCGATCGGCGCGGTGTTCGGCAAGCCGAGCTTCGACCAACTCGCGCTCGGGCCCTTCAAGTACGGGGCCTTTCTGACCGTGCTCGTCCAGTTCCTGATCATCGCCGTGGCGATCTACTTCGTCGTCGTGGTGCCGATGAACGCGGTCATGAAGCGGCTCGGCCTGCTCAAGGAGCCCCCGCGTATGCGCGACTGTCCTTCGTGCCTGCAGAGTGTCCCGGCCGCCGCCACGAAATGCATGTACTGCACCGTGGACCTCAAGCCCGAGGAATAGGCCGGCTGACGCAGAGGTAGGCTTGCCGCAGCGGAGCGGACGGATCGGCCGCCACGCAGCTGCGGAAGGAGCAACGAGGAGTGAAGATGGGTCTCACTGACAGGCTCCCTTTCCGCGTCGTCAACGATCTGGTGCATGACCTCACAGCCGGGGTGTTTCCGGGCGCGGTCTTCGGGCTGTGGATGGTCCGCAGCGGCGCCCAGGCGGTTCTGAGTCCGGACGCGCTCGCGACGATGGTCCGAGGTTGGTCGTGGATCGTCCTCGTGCTGTTCATTGCGTTCGCGATCTTCATCCTCACGGGCTCGATACGCGTGAGCTATCGAGTGCGCAACATCAAGCCTGAGGCGCTGGCGTCTCAGGGGCGAGCCGCGCTGATCAAGCACGCCGTCTTCGTTGCGGTGTTCGTCTACGCAGCGGTGGTCGCCTTCACTGTCATTCAGCCCTAGAACTCTGCCGGCGGAGTCGGAGGCGGGGGCGGGACGTCGCGAGTTCAACGAGCTCTGCAGGCATGCCCGGCGGTGGCTACTGAAGTGCGAACACGACCGTCATCTGCGCCGATGCAGTGACCCTGCCCGGTGACACGTTCGGCGCGATGGTGGCCTTCTGCGCCGCGAGGTATTGGAAGCTCACACCGGCGCCGAGTCCTCCGACCAAGCTGTTCGCGTACGGTGAGCTCGAAGACCGAGTCACATCGCTCACGCTCACCACGCGCCCGAGACCGCGTCCGGCCGACTTGGCCATCACCGACGCTCGGGTCCTCGCGTCCTTCATGGCGGCGGCGATCGCCCGCGCCTGCACCGACCTCTGATCGACGAGTGAGAAGTCGGGGCCGGAGATGCCCGATGCGCCTGCACGGGTGGCTTCGGCGACGAACTTCCCGAGCTTGTCCAGCTGCTTCGTCGTGATCTTCAGCGCCTGGTTTGCCTGGTAACTGCTGCCGCGGGGGCCGCCCTGCTGATAGACGGAGACCTGCTGGGTCTGCAGCTCCGCGTCGCTGAGCCCGGCCGCCTTCAGGGCCACGACGAGCCTGTCCATCGCCTTCGTGGCGCTGTTCATCGCGTCGGACGAACTGCGTGCGTGTGCGTTGACGCTCATGGACAGCGTGGCGCGGTCCGGTGCGGAGCTGCCCGTTCCGGAGCCAGTGACCGTCACGGTGTCCGGCGCCGCGCCGCCTGTATTGACCACAGTCGTGGTGCATCCGGCGGTCGCAAGAAGAGCGATGAGAACGACGGCGGTCAAGAGTCCCGCTGAGTTTCTCGTGCGCATGGCGATCCCCCCTCTGAGTGGCGCGGCGCGCCACGCGTGTGGCGTCAGTCTATTCGACGGCAACGGGAGACGGATGGTTCGCAGGCGAGCAGGTCAGGAGTCGGGCCTGCGATCCTGTCAGCCGTGGGTAAAGATGCTGCATGCCGCCTCTGCTGCTTCACGGAGATCGCGTCACCCTGCGGCCCCTCGGGGAGTCGGACCTTCCGAGACTGCTCGGCATCCTGCTGGAGCCGGGGGTCAGCGAGTGGTGGCCCGACTACACCCTCTCGCGACTGCGGGCCGACACGCTGGAAAGCGCTGGCGTCACCTCGCTCGTCATCGAGCTGGACGGTGAGACGATCGGCCTGGTCATGCTCACGGAGGAGACGGACCCGCACTACGAATCGGCCGGCATCGACATCGCCATCGACGCGATGCATCTTGATCGCGGTCGTGGGACGGATGCGTTGCGGATGCTGGCGGGCCACCTGTTCGACGTCCGCGGGCATCATCGCCTGACGATCGATCCAGCGGTCGCCAACCATCGTGCGATCGCCGCCTACGGAAAGGTGGGCTTCAGCTCCGTCGGGATCATGCGGGAATACGAGCTGGGCCCTGATCACACATGGCACGACAACCTGCTGATGGACATGCTCCCCAACGACCTGCGCTAGGTTCAGGCCCCACGGATCGCAGGACGCAGTCGCGCTCCGACCCGTGGGGTACTCAGGAGATACGCCCTCGGGCGCATGCGGAGGCCCCGGTCTCCTCGCTACCATTGAGTCGTGCGGTCGACGCCCCGCGAGCATCTCTCGAGGCGAGCCGCGCGGGAAGGCACGCGTACGCCTCCGAGAGAGGCCGGACCCCCCTGGCCGAGTGATCCCGAAGCGTGCGCACACCTTCATGAAGCGGACCGCGCCGGCCGAGACGCTCCGAGTCTCTCCTGGATACCCCTCCTCGGGTCGCCGCGGTCCGCTTCCTTGCGCGATGACGCCGCGCGGCCGCCATGCCGCCGGGTCATCTCTCGGACGGCTACCAGCCTGCGTAGCTCATCCTGCGCCACTGCGCGGCGCTCGTCCCGGTCCAGCCGTAGAGGCTCGCCCCGTAGCAGGCGGAGTCACGTGCCGCGCGTGCGAAGGCGTCGGCCTCGATCACCGACGAGTCCTCGGATATGCCGCCGATCAGGTGGATCGGCGTCTGCGCGCAACCGGACTGAGAACGCAGTATCCGCACGTTGGCGGCGGTGTCCGCATAGACCGCACCGGCGCCGTGAGCGTGATACGTGTAGTAGCTCATCGGCAGGATCACATCGTACGTCCGGGCGACCGACGCATAAGGGAACGTGGTCCAGCCGCCCTTCGCCTTTGCGAGGCCCACGGGTGACGGGATGATCGCCCCGAGCGGATACGACGGTCCCACCAGATCGCGGATCCTGGCGGAGAGCGCGGAGAGGCGGCTGTTGCGGGCGCTTTGCGACGAGACCTCGTGTGACTCGATGTCGAGGGCGAATGAATCGAAACGCTGACCGTCCGGAGTCGTGAAGTGGATCGCCTGCTCGATGCGCGAGTAGTCGAGGTCCGGGTGCGTCAAGTCAGGCAGGTACCAGGCCACGATGCGCATCCGGTGAGAGTGCGCCGCGACGACGAAGGCGGCCAGCTGGCTCGGCATGCGGAGCGCCGAGGAGGAGTTGGAGTTGGCGGTCTCGATATAGAGCGTCCGGACGCCATGCCGGGCCATGTCGGTCACCGCCGCGGCCGGGCCGGCCCAGGCCCGGTCATCGTAGATATCGACCCAGCTGCCGAGTCCCCGGTACGCGTCGATGGCTGCGCCCTGGGACGCCGGCACGGGCGGCGTGCTCGGCTCGGCGGACGAGGTCACAGGATCGGCCGACGACTCCCGGGAGACCACCACGGGGCGTTTGGTGCCTGTAGCAGCCGTCGTTCGGCCAAGAGGTCCGCCGCCCGCCGTCTGCAGGACCACCGCGATGCCCACCGCGATCACCGCGGCGGCCAGGACGAGATCCGCCAGTACGAGCAGGTGGCTGCTCAGGACGCGCCGCGGCATGGCCGATGAGACTCCTCTTCGCCTTCAGGGACGGGGGAACGTCCGATGCCTCACGAGGACCAGCGGGCCTCCGTCAACGGTCCGAGTGTCCTGCCTTGTAGAGCCCGAGGAAGTACCTGTGCGGGCCCGGCGTCCCAAAGGGCACGAAGGCCACCTCGTCGCCTGGACGGACCGGGTGGTCCAAGCCGAAGATCGTGTGGTTGCAGAACACCCCCTCGATCCTGTCCACCGGCAGCCCCATGGCGCTGGCGAGCCGGCTCGCGCTGCAGCCCCCTTGCGGCAGGGGGACGGACTGCTCGCACGGCAGGTCGCGCTGGCGCTGGAACTCCCGCAGCACGCCGAACACACGAACGTTCACCTGCGGTCCCTGTGGCATCCCGAGCCCCCTTCTCCCAGCTTCTGCGCAACAGTATCCCTCGAGTGCCCGTGACACTTCAGCGCCGCTCCGCCTCCGTCCGACGACCGGATAGGCGACGGCAGCGGCAGGAACGCCGTCACAGCGGGCATATACCTCTGCGGTAGGGAACCACCGGCATGGATCCCGGCAGCTCTCCTGTCAGGACCCACAGTCGGGATGCATGTCCGGACGAAGGAGGGATGCAGCGTGCGTACGATCCTGCGAGTCGACATGTCAACGCTCCGCGTCACCAGTGAGCCTGTGCCCGAGCGTTGGAAGGACTTCGGGGGCCGGGCGCTCACCTCGGCGATCGTGTTCGAGGAGGTCCCCGCCGACGCTGACCCGTTGGGACCGGCGAACAAGCTCATCATCGCCACGGGCCTTCTGGGCGGAACGACGGCCCCCAATGGCGGGCGGCTCTCCATCGGCGGCAAGAGCCCCCTCACGGGCGGGATCAAGGAGTCGAACGTCGGGGGACAGCTGGGGCACACGCTGGGTCACCTCGGGATCGCGGCTATCGTGGTCGAGGGCGCGGCGAAGACCGGCCTGTACAGCCTCCTGATCGAGGCGGACGGCTCGGCCAAGCTGGAGCGCACGGACGACTGGGCCATGCTTGGCAACTACGCGCTGGCGGACAAGATCGCGGCCACCCGTCCCGAGGGCGACCGGTTCGCGACAGCATCGATCGGGCCCGCGGGTGAGAAGCGCCTCGCTGCGGCGTCCATCGCGGTGTCCGATCCCAAGGGCTACCCCAATCGTCACGCCGGCCGGGGAGGCCTGGGCGCGGTGATGGGCAGCAAGGGTCTGAAGGCCGTCATCGCGAGCGACCGGGGCGTCACCGGCGTTCCGGATCATGCGGACAAGGACGCGTTCGTCGCTGCGACGCGGAAGTTCGCGACCGCACTCAGGGAGCACCCGGTCAGCGGCGAGGGTCTTCCCACCTATGGCACGCAGGTGCTCACCAACATCATCAACGAGGCGGGGGGCTATCCGACCCGCAACTTCTCCGCCGGCCAGTTCGAGTTCGCCAGCGCCCTGTCTGGCGAGAACATGCGGGAGATCACTCTGGAGCGCGGCGGCAACGTCAAGCATGGGTGCCATTCGGGTTGCGTGATCCAGTGCTCGCGGTACTGGTACGACAAGGACGGCCACTACAAGACGAAGGGCATGGAGTACGAGTCTGTATGGTCGCTCGGTGCGGACTGCGGGATCGGTGACCTCGACGACGTTGCGGAACTCGATCGCGCGTGTGGTGACATCGGCATCGACACGATCGAGATGGGTGCGACCCTCGCGGTCTACATGGAGTCGGGGGCGCTCGCCTTCGGCGACGCCAAGGGTGCGCTCGCCGCGCTCAAACAGGTCGGGACCGACAGTGAGCTCGGCACGACTCTCGGCAGCGGTGCCGGCGCGACCGGCAAGAAGTTCGGCGTCACGCGTGTCCCGACCGTGAAGAACCAGGCGATGCCCGCCTACGACCCGCGGCCGATCCAGGGTATCGGCGTCACGTACGCGACGTCCACCATGGGCGCGGACCACACCGCCGGATACGCCATCACGGCGAACGTCCTCGGAGTCGGCGGCAGCGTCGACCCTCTCAAGCCGGAGGGACAGGTCGCTCTGTCGCAGAGCCTTCAGATCGCCACGGCGATGCTGGACGCGATGGGGCTGTGCATCTTCGTCGCGTTCCCGGTGCTCGACAAGCCGGAGGCCTTCGAGGCGATCGTCGAGATGGCGACGGCTCACACGGGCAAGGACTGGAACGCCGACGAGCTCATGGGTCTCGGCAAGAAGGTCCTGACCTACGAGCGGCTCTTCAACAACCACGCGGGGTTCACCGCGGCCGACGACCGTCTGCCGGCGTACATGTACACCGAGAAGCTCCCCCCTCACAACGTGGTGTTCACGGTTCCCGATGCGGAGCTCGACACGATGTACGACTTCGTGGACGAGACCGCGATGGCGCTTCAGATCAGCTGAGGGAGAGCTCCACCGTGCAGATCGAGTTGGCGCTGTTCGCGAAGCTGTCCGCCCGCTACCCGGTCCCGGGTAGCGGGCGGGAGCCTCGCCCCCTCGAGATCGAGGACGGCACCAGAGTCGGCGCTCTCGTGGAGCGCATCGGCCTGGCCGCGGAGCCGCGAATCACCTTCGTGAACGGTCGCCATGCCGCAGACGACCGTCTCCTGGCCGAGGGCGACCGGCTCGCCATCTTCCCTCCGATCGCGGGGGGCTAGCAGCGATGAGCGACCCATCGTCGCGTGCGGCCGCATGCCCGACGGACCAGGCCGAAGTGGTCGCACGTCTGTCCGCTTCGGCCGTCGGGATAATCGGGCTGGGTGGGCTCGGCTCGAACGCCGCGATGATGCTCGCCCGATCAGGAGTGCGCAGATTCGTGCTCGCCGACTTCGACCGCGTGGAGGGCGGCAACCTCAACCGGCAGCTCTACTTCGAGGACCAGATCGGACGGCCCAAGACCGACGCGCTCGCCGAGACCCTCAGACGCATCCAGCCGGGGATCGAACTGACGATCGTCGGCGAGCGCGTCGAGCCAGGCAACCTTGCGCGCTTGTTCGCGGGCGTCGATGTGCTGCTGGAGGCGGTCGACTCGGCGGAGGACAAGGCGATGATCGTGGCGACAGCCGCCGATGAGCTGCGCGACGTACCCCTTGTCTGGACGTCGGGACTTGCAGGCTGCGGGTCCGCCAACTCGATACGGACCCTGCGTGTCGGCGACGGGGTCTGGGTCGTCGGTGACCTGGAGGCCGACATCCGGGATGGACTGCCGCTGCTGGCCCCGCGGGTGATGGTGGCCGCCGCACACCAGGCGCATATCGCGGCGCGCATCCTCCTCGGGATGCCGGACGCATAGGTCTGGAGGGTCCGGCCGCTCACTTCGCGTCGTAGGCGCTCAGGGCGGCGGGGAGCGAGGAGATGACCCTCTGCCCCGCGGCGGGGAGGCCCACCAGCACGGCGCCGATGACCTCGTCGCGGCTGGCACCTGCCTGTCTGGCGGAGGCGACATGGAAGGGCACGCCGCTCTCCATGCCGAGGGCGGCGAGGACCGCCAGGTACGCGAGCTCCTCGGTCTTCTTGTCCAAAGCGCTGGCGTCGTCCAGTCCCTTCACAGCCGACATCCAGACTGCAGCGTGCGCCGGCGCCTCCTGGCCGAACAGCCGGAAGGCCTCGCTGACGCCGATGGACCGGTCGCTCATGCTCAGCACTCCTTCAGATGCGATGCACGATCTGACGGCTCCATTGTGGCATCGGACCGTTCGGCGGCGCGCGAGCCGTTCGGGGCACGCCGCTTGCATCGCGTCGCTCATGCGCCCGGCCGTCGGGGCCGATGTGGATAGGGGCTCTGCGGACGCGTGGACAGACCGCGTCGCACCTGATGCAGGCCGCGGTAGTGAACCGACTCGGAAGACGACGCCGTCCACGGGTGGCTCGCAAGGAAGGCAGTGCAAGTGGACGGACCGGCGTTGGATCCTGCGCGCGAGCGCGGGCAGCTGGGCGTATCCGAGCCTGTGACTGAACGGTCGAACGTCGTCCGCAGCGGAGACGGCCACGATCTGCGGAAGGCCGGATCCGCCGGTCTGCTGGCCGAGCCCGAGCTCCGTCACCTCTTCGAGAGCGGCGCCATGGGCGTTGCCGTGCTCGATCACAAGGGCCGGCTCCTCTACGCGAACGGGTCCCTGCGGGACATGTTCGGGGTAGGCGACGAGCCGGTGGGCGGCATGGGCGACGACGCCGTGGCGTGCCTTGAGAGCGTCGCGCGGGAGCCGGAGCTGTTCGAGCAGGTCCTCTCGGGGAGGATCGGTTCGTATCGCATCGGCAAGCGTCTTGCCCGCCGTGGGGGAACGCCGCTCTTCGCTGACGTCGTCGTCTCCGGGTTGCGGGCAGCGAGCAACGGTGACCGCAACGTGGTGGCCATGGTGGTCGATCTGACCAGCCGTCACGAACTCGAGGACGCATTGAGCGCCGAGAAGGCCGTCACCGAGAGTCTCATCGCCTCGGCCCCGGGGCTCCTGTACATGACCAGTATCGACGGCACCTTCGTGCGATGGAACAGCGCGGTCGAGGAGCTGCTCGGTCTCTCGGCGGGTGAGATGACGAGCGCCGATGCGTCTACCTTCATCTGCGAGGAAGATGTCGAGGCCGGCGGCGTCTTCGGCGCGCGCCTCATCGGGGAGGGGAGCGCCGATGCGGAGATCCGCATCCGGACCGTCGACGGCCCGCGGGACTTCCTGATAACAGGTCGGCGGGTCGACGTCGGGGGCGAGCCGTATCTGGTGGGCTCCGGCGTCGACATCACCGAGCGCCGGCTCGTCGAGCGTGAGCTCGCCCGGGCTCGGGAAGGGCTCGAAGCCGAGGTCGGGCTGCGCACCGCGGAGCTGCGACTCTCGAACGAATCGCTGCAGTCAGAGGTCGAGCGATCGGCGCGGATCCAGGCCGATGTCGAGCGAGTGGCGCGGGCGCACCACACTCTCAGCGCGGTGAACAGGGCGCTCGTCCGGGAGACCGAGGAGCAGGATCTGGTCCAGGCCGTCTGCGACGCGATCGTCGAGGTGGGCGGGTACCGCCTCGCCTGGGTGGGGTATTGCGTCGCCGACGCCGAGCACTCCGTCGCGCCGGTGGCCTTCGCCGGCGCTGAGGAGGGGTACCTCGGCTCGATCAACGTCTCGTGGGACTCCGGAGTGAACGGCACCGGCCCCGTCTCGAGAGCCATCACCGGCGAGGAGCCCGTGGTGGTACGTGACATCGCCAGTGACCCTTCATGCGACCTATGGCGGGAACGCGCCCTAGGGCACGGCTATCGCTCCGTGATCGGCCTCCCGCTGTTGTCGCAGGATGGCACGATCGAGGGGGCGATGGGCATCTACTCCGACGCGATCGACGCCTTTGATGAAGACGAGACGTCGCTCCTGCGAGAGCTCGCCGACGACCTTGCCTTCGGGATCTTGCACCGGCGGACGCAGGTCCGCCGCGAGGAGTCCGAGGCGGACCTGAAGCAGAGCTACCAGCGGCTGGAGCGCATGACTCGCGGTGTCGTGGAGGCGATGGGCAAGGCGATCGAGGCGCGAGACCCGTACACGAGCGGACACCAGGACCGCGTGGCGCATCTGTGTGTCCTGCTGGCGAACGAGATGGGACTCCCACCTGACGAGGTCGCGGCCGTGGAAGTGGCCGCTCTCCTGCACGACATCGGCAAACTGACCGTACCTTCGGAGATCCTCAGCAATCCGGGGCAGCTGCGCCCACTGGAGTACGAGATCATCAAGGCCCATGCACGCCGGGGCTACGAGATCCTGAAGGACATCGAGTTCCCGTGGCCGGTGGCCGAGATCGTGCTCCAGCATCACGAGCGCCTGGACGGGTCCGGGTACCCGGCGGGTCTGACTTCCGAGGGCATCCTTCTTCCGGCGCGCATCCTCGGTGTCGCGGACGTGGTTGAGGCGATGGCATCGCACCGGCCCTATCGTCCGGCCCTCGGGCTCGACGCGGCCATCGAGGAGATCCGGGATCACCCTGCGTTGTTCGACGCCGATGTCGTCGCGGCGTGCGTGCGACTGCATGAACTGGGGCGCATCGACCTGCGGCCCTGACGGGTCGGGCCCGACAGTCCGGGTGCTAGCATCGGGCCGTGCAGCGTCGCGCAGGCGGCCACTGCTGTAGCCGGGTTCACGCGCCGGTGTGCCGGTTCGACCGCAAGAACCGGATATCGTGAAGGGCGGGCGCGGACGAGACTGGACCCGGATGGTACGACCCCTGACTGGCCGGAGGTGAGCCGCCCGCATGAGAGAGCCACTCCCGACCGTGACGCAGGCGCCGTGCGCCGACGACATGTGGGCGGCGGTATCGGAACGCGACGCCCGCTTCGACGGGCGCTTTGTCTACGCCGTGACCTCGACCGGGATCTACTGCAGGCCGTCGTGCGGGGCACGCCGCCCGAGGCGGGACAGGGTGCGCTTCTTCCAGGGACCGGCCGAGGCCGAAGCATCCGGATTCCGGGCCTGCAAACGCTGCCGGCCGGACGTGGCCGAGCAGGCACGGCAAGGGCTCACGCTCGTCGCGGCGGCGACGTACATCGAGGCGCACAGAGACGAGCGCGTCACACTCGAGACGCTCGCGACCGAGGTGGGCCTGAGCTCCGGCCACCTGCAGAGAGCGTTCACTCGTGCGTACGGGTTGTCGCCGCACCGCTACCAGGCGCGACTGCGCGGTGAAGAGATGCGACGCAGGTTGCGCAGCGGGGAGACGGTCGCCGCAGCGGGTTACGGCGCCGGATTCGGTTCGAGTCGGGCGGTCTACGAGGAGGCGAAGCGGTCCATGGGGATGACACCGGCGGCATACCGGCGGGGAGGCGCCGGTCTCGACATCCACTACGGCGTGGCGCCGTCGGCGCTGGGCGCTGTGCTCGTCGGCGCGACGGACCGTGGCGTCTGTTGCGTACTGCTCGGCGATAGTGACGATTCGGTCGTGCGCGGCTTGGCCGACGAGTTCCCCCACGCCGAGTTCCACCGCGACGACGCAGGTGTCGCGCAGTGGATGGTGGAGGTCGTGGCGCGCATCGGCGGCGAGCGTCCCGCTTCTCAAGTGCCGCTGGATCTGTGTGGCACGGACTTCCAGCGCAGGGTGTGGACGGCGCTGCGAGAAGTGCCCTCCGGATCGACGGTCTCGTATCGGTCGATCGCCGTTGAGATAGGTCGGCCCGCCGCGACCCGGGCCGTCGCAGGCGCATGCGCCGGGAACCACGTCGCGGTCCTCGTGCCGTGCCACAGGGTCGTGAGGTCGGACGGCGGTCTTGGCGGTTACCGGTGGGGCCTTGGGCGGAAGCGCGCCCTCCTCGAGGGTGAACGTCGCGCCGAGAGGGCACCGCAGGGCTGACCCGGGTTTGCGCGCTCGCGACATTGCCTGTTGAACGCCCTCGCCCGCGGGGTCTACCATGGCGCGAGCGTTCGCCGCGCGGCGCAGGAGTCCATCTGCGCGCGCGTCCGACCGCCTCCGCATGCCGAACCTCGGCCGCTCGAGCGGCCCGACGCTCGAAAGGAGATCCCGTGCCCGCTTCACTCCTGGTCTCGCGGACGATCCATCCTGGGGAAGAGACCGTCATCGACGTCACGTCAGGCATGTACTCGGTGGTCTTCAAGGACAACGGCGAGACCGGGTACGTGTACGCGCTCGACAACGGGCGTCCTCAGCCGGTGCTCGACGCCCTTCACATCTACAACGTCGAGCAGTTCGAGAAGGCGCCCTCGAAGCGTCGTGCGGACATCGAGATCTGGGCATCGGAGGACGGGCTGGCCGCGCTGGTCAAGTTGAACGGCCGCGACGAGGCCTACTTCGACTTCGCGGATCGGAGATCGGTGTGTCGTTCCTGCTTCCCACGCGCCGTGGGCGGTTACACACAGTCGCACGACTGGGACGATTCGGCTCTGTACCGCTTCTATCCCGAGAGGAAGCAGCAGCCGGCCTCGGAGAAGAAGGCTGCACCGAAGAAGAGGGTCACGAAGGAGTAGCGGCTCCCGGCCACACGATGCCAGCTCGGCGCGGGTCGCCTCTGCCGGGCGACCACCTGGCCGAGGGCGGCGGATCAAGTGCCGCTTGGGCACTGTTCTTGCACTTCGCTGGGTGAGTCTGGAAGCGGCCCGGCGGTTCGTCGCCCGGCACCGCAAGCCTCCTGGAAGGTACTCGATGTCACTGTTGCTCCGTCGCGGCGCCGTACTCGTGCTGACGTCCGCGCTCGTGCTGTGCACCGCGCCAGTCAGCGCTCTCGCGCAGACGGGCACGGTGGTCGCGACACCTGCTGCGCGCTCTTCGGTCATCGTCGGCGTCTCGGACGCGGGGCACATGGCCCCGGTGCGCGAGGCGCTCGAGGCCGCGGGCGGGTCCATCAAGAAGACGTACGCGTGGAACGCATTCCTCGTCTCCGCGCCGGAGGGGACGGGCTCGGCGGCGTTCTCGGCCATCGCTGAGCGCATCGCCGGAGTGACGTACGCGCAAGGCAATGCAACGGTGCATGCCGCAGGCACTGCGAACGACCCCTCGTTCTCGCTCCAATGGGGCCTGCCCGACATCGGCGCGACCTCCGCATGGGACGTGAGTCAGGGCGCTGGCGTCTCAGTGGCCGTACTCGACTCCGGCATCGACGCGAACCAGCCCGACCTGGACGCGCCCGGCCAGGTCGTCATGAACGGCGCGTTCAACTACATCGACCCGGGGGCGCTGCCCTTCCCGGATCCGGACGTCCCGGACCCCAATCACCCGTACGAGTACCTCGGGTGGCACGGCACGCACGTCGCCGGGATACTCGCCGCGACAAGGAACAACGGCGTGGAGGGCGCGGGTGTGGCGCCGCTGGTGACGCTGTATGCATTCAAGGTGCTTGGGGCGGACGGAAGTGGCGATGATGGAACCGTCGCTAGCGCCGTCTACGATGTGGTCAACAAGACTCCCTGCAGAATCATCTCGATGAGTTTGGGGGGCGTCGGCGATCAAGGCGGAACCGATCAAGTGCTCTCCGACGCCATCGCGTATGCCCAAGGGCATGGAGTCCTTGTGGTCGCGGCAGCCGGCAACGATGCGACCGACGCACCTGAGTTCCCGGCGGCGGTTCCGGGAGTGATCGGCGTCGGCGCGGTGAGCAGGCTCAACATTCTGGCGCCGTACTCGAACTACGGCACGCTGGACGAGGATTTGGTCGCTCCTGGCGGGGTCGGTGGCGACGGGATTCTGTCCACGATGCCCGGCGACACGATGCAGCAGGCCGTGGGCACCTCCATGGCAACGCCCTTCGTCTCTGGATCGGCGGCGCTGGTCTGGTCTGCGCACCCCTCTTGGACGGCGACGCAGGTGGCCGATGCGCTTGAGAACACGGCGCAGGATCTGGGCGCAACGGGGACGGACCCGACATACGGACATGGGTTGGTGAGACCTGATCTTGCGCTGGACCCGCTCACCACCATCTCAGGCGCCGTCCCCGGGGGGTTCTACGCTGGGTCTGTGAGTCTGTCGCTGGTCGCCCTCGATACCGCCGCGAGCGTGAGTAGCACGTACTACGCGATCGATGGTGGACCCGCCCAGCTGTATACGGCTCCGTTCACCGTGAGCGGCAGTGGCGTCCACACCGTGGACTACTACTCCGCCGATGCTGCTGGGCGCGTAGAGAGTCCTAACTCGCTGCGCTTCTCCATCGCGACGCTCGAGCCGGGGCGTTGGACAGCAATCTCTGGGAATACTGTCGGCTGGTCCCCGAGGTCCGAGACTATCGCCTTCGCCGCCGGGGGCAGCGTGCCTCCGCTCACGACCTTCTATGCACTGGACGGTGGAGACGCGACGACGTATACGGCGCCCTTTGTCCTTTCAGCAGAAGGCACAACAACGCTCGACTACTACTCGGTTGACGCCTCAGGCAGGGCAGAGAGCACGAATACCGCGATCATTCAGATCGACACCGTCGCGCCTGTGACGACGCTGTTGGGGGTCAGCCCAGGTGGCACTCATGCGAGTCCGGTCTTGCTGACGCTCTACGCCACAGATAGGACCTCGGGTGTGAGCACGACCTTCTACTCGCTCGACGGCTCACCAGCTCGAGGCTACTCGTCGAGCGTGGCTGTGTCGTCTCCCGGTCTTCACGTCATCAGGTATTGGTCAGTAGACAACGCTGGCGTCTCGGAGGTGCCACAGACAACGACTTTCACCGTGAGTCCGCCAGCGACCGAGACCATCACGGCAGCGGCCAGCGCCTCCTCTGTGAAGCTCCGGGTGTCCTTCGTGCTGTCGGGCACGCTCACGCCTTCGACGCTCGGCAGGACCGTCGTCGTCCTGGTGCAGAAGCCGGGCTCAGGCCGGTGGTCCTACTCATCGGCGCGCCTGACCTACGGGACCGCCGCCAAGGGCGGAGCGCTTTGGTGGTACCGGTATGTCCCGATCGTCCGCGGTACCTATCGCTTCCAGTCGACCTTCGCCGGGGACGCGTCAGGCACGGCCGCGGCCTCGAGGCTGGTCTCTGTCTGGGTCCGCTAGAATGTCCGACGTGTGACGCCCGGCGCCGGCGCGCGTCCGGGCGCTCGCGGTCGCGGAGCGTCGTCCTGATCTCCTCGCGCCCCACCGAGCCGAGACCGGCCCAGGGCGCGGTGCACCGCTGGGGGGCCTGTGCACTACCAGCTCTCGACATACAGCCTGATCTACCTCGTCGCGGCGGCCCTCGCCGTC
>CAIKZH010000100.1 GCA_903831865.1 uncultured Coriobacteriia bacterium
CGTCCGCTCCGAGCGCCAGCGCCGCTGGGGTCGTCCTGCCGCAAGCGCCGCCTGAGCGACGTCAACCCCGGCTCCAGGTATGAGGTCTGCTTCGACGCGCTCGGGAACAGCCGACTCGTCGGTCGGGCGCACCGACGTCGCCAACCACCCTGACATTCGCGACTCAGAACTACTGGAACAGCGGCGAAGGCGCGCGAACCTTTCCGGTCAGGGCACTAGGGCGCTGTTGGACAAATCGCCCTGCTGAGGGTGCTCGCGATTTGCTTGGCGGGCGACAAGACTTGTGGCATGCAGGGGAAATCCAATAGAGAGCGGAAGATGCTCGACGCCGCGGCGTTCTGCCGGGGTCTCGTCGAAGAGGGTTCCATCTACGCCTTCCTCGCTGATCACCGCCATGAGTTGTTCAGGGAAGAGGGCTTCGCGGACCTGTTCCCCTCGGGCCGGGGCCGCCCCTCGACCCCTGCGGCGCTGATCTGCTCGGTGATGGTGCTCCAGGCCTTGGAGGGGCTGTCGGACCGTGACGCGATCCGGGCACTGCGCACCCGTATCGACTGGAAGGTCGCCTGCGGCCTTGCCCTTGACGACCCGGGCTTCGACTTCACGAACCTCACCTATTGGCGCGCCAAGCTCCGCAACTCCGCCCGCCCGGAACGGATCTTCGACGTGGTCCGCCACGTCGTCGCCGAGACCGGCGTGCTCGCCCGCAAGACCCGTCGCGCGCTCGACTCGACGATCCTCGACGACGCCGTCGCCACCCAGGACACCGTCACCCAGCTCATCTCGGCGGTCAGGCGTCTCAAGGAGGCCGTCCCCGCGCTCAGCTCGATCGAGCTCGCCCACGACTACGCCGTGATCGGCAAGCCCGTCATCAACTGGTCCGACAAGGCCGAGCGTGACGGCGTGGTCTCGCTTCTCGTGAACGACGCGACCGCCATCCTCGAGGCGGCCGCTGTGCTCGAGCTCGACCAGGCCCAGTCCGACGCCCTCGGGCTTCTCGCCCTCGTCTCGTCCCAGGACGTCGAGCCCGGAGCAGAAGAGGGCAGCTGGCGGATCGCCCGGCGAGTGGCGAAGGACCGGGTCATCTCGACGGTCGACGTCGAGGCCCGCCACGGCCACAAGTCGGTCGCGGTGCGAAAGGACGGCTTCAAGGCGCACCTTGCCGTCGAGCCGGACACCGGCATCGTCACCGCGGCGATGATCACACCCGCGAACGCCCCCGACGGGCCGGCCGGCGTCGCCCTCATGGAGGGTGAGCCAGTGAGCGAGGTCCTCGCCGACTCGGCCTATGGATCGGGAAAGACACGTGCCGAGCTGCAGCGTCGCCACCACCGCCTCGTCATCAAGCCGCTGCCCTCCCACCCGGCGGTCCCGGGCGGCTTCGTCCGCGACGACTTCGATGTCGACCACGCCGCCGGCAGGGTCACCTGCCCGGCCGGTCACACGAAGGATCTCAACGCCCGGGGCGTTGCGAGGTTCTCCCCGCACTGCCCCAGCTGCGCGCGGCGAGAGCGCTGCACGACGGCCGCCGCGAGATCCTTCTGCGTCTCCGAGCACGACGCCGAGCTCGTCGCGGCACGCGCCGCTTGGCGTGACGCCGAGATCCTCGCTACGTATCGCAAGCATCGCCCGATGGCTGAGCGCTCGATCTCCTGGCTCGTCGCGAAGGGCAACCGCCGGCTTCGCTATCGCGGCGTCGCGCGCAACGACGCCTGGCTGAAGCTGCGCGTCGCGGCACTCAATCTGCGGCGGCTTCTCGCGCTCGGGCTCAGCTTCGACGGGACGTGGACGATCTCGAGCGCGTAGTGGGCCCTCGGGAGCGTCCCAAGGAGGGAACGACACCTGTGGTCGAAAGACCTACCAGCGCGGCCGGTTCACACCCTCTACCCCGGCTCTTCGGTGCGGGCTTACCCCCGAGGGCCCGACGGAACGCTACGCCCGTCGAGACTCAGCCTGAAAGGGCTTTGTCCAACAGCGCCCTAGGTCGGTCGGAGGCCCTCGCCAGCGGGCCGGGCCCGGGCGACGCCGATCGGGTCAGCTC
>CAIKZH010000101.1 GCA_903831865.1 uncultured Coriobacteriia bacterium
CCCACTTGGCGATCTCGGATGCCAGGTCCTGGGGTTCGTCGGCGTGGACGACTCCGGGCTCGCGGGTGTGGAGAAGGAATACGACTCGGCGATGGCAGGCACGCCGGGTCGCGTCGTGGCCGAGCGCGACCCGATGGGCCAGATCATCCCAGGCGGAGTCGTGACCGCGCAGGACCCGATCGATGGCCGATCGGTCCGGTTGACGATCGACAACGACATCCAGTACCAGGCGCAGGTGGACCTCGCCGCCGCCGTGCGGCAGTTCGGAGCGACCGGAGGATCAGTGGTCGTGATGGACCCGCGCAACGGCGAGGTCCTCGCGATGACGTCGACTCCCTACTTCGACCCGAACCGCTTCGGTCGAGCGCGTCAGGAGGCCATCCGCAACAAGGCGATCAGTGACGCGTACGAGCCTGGATCGACCATCAAGGCGATGACCGCCGCCGCCGCCATCGACCAGTCCCTCTACACACCACTGAGCATGTTCCACCTGCCGCCGACCTTGCGGGTCGGGGACCGCACGATCCATGACGCGGAGGGACGGGGCACCGTCGACTGGAGCCTGACCAAGATCGTCACGCAGTCGAGCAACGTGGGCGCGGTGAAGATCGGCCAAGGGCTCGGACGGACGAGGCTGCTCGCCTACTTCAGGCGTTTCGGTCTCGGCAGTCGCACGGGGGTCGACTTCCCCGGAGAGAGCGCCGGCTCGCTGCCCGCGACCTCCACCTGGTCGCAGTCGACGATGGGCAACATCCCGTTCGGGCAGGGACTGTCGGTGACGCCGTTGCAGCTCGCGAGGGCTCTTGCCGCGATCGCGAACGGCGGGACGCTCGTCACGCCCCACCTTGTATCCGAGGTGGGGTCGACGCCCACGACGTTCGCGGCGTCCGCGCAGCGTGTCATCAGCAGCCGGACCGCGAGCGCGACCACCGTGATGCTGACGGACGTGGTCAAGGACGGCACCGGCATCGCGGCGGCCGTCCCCGGCTACGAAGTGGCTGGAAAGACCGGGACGGCTCAGGTCCCAGCACCGGACGGCCAGGGCTACCTGAAGGACGTCTACATATCGTCGTTCGCCGGGTTCCTGCCGGCGAGCGATCCGCGCGTCCTGATCGTCGTGACCGTGGATGCGCCGAAGACGGGCATGTACGGCGGCACGGTCGCAGCGCCGACGTTCTCCCAGCTCGCACGCTTCTGCGTCGCTCATCTGAAGATCCCGCCCGCACCGCGGGTCCGGATGCCCTCGGGTCTGAAGGCAGCTCGGGGGACGGCCGACTAGGCCTCGCGAGAGCCGCAGAGCGGGGAAGGGCGCCCGTGCGATGGTAGAATCGACCGGCCCGCAACGCGAGGGACACGTGGAGCACCTGAACCTTTCCGATCTGCTCGCCGACGTGGCGGCTGAGGGCCCCGAGGGACTCGCGGCTGCCGTGACTGGCATCGCCTACCGCTCCGACGAGGTGCGCCCGGGCGATGCCTTCTTCTGTGTGACCGGTCTCGTCCGCGATGGTCACGACTTCGCGGCCGACGCCGCCGGCCGCGGGGCGACTGCGATCGTCGTCGCCCATCGCGTGGGCGGTCTCTCCGTGCCGCAGGTCGTCGTCCCGAACGTCCGGGTCGCGCTCGCGCTCGCCTCCGCGCGGTTCTTCGGAGAGCCATCGAAGGACCTCAGGGTCGTCGGCATCACCGGCACGAACGGCAAGACGACCACGACGTATCTGCTCGACTCGATCCTGCGCTTCGCCGGCCACGTCACTGGCGTCATCGGGACCATCGGAACGCGGGTCGCCGACATCGAGGAGAGCGCCGCGCGCACGACGCCGGAGTCGCGTGACCTGCAGCGGTTGCTCGCGCGCATGCGCGACGCGGGCGTGGACACCGTCTCGATGGAGGTCTCCTCGCACGCGATCGACCTTCATCGCGTCGACGGGGTCCGGTTCGCTGTCGCCGCGTTCACGAACCTGACTCAGGACCACCTCGACTATCACGGATCGCTCGAGGAGTACCTTGCCGTGAAGACACGGCTGCTCGAGTCGGTCCCGGCGGAGTGCCGCGTCATCGACATCGATGGGACGGCCGGTCGTGGGATGGCCGAACGCCTCGGTGCAAGGTGGACCGTGGGGCTCTCGCCGTTGGCGATCGTACGGGCTGAGCACGTCGTGCTGGGCCCGTCGCACACTCTCTTCCGGCTGTGCACGCCGGACGGTGCCGCTGATGTGACGCTGCCGCTTGTGGGGGACTTCAACGTGAGCAACGCCCTGGTGGCGGCCGGTTGCGCTCTGGCCCTGGGGGTCTCTCCGGACCAGGTGGTCCAGGGGCTGGGTGCGGCAGCGCAGGTGCCCGGCCGGCTCGAGCGCGTGGACGAGGGCCAGTCCTTCAGTGTCCTTGTCGACTACGCCCACACGCCGGACGGGTTGCGCAAGGCGCTCGAGACCGCGCGCGGGCTTGCGGCCGCTCGAGTGCTGGTCGTCTTCGGCTGCGGAGGCGATCGCGACAACGCGAAGAGGCCGTTGATGGGCGCCGTCGCGGCCGAGCTCGCTGACGTCGCGATCGTGACGAACGACAATCCCCGTACGGAGGACCCACAGGCGATCGTCGCGGCCATACTGCTCGGCATGGACGGCGCGCGGGCCGAGGTCAGTGTCGAGCCCGATCGGCGGGCCGCGATCGCTCAGGCGTTGCACCTTGCGGGCACGGGCGATGTCGTGCTGCTCGCCGGCAAGGGGCATGAGGACTATCAGATACTTGGCGAGGCGAAGGTCCGCTTCGACGACCGCGAGGTCGCGCGAGAGGAGTTGCGACACCTGTGGTGACGATGTCGGCAGGACGTCTTGCGGAACTCACGGGTGGCGCGCTCGTGCAGGGATCTGCGGACACGACGTTCGCGGGGATCGCGATCGACTCCCGCGAAGTGTTCGCGGGCTGCGCGTTCGTGGCATTCCCCGGCGAGCGCGTGGACGCCACCGAGTTCGTGCCCGCGGCCGTGCGCGATGGGGCCAGGGTCGCGGTCGTGACCAGGTTCGACGAGGTCCTCTCCAAGGCGCTGGAGGGCACCGGGGCGGCCATCGTGGTCGTGGCCGACGCATCAGACGCCGTGCGGCTCCTTGCCGCGCACACGCGCTCTCAGCTCCGCTGCGACGTCGTCGGGATCACGGGCTCGACCGGCAAGACCACGACGAAGGACTTCCTCGCCTCGGTCCTTGCGATCCGCCTGCAGGTCGCGGCGACCGAGGGCAACCGGAACAACGAACTCGGCGTGCCTCTCACCGTCCTGGAGGCGGGCGCGGATACCGACGTGCTCGTGATAGAGATGGGGATGCGCGGCCGTGGTCAGATCGAGGCGCTGTGCGAGATAGCCCGGCCGACGATCGGGCTGGTGACCAACATCGGGCAGACTCATATCGAGCTTCTCGGCTCGCAAGGCGCCATCGTCGAGGCGAAGGCCGAGCTCGTCGCATGTGTGCCCGCGACCGGCGCCGTCTTCCTGAACGGTGACGACGAGTTGTCGCGCTCGCTGGCGTCCCGCAGCCGCGCTCCCGTGACCTACTACGGCCTTTCCGAGGATGTGTCGGTACGGGCCGAGGTGCTTGACGTCGACGAGGGCGGACGACCCCTGGTGCGCCTGTCAGAGGGAGGCGAGAGCGTGGAGGCACGGCTACCTCTTCCGGGCCGCCACAATGCCTACACCGCTGCCGCGGCTGCGGCGGTCGCCCTCCATCTCGGCCTCGGCCTCGGGGAGGTCTCTCAAGGTCTGGAGCAGGCGAAGACCACAGGGATGCGTATGGAGGTCTTCGCCGTTGCGAGCGGCGTGACGCTCATCAACGACGCGTACAACGCCAACCCGACCTCCATGAGGGCGGCGATCAACGCCCTGACCGACGTGGAGACGGCTGGCCGGCGGGTGGCGGTGCTCGGGGATATGGCGGAGCTCGGTTCCCTGAGCGAGCTGGCGCACTTCCGTCTCGGCGAACAGGTCGCTGTGTCCGGGATCGATCGGCTCGTGACGGTGGGTGAGCGCGCCCGGCGGATCGCTGAGGGAGCGCGGGCAGCCGGCATGCCGCCGGAGGCTGTGCTCGCGTGCCCCACGACCGCCGAGGCGACGAAGGCACTTGACGATATGCTTGCTCCGGACGACACGGTGCTCGTGAAGGCGTCCCGCTCGATGAACCTTGAGCGGGTCGTGGAGGGGATAGTGCGACCGCATGCCTAGCACCCTGCTCCAGATCGGGCGCTATCCCACCTACCAGGTGTTCCTGGTGGCCGTGGCGGCCCTCGTCGTGTCCGCGCTCCTGTTCCCGCTGTGGATCAAGCTCGTCCGATTCCGCAACATCGGTCAGCAGGTACGCGCCGATGGCCCCCAGGGCCATCTCGTGAAGCAGGGGACACCGACGATGGGCGGGGTACTCATCCTGCTTGTCGTCACGGCCGTATTCCTTGTCGCCGGGGGAGGGGACCGCCCCAGCATCCTGGTGTTGGGTGCGATGCTCTCGTGCGGGCTGCTCGGCTTCGTCGACGACTACGCGAAGGTGGTCAAGGCCAGATCCCTCGGCCTGACGGCCTCGGCGAAGATCGTGTGGCAGGCAGCGATCTCGCTCGCCGTGGGGCTGCTCGCGGTGAACTGGGCCGGGGTGTCCTCCGACGTCATCGTGCCGCTGCTGGGCCGCGACATAGATCTCGGCAACATCGTGACGCACCTTCACTTCGCGGGACTCACTGTCGCCATCCCGTGGCTCTACCTGGCTCTCGTGTTCGTGATGGTGATCGGCACCAGCAACACCGTGAACCTCACCGACGGACTCGATGGTCTTGCGGCGGGGACGGTCATGATCGTCATGTTCGCCTTCGCGGCCATCGCGTTCCGCCAGAGCCATCTGCAGGTGTCGCTGTTGGGGGCCGCGATCGCCGGCGCCAGCGTCG
>CAIKZH010000102.1 GCA_903831865.1 uncultured Coriobacteriia bacterium
CCACGCCGTCGTAGCCCACCCACGCGATCCGGTCGCCGGAGATGCCGGGAGCAAGCGAGTCCGACTCGTCGCCGAGCTGCACGGAGCTGGCGTCGCCGACCTTGCAGGTCCAAAGCTGCCAGGTACTGTCCTCATCGTCCGCCGATGCCGACCAGACCACCCTGTCCCCCGACACGGCGGGACCCTCATGATCGTTCTCGTCGACGGTGAGCTGCGTGGGGCCGGCGTCACCGGCCTTCCAGGTGAAGACCTGATCGTAGTAGTCCGCATCCGCACTCACCCACACGACCCGATCCCCGGAGAGCGCGAGATCCTCGTGATCGTTGGCGTCACTCGTGAGCTTCGTGGGGGCGACATCGCCCGCCTTCCACGTGAAGATCTGATCGTAGTCCCCGTCTGAGGCGACCCAGGCGACGCGATCTCCGTCGACCGCTACCTCCCCGAAGCCGTAGCCGCCGTCCACGTCGGTCGCAAGCAGGGTGGGAGTGGCGTCCCCCACCTTCCATGTGACGCACTGCTCGTTCGCCGACTCGCTGCCGCCGGTGACCCACACCATGCGATCACCCGAGATGTCAGGCGACCCGTGCTCCGTGGCGTTCGGCGTGAGTTGCGTGACGCTCCACGTGGGCGCCAGCGCGGACGCCGCTGGGACGCCCACCGCCATGAACATCGCTGCGGCAGACAGTACACACGCCCCCAAGATCCGTGTTCGCACCATGGACGACCAGACCCCTTCCCGCGTATGGCAGAGCCCCTTCGGCCGCGCCGCCGACCCCCACAGCGAACGATTCTTTCACATGCATGTCACACGCGACGACGCAGCACCGAGTCAGTCCTTGACGCTCTCAGCCTTCGCCGCGTCCGATTCCCCGGCCGAGACCTCGAACTTGCCGTCCATGCCGTCCTTGAGCGCCTTCGCCGATCTCCCGAACGACTTGGCGAGCTTGGGCAGCTGTGTCGGCCCGACCACGACCAGGACGAGGATCAGCGCGATGATGAGGGTCTTGTCGAGGTTCATGACGTCTCCTTCTTCTGAGCACTCCGGATGTCATCCGACCGAGCAGGCCCGCTCGGTCGGATGACTCCGCGTGAGGACATGCCGCGTATGGACCATCACATCATAGAGTCTCCCGCGCCCGACGGCCCCCAGGAGCGTGCCGACCGGCGTGATCGCGGGCGGGGCACGGCAGGGTCAGTCCGTCGGGTCTCGTGCCTGCGCCCGAACAGCGCCGCGGGCCGGGAGCGCTACAGGCCGAGCGCCGTGCGCTTCTCCTCGATCGCCTCGACGTGGGTCTCCAGGTGGAGAGCCGTGCGTTCAAGAAGCTGGCGCAGCGTCACCGAGTGGTCCTCACGCTGCATCGCGACACGCTCCCAGACATCCGCCGCAAGTGACCGCAGCTCGGCGACCATCTCCTCGCGAGCCTGCCGCAGACGATCGACGTCCTGGTCGACGTCGCGCTCGTCGTGCTCCGGCGGCACGGGGCGATCAGGCGGGCGGCCCGCGAGCACCAGAGGAGCGTCACCCGCGATCGTGGCCTTCATCCGCCCGGCGTAGAACTGCTCGGCGTCCGCGATATGCGCGACGACCTCCCTGGTGGACATCTTGCCTTCGATGGGACGCGAATCAAGCTGAGCCGCGTCCATCCCCGCGATCGCGCGTGCCAGGAGAGCCGGCCCCGCAAGGTAGCGCGCGATGAGCTCCCGCGTGCCGGCGTCCTGATCTTGGGTGGACGCGCCCGGCGCCCTGTCGTCACCTGCCATGATCGCCTCCTGATGTCTTCCGAGTATCGGACCCTCGCGAAGCATTCGAAGCATTCCCTGCACCGGGCGCCAGCTCCGGCTTCACAGGCCGGTCGCGAAGAACAGCAGGCCGGCCGCCGCGGCGAGAAGGAGGACGCCGAGGATCAGGCTCACGTTTGCGGCCGTCCTGTTCCCGCTGTCACGAGCCTGGCGGCGATAGACCAGAAGCGACGCGATCCCGCACAGGGTCGCGAGTCCCGCCAGAACGTAGACCATCATGGACCATGCTCCCTACTGTGTGGTGGAGTCACATCGCGCGTGCTCCAGGGACCTGATCGACGAGCCCGCGGACGCCGACTCGACGATCATGGCCCGAGAGTGCGCGGGGATCCGATCCCAGTCTCAGGCCCGTTGCGCCAGAGAACAAGAGCGCCCGGACACGGCCTTCCCGGCCCGGGAGTCCCGGGCGCCCTGTGCTATCCTCGGTCGTCATGAGCACCGAGACGCCAACCCCCTTCGAACGCACCGACTTCATCCGCGAGATCGTCGCGGCTGACCTGCGCGAAGGACGGCGCCGGAGCATCGTCACTCGCTTTCCTCCTGAACCGAACGGCTACCTCCACATCGGTCACGCCAAGTCGATCTGCCTCAACTTCGGCATCGCCGAGCAGTTCGGTGGACAGTGCAACCTGCGCTTCGACGACACGAACCCGGTCAAGGAGGAGCAGGAGTACATCGACGCCATAGCCGCGGACGTCCGCTGGCTCGGCTTCGACTGGGGCGAGCACCTGTACTTCGCCTCGGACTACTTCCAGCAGTTGTATGAGTGGGCCGTCGACCTGATCAAGGCCGGGAAGGCCTACGTCGACGACCTCACCGCCGATGAGATCCGCGAGCACCGGGGCACGCTCACGGAGCCCGGCCGCGAGAGTCCGTGGCGCAGCCGATCGGCCGACGAGAGCCTCGACCTCTTCGAGCGCATGCGCGCGGGAGAGTTCCCGAACGGGGAGCGCGTGCTGCGCGCGCGGATCGACATGGCCTCCGGCAACATCAACCTGCGCGACCCGGTCCTGTACCGGATCGTCCATGCGACGCATCCGCGGGCGGGCGATGCCTGGTGCATCTACCCCACGTACGACTTCGCCCATGGTCAGTCCGATGCGATCGAGGGCGTGACACACTCCATCTGCACGCTGGAGTTCCAGGACCATCGGCCGCTCTACGACTGGCTGATCGAGAACCTGCCGGTGCCCTCGCACCCGCACCAGTATGAGTTCGCGCGCCTCAATCTGACCCACACGGTCCTTTCCAAGCGCGTGCTCCTGCGCCTTGTGAACGAGGGGCGCGTGAAGGGATGGGACGACCCCCGCATGCCGACGCTCTCGGGAATCCGTCGGCGCGGCTTTCCCGCCGAGGGGATCCGCGACTTCGCGGCGATGATCGGGGTGGCGAGGAACGAGAGCGTGATCGAGATCGAGATGCTGGAGCATGCCGTGCGGGACGTCCTCAACCGCACGGCCCTGCGTCGCTTCGCCGTCCTTGATCCCATCAAGGTGGTCATCGAGAACTACCCCGAGGGACAGATCGAGGAGCTGGAAGTGCCCAACAACCCTGAGGATCCGTCCGCGGGAAGCCGCGATGTGACCTTCGGCCGAGAACTGTGGATCGAGCGCGACGACTTCATGGAGGAGCCCCCCGCGAAGTTCTTCCGCCTGGCGCCCGGCCGTGAGGTACGCCTGCGATCGGCGTACTTCGTGACATGCCGCGAGGTCGTGAAGGATCCCGCCGGCAGGGTCACGGTGTTGAAGTGCACGTACGACCCGGCCACGCGCGGCGGGGCCGCGCCCGATGGCCGCCGCCCGAAGGCGACGCTCCACTGGGTACCGGTGGCCCAGGCCATCCCGGCTGAGGTCCGACTCTACGACCACCTCTTCACGGCGCCGTACCCCGGGGGCGACGACCGCGATCTCTTCGAGGACCTCAACCCCGATTCGGAGACCGTGCGGCGGGGCTGCTTCGTGGAGCCGTGCCTGGCCGACGCGCCGGTCGGCACAACGGTCCAGTTCGAGCGGCTCGGCTACTTCTGCCCCGATCCCGACTCGGCCCCGGACGCGCTCGTGTTCAATCGAACCCTCGCTCTTCGGGACACCTGGGCGAAGCTGCAGGCGCAGGGTCAGCGCGACCCGGGCTGACCGGAGGATCACCCCTGCCCCGTCTCATGATTCCCGCATGAGTACCTCCAGCGCGGATGTTCGTGCCATGCTCGCCTCTGCCAACGTCCTCCTCGCCCCGATGGCGGGTGTCGCGGAGGCCCCGTTTCGCGCCATCTGCAAGCGAATGGGCGCGGGCCTCACCTACACCGAGATGGTCGGGGCGAAAGGTCTGCACTACAACCCTGACGGCAGAGCATCGAGGGCACTCCTGTCGCTCTCTCCGGCGGAGACGCCTTGCGCGGTCCAGCTCTTCGGCACCGACGTCGAGATGATGGCGTCGCAGGCTCGCGGGATCGTGGAGAGACACGGCTCCGACGTGGCGCTCATAGACATCAACATGGGCTGTCCCGTGCCGAAGGTCGTCAGAAAGGGACAGGGCTGCGCCCTGATGCGCCTGCCGGCCCATGCGGCCGCGATCGTCAGTCGCGTCGCGGCGACGTGCGGAGTCCCGGTCACGGTGAAGTTCCGCAGCGGATGGAACGATTCAGAGGTCAACGCAGTGGAGTTCGCGCGCGCGATGGAAGAGGCGGGAGCGGCAGCGGTGTGCGTGCACGGACGCACGCGGGAGAAGCTCTACAGCGGCTCCGCCGACTGGGACATCGTCGCGGCCGTCAAGGCAGCCGTCAGCATCCCGGTGATCGGAAGCGGCGACGTGTTCTCAGCGCGAGCCGCGCTGTCGATGCTCACACGGACAGGCGCGGATGCCGTCATGGTCGCTCGCGGCGCACGGGGCAACCCCTGGATCTTCAGAGAGGCGCGGGCGCTGATCGACTCGGGCGATGAGATCGCTCCGCCGACGCCCGCGGAGCGCATACGCATGGCGCGTGAGCACGCGTCAGCCCTCTTGGAGTTCGGCGGTCCGCGGACCCTGAACCGGATGCGCAAGCACGTGGGCTGGTACATCACGGGGTTGTGGGACGCCACTTCTCTTCGCGAGCGCGTGAACTCGGTGTGCACCTTCGGTGAACTCGACGACCTCCTGGACCGCTACCTCGCCCGTCTGGAGCGAAGACAGGCCCCGGAGCCGCCCGTCTAGCATCCGAGCTGCAGGGATCCGATCGACCCCGTGGCGACGGTCCCTGCTCGCAAGGACTCGACCATTCTCGAGCGTGCGGGACCTCATCGACGAAGGATCAGCCGGCGCCTTTGGGAAAGCTAGTTTGCAGAAGTCCCGCAACAGGGAGGCACCCATGTCAGGACACGATGATGTCTGAACCCCACGCGCTCGGTCTGAACTGCACGCTCAAACGCTCGCCGCAGGTGAGCAACACGGAGGCCCTGCTCTCCAAGGTGCTCGCCCACATGCGGGAACTGGGGTGCACGACCGAGACGATCCGCGTCGTGGACCATGACGTGATGGTCGGGGTCTCCTCCGACGAGGGGCGGGGCGACGAATGGCCGGCGATCCTCGAGCGGGTCAGGGCCGCCGATATCCTCGTCATGGCCATGCCGATCTGGTTCGGCGTGCGATCGTCCGTGGCTCAACTCGTCATGGAGCGACTCGATGCCACGTACGACGACGCGGACCCGGTGACCGGCCAGTTCCCCCTCTACAACAAGGTCGGCGCCTGCGTCGTCACCGGCAACGAGGACGGCGCGCACGACTGCTGCTCGAACACGCTGTTCAACCTCACGCACCTTGGCTGCACGGTCCCGCCGAACGCGGACAGCTACTGGGTGGGCGAAGCCGGACCAGGGCCGAGCTACCTCGCCGCGGGCGGCGATCGTCACCTCTACACCAACAGGACGGCCCGCTACCTGGCGGCCAATACTGTGTACATGGCCCGTCTCCTGAAGGAACACCCGATACCCACGAACCTCCGAGACATCTACGCGACTGCCGCGGCTGAGAGCGACCCGCCCCGGATCATCGACCGTCGGCCCACCGCCAAGCCGATGAGCTAGCCTGCGCGTCGCGGAGTTCGCCGCACGAGGCGATCAGTGTCTTGCGACCTCGTGAAGCGCTACGGTCTTGTGGCCCCCGCGTAGTCCCCGCGGTTCCCCAGCGAGGAGATGCGCACCCTCGCACCGGTGTAGGGCGCCTCGATGAAATGGTCACTGCCGACGTACATGCCGACGTGGTGGATCGGATGGCCGAAGAAGACCAGGTCGCCGGGTTGCAGATACGCGCGACCGACGTGCGGTCCGCTGTTGAACTGGGCGCGAGAGTAGTGCGGCAGCGAGATGCCCACGTGCGCGTACGCCCACATGGTCAGCCCACTGCAGTCGAAGGCGTTGGGACCGGTGGCCGCCCATACGTAGGGACGACCGAGAGCCTTCTCGGCCCACCACACCGCGGCCGCGCCCTTTGAGCTCGTGGGTGGGTTGCCGCCCAGGATCAGGAACGAGGAGCCCATGTACCGCGCGGCTGCCGCGGCCTCCTGCTCGGCGATCAGACGCTTGATGTCGGACTGGATGCCAGCAAGGACCTTCGTGGTCTGTGCGACCTCCCGGTGCACCTTCGCGGCGTTCGCGGCCATCACTGCCCTCTGGTGGGCCGCCTCCGTCTGGCTGACCAGCAGCACATGATGGGCGACCTCAGTCCGGGCCTTCGCCTCCCTGATCTGCGAGACGGTCGCCGCGTTCGCATCGGCGATGTCGCTCAATGCCTGGAAGGTGGACGCGACCTGAGCCATCGAGCGCGAGCTCAGGAGAGCATCGAGGACACCCACGTCCCCGCCGTCGCGATACATGCGATCCGCCCGAGAGCCCAGCAGCGCCTGAAGAGCGCTCTGGCGCCGCCTGAGTTGGGTGAGTCTCCAGGCTGCGGTCTTCACCTTCACGGTGACGGCCTCGTAGCGCTGCCGCGCCACGCCGTACGCCTCCCGGGCGATCTCCGCCTTGTTGGTGAGAGACGCGAGCTGCTTCTGCACCGCGGCGGCCTGCGCCTGCTTGCGCTGAAGCTTCCCCGCGAATGCAGGCGAGGCACCACCGAAGGTCACGGTGCCGAGCGCCAAGAGAAGCGCCAGGCACGCGGACATGGCGAGACGGATAGTGGGTCTCAAGGCGGACACCTCGCTAGGGTCTAGGATGAAGGCTGCGGCAAAGCGAAGTTCGGCAAACATGCTAGCACAAAAGAGCGGGCTCACGGTCGAAGACGCGCGACCAGGCAGGCGCGGAGCCTACGGAAGAGTGACGTCGGTCACCGATGCCGCACGTCGTGACCTCGATCATCGCGGATCCTCCTTCACGGGCGTGCCGGTCGGCGCGCCGGCCTGAGCTGCGGCGGCGTACTCCCCGTACCAGGCCATTGCCGCGAGCGCGCGTACCGCGGCCACCGGCGAGTAGAGGAAGACCGGATCGTGCCGCGCGCCCCCTGGGAAGGTCGCGGCCTCGAGCGGACGAAGGGGAACGTTGATTATCGGCTTGCCCGTGCTCGCCATGAGCCGTGTGACGTGCTCGAGGAATGCGATCTCGGCGGCGTTGAAGTCGCCGCGACCGGGACCGCCCGGTACGCCTGCGGACTCGGGATCGTCCGACGTCCAGCCGGTGGAGGGGCTGCGGAGGACCCCCAGGACGACGACGGCGTCCACCGCCTCGCTCTCGGCGAGCACGGTCAACGCGCGGTTCGACACGTCCGGGCCGATGGCCGTCACGAGATCGACGGGGTTGCTGCGACACCAGTAGTCGGGCAGCAGCTCGTCCAGATCGGCGAGGACGCGAGGCTCCAGCGCGGCCAGCTCGAGGTCGTTGCGGGCCAGCTCGTCCGCCGCCAGCACCCCCCATCCCCCACCGAGCGTCATGACCGCCACCCGGCGGCCCTTCGGCATCGGCAGGGCGCTGAGACACAGCGCCAGGTCCATGCTCTCGTCCGGGCCCGTGCGCACGAGGCAACCGGTCTGGCGGGCGGCTGCCATGAAGACGTCGGCCGAGCCCGCCATGGCGCCGGTGTGCGAAGCGGCTGCACGACGACCGTACTCGGTCAGGCCGCCGCGCAGCACCACTACCGGCTTCTTCCGGGTGATGCGGCGCATGACGTCGATGAAGCGCCGGCCGTCACCGACTCCTTCGAGGTAGACGAGGGCGGCTGCGGTCTGGGGGTCGTCTCCCAGCGCGTCCAGCACGTCGAGCGCGCTCGTACTCGCCTGGTTGCCGACAGACACGTACTTGTCGATGCCGATGCCACGCCTTTCAGCCCGCGTGACGAGCTGCACGCCGATGTTGCCCGACTGCGAGATGATGCTCAAGGCCCCAGGTTTCGGCCGCAACTCCAGGAAGCCGACGGCGTGGAGCCGGCTGTGCGTGGCGAGGAGGCCCATGCAGTTGGGGCCGATGAGCGTGACCCCCGAGGCACGGGCCCTCCTGACCAGCTCCGCCTCCGCGGCAGCCCCCTCCTCCCCTGCCTCCGCGAAGCCCGCAGCCACCACGACCGCGACCGGGATCCCGCGCTCGCCGCACTGCGCGACCACCGCGTTCACGTGGGCGGCCCCCAGCGCGATCAGCGCCAGGTCCGGGGCTTCCGGCAACTCCGCAACGCTTGCAAAGGCGGGCAGACCGCACACGGTGCCGCCACGGCCGTTCACGGGGTAGATGGGACCGGCAAAGCCGCCGTCGATGAGGTTACGAAGGAGGGACCCGCCCCATTTGTGAGGATCGTCCGAAGCGCCGACAACGGCGACGGCGCGCGGCGCGAACAGAGGGGTCAGGTCGGGGGATGAGGTGACGCGTGGCGTGGACGAGACCGCGGAGGAGCGTGCCTCCGCGGCCGGATCGAGGATCACGAGCGCATCGGCGGCCACCGGTGTCGACCCCTCCACGATGAGGGGGTTCACGTCGATCTCGGTCACGCCCGGATGGTCGGTGGCGACGCGGGCAAGCGCGCGGATGGCGCCGGCGAGCGACGCACGATCCACGGGAGGCAGACCCCGGAAGTCGCCGAGCAGCGCGCTCGCCCTGATCCCCGTGAGCATGCCCTCGATGTCCCGGTCCTCCAACGGCGTCACGCCGAGCGCGATGTCCTTGTGAGCCTCGGCGAAGATCCCGCCGATGCCGAACATGACCACCGGCCCGAAGAGCGGATCGCGCTTCATGCCGATCATGAACTCGCGGGAACCTCCGACCATCCGTTCGACGAGGAGCAGGGCGCCCTGACCTTCGGTGAGCGCGAGAAGCAAGCGAGCAGCGGTCCGGACGGCCTCGTCTCCGCGGAGGTCAAGAGCGACCAGTCCGCGCTCTGTCTTGTGGCCGATGTGAGATCCGATCGCCTTGAGGGCGACGGGGCCGTCGAGCCGGCGGGCGACGTCCACGGCCTCGTCTTCGTTGTGCGCAAGGGCGCCTTCAGGGACGGTGATCCCGTAGCCGGCGAGCAGCGCCTTCGCCTGCCACTCGTCCAGCGCGCCGAGTCCTCGATCCACGGCCGCGGCGACGATCTCGGAGCCGGCGCTGTCACCTGCGGCCGATCGCTTCACCATGCCGCGCTCACCCGCACACGCAGCCGTATTCTCCTGCACAGTCGCACCATGGCTGTACTCCCGGATCGCGGAGCCGCTGAGACGACGCTCCGCCATCGGAGAGCCGCGCCTCACAGTATAGGGGGCGCGCGCTGCGATACGATCCGCTCAGCGCAGTCCGGAACGAGCGACCCGCAACCGCACTGCCTGACATTGGGGGATGCGCTCGTTGGCCCGCTCTCGTGAGACTCTTGGGTCACCCGCTCATCTACACTGAACGGGTGAAGTACGGCGTGGGTCGAAGACAGCAAAGGAGAGAGAGATGGCGGGATCGAATGGCTCGGATGCGGGAACGCTCACGCGCAGGGACGCCATCGCGGCGGCGCTCGCGATCGGCGCGGGATCTCTCCTCGCGCTGAAGCCGGCTCCCGCGCTGGCGGCGAATGGGGCGACGATCACCGTTGGCGGTCTGTTCGCCGGGAGCCTCGGCACCGTGCTCTGGCACACGGCATCCGGCGACCTCGGGCCGATCTACTCGCAGGCGGTGCTGGCGGGCACGGACCCGCAGACCGGCGTCCACTGGGGGTTGGAGGGCGAGGTGGCGGCGCGCGCCGGCACGGGAGCCGTCGGCGTCCGCGGGCATGCGGAGGGCTCCGATCAGTCGGGCGTAGTGGCGGAGAACGCGTCCGCCACCGGCGCGGCTCTGCAGGTCAACGGCAGGGCGAGCTTCTCCCGCTCGGGGCGGGCGACGGTCGCCAAAGGCGCGTCGTACTGCACCGTCGCGGGCCTGAGCGGCATCGACTCCGACTCGCTCATCTTCGTCACGCCGCAGGCGGACCCCGGCGCTGGGGTCCACGTGGCGTACGCCAGGCCGCTCAACGCGACGTCCTTCCGCGTGGTCCTGACCGCACCGGCCAAGAAGACCCTGCCTTTCGCTTGGATGATCCTGGACTGACGAGGCGCCTGCGCCGGGTGGTGCTTCGCGCGGGGCAGGGGCCGGACTACCACATCGCAGCCGCGTCGGGGCTGATCCGAGCGAGGCCTCGCCAACTCTACAGACTGGCGCGAGGGCCCCCCAGCAGCACCCCCACGAGACCGACGGCCAGAAGCGCCGCAAGTATTTCACGCCTGCCCAGACGATTCCTCTTCGCGCCGAATACTCTGCGACTCCCTCGTTTGAGAGCCACAGACGAGCGCCCGCCACGAACCGGCCCCATGCTCCTTTGAGGCGCTGAGCCGAGGGTCTAGACTGAACGCATCGACCCGGGGGGACGGAAGATGCCACCGACGCAGGAGAGCCAAGAGGGCTGGACCCGCGCGGGTATCCGGGTCTGGACCGCCATCGGCGCATCGATCCTCGTGTGGCTGGGCGTCTACGCGGTCGGGCGCGTGTTCTCGGCCCTGGTCCCGTTCATCATCGGGCTGCTGATCGTGCTGCTGCTGCGTCGGCCCGTCTCGTGGCTGGTCGCCCGCCACATGAACCGCACCCTCGCTGTGGCACTCTGCTATGTCGTGGCCCTCGTGGCCACCGGGATCGTGCTCACCTTCATCATCCCGGCGGTGTACACGCAGATCAGCGCGTTCATCGGGCACATCCCCCTCTTCGCGGGGCGCGCCTATACGCTGTGGGACCGGCTGGTGGTGCATCCACGTGCCGGTGGCATCCCGGGGTGGCTGCAGGCGATCGTTCTGGGGATGCGTGACCAGCTGGTCGCGAGCGCAGGTTCGTGGTCGTCGGCCATCGCCTCTTCCGCCGTCGCGACCGGCGGATCGATCGCCAGCGGAGTCATCGGGTTCGTCCTCGCCCTCGTCATCGGCTTCTACACACTCGCCGACCTTCCGAGACTTCGCAACGAGGTACTCACCCTCTTCGGGCCGCGCGCCCGCGAGGAGGTCGTCCATGTGGGCAGGACTGTCGCCCGCGTGCTCGAGGGGTGGCTGCGAGGCTCGCTCATCGTGTCGTCGACCATTGCGGTCCTGCTCGCGATCGGCTTCTCGGCGGCTGGCGTGCCCTACGCGCCGGCGCTGGGCGTGGTCGGTGGGCTTCTCAACGTGGTGCCATATGTCGGACCGGTCGTCACTACCGTGCTCGCAGTCGTCGCTGGGCTCTCAGTCGGTCCGTGGACGGCGCTTTGGGCGGTCGCGGTGGTGGCTGCGGTAGAGCTTCTCAACCAGATGGTCTTGGGCCCGCGGATCTTCTCAGACCAGGTCGACCTGCATCCGCTCGTGGTGATCTTCGCGCTCCTCGTCGGAGCCAGCCTCTTCGGCATCCCCGGGGTGGTGCTCGCCGTCCCTGTCGCCGCCATCATCGTGGGGCTCTTCGTCTACTGGTTCGAGCGCAGCACTGAAAGGCGGATCGGGTCCGAAGACGGCGTACTCTTCCGCCACTCGACCGGGGATAGCGAAGAAGGCCCGCCCCGTCAACGACAGCGGGCCGACCTCGACGCCAGGTAATCCGCCGCGTGCACTTGGGGCGCCGTGCGTTCCGTCACGACTCATGGGTGGAGGATGACGCTAGCGGGCCAGACGTAGGCGAGGTTCACAGCGACGTGGCGATCACCCTGCGCGTCTACGCGGGCGTGCTGCCCGGAGCAGCAGCGCGCGATGGTCGACGCATTGACAGCGAGCCTCCACAACGGCGCTGAGGGACAGTGGCGCGGCCTACTTCACCGTCACCTTGAGGGTAGCCGAGTCCGGCGCCGCCAGGTGAGTAGAGTCGCCCGCAAACCCCACGTAGAAGCTGTAGGTGCCGCGCAGCTTCGGGGTGTAGCGATACCACCAGCTTGAGGAGGCACTCAGTGCGCCATAGGTCAGGCGCGCTGACGAGTACGACCAGCGCCCGCTCCCCGGCTTCTTCACGTTGACGACGACTCGGAGCCCGTTGGTCGGGACGCCCATCAACGCCCCGGACAGCACGAAAGCCTTCGGGAGTCTCACGCTTGTTGGGTTCGCGGAGATCGTGAGCGTGGTCACCGGGACCCCGGCGTCGAGCGCGAAACTCGCTGAGACGTCGAGATCAGCGACCACATTCGAGTCGGTGCGCGCAGCCGACGCAAGCCCGTCGCTCCAGCTCACGAAGTGGTAGCCGACCCCTGCGACCGCGCTGACTGGTGTCCCACTCTGGCCCGACGCGACCGTCTGGCTGCCCGCCCCGCTGATAGCGCCCCCGACGCCTGCGGCGTAGGTGAGGTGATAGATGACCGGCGGATCCGGCGCGAAGTCCGCAGTCACACTGACGTCGCCGGTCACGCTGACGTCGGTGCGAGTGGCGGCGGTCACGCCGTCGGACCAAACCACGAAATGGAACCCGCGGTAGGCCACCGCTGTGACAGCGCTACCCGAGCTCTCGTATTCCGCAGTCTGAGAGGGGCTTCCCACGATCAGACCGCCCGCACTCGCACCGTAGGACAACGTGTAGCTGTTGACAGCAAAGGTCGCCAAGATGTCCGCGTCCGAAGAGACCGGGCCGAGTGTGTGGGAGCTACCCGCACCCACCGGGCTGCCGTCCACAGAGACGCTGGCGATGTGGTAGCCGGGATCCGGCGTGATGCGGAAGGCAAGGAAGTCTCCGTAGCTGGCGGTCTGTGGGCTCGAGGGTGAGATCGTCCCGTTGGGTCCAGCCAGCGGAGAGATCGTGAAGATGTCGAGCGCGAAAGTGATCGCCACGAGGTGGCTCGCGTCTACGTGACCGAGCACCAAGGGGCTACCACCACCCTCGGAGATCCCATTGTCGGTGATCGAGACCACATGGTAGCCGGCGCTGGGCGTGGGGGTGATGGTCGTGGCGCCGCCGGGTTCCACGTTCGGGTTCGAGACGGCGACCGACCCCTTGCCGCCTGCTACGAGGGCTGTGACCGTATATGCGCTGGCAAAGGTCGCTACAAGCGCGTGACTCGAGCTCACCGAGCTGAAGACCACCGGGCTCGTCGGGACCAGCAGTCGACCATTGTCAGTGATTGATGCAATGAAGTACCCAGGGTCCGGCGTGATCGAGAAGGCCGAGGTGTCACCATACGACACAGTCTGCGTAGCGGAAGGCGAGATCGTTCCATGGGAGCCGGCTGCCGGAGAGATCGAGTAGGTATCGATCGCGAACGTGGCCGTGATGCTCTGGTTCGTGAACACATTGCTGATCGCGTAGAAGGATAGTGGTCCGACCGACACACCGTTCACTGCGACGTCGACGAGTGAGTAGCCTGGATCCGGCCATATGAGGAAGCGCGGATTCAGATACTAAGTGCAACGCCCGACCCCCGGACGATGGGTGAGGCAATCTGGGACACTCCGGGTTCCTCTCCACCGCCAAGCAAAGGGGAACCGTTGCCGAAGTATCGCCAGATCACCTCGCATGAACGATACG
>CAIKZH010000103.1 GCA_903831865.1 uncultured Coriobacteriia bacterium
ACGCAACCGATGTTTCGGCGCAGGAACGGTATCTTCCAGTTCCTCATCGCCAGCACGTCCTGGCCGGCGACGACGATCCTGCCACTCGTGGGGAGGATCTCCCGAAGCAGAAGGCGGATGAAGGTGGACTTGCCCGAACCGGAGTGGCCCACGAGGAAGACGAACTCCCCGGGATTGATCTCGACGTCGACACCGGCGAGCGCGGGTGGCTTGTCCTGCGTGTAGACCTTGCTCACGTTCTTCATTGAGATCATGGGGTGCTCCGTATCCGTGCTGCGTCTCCCGACCGCTTATGGTAACAAACGGGCGACAGCATTCAGGGCTTCTCCACGGAATCTCCGCAGACGGGTCGTGCGACGTGGTGACCGTGAAGGATCAAAGTCGCTGAAGCACCCGGCGTGCCGCCGCGACTATGTGAGGTGACGTGAGGCCGTAGCGCTCCATGAGCTGCTCGGGCTCGCCGGAGGTGCCGAACGCGTCCTTCACGCCGACACGCTCCATCGGCACGGGCGCGCCTTCGCCGAGAGCCTCCGCCACGGCAGACCCCATCCCTCCGATCACGGAGTGCTCCTCGCAGGTCACCACGGCCCCTGTGCGCCCCGCGCTCTCGAGAATGGTCGCGACGTCCAGAGGCTTGATCGAGAAGGCGTCGACGACCTCGGCGGACACGCCTTCGCCGGCAAGTGCGTCTGCCGCGGCGAGCGCGCGCTCCACCATCACCCCGCAGGCGACCAGGGTGATGTCCGTCCCCCGCCGCAGTACCTGCGCCCGCCCGAGCTCGAACCCGGCCCCGTCCGCGTACACCGGTCCGAGGGCTGCGCGGCCGAGCCGGACGTATACCGGCCCGGCTGTCTCGGCGGCGATGCGGATCGCGGCCCGGGCGGCCGTGAAGTCGGCGGGGACGAGCACCCGCATGTTCGGCAGCACGCGCATGAGCGCGATGTCCTCGATCATCTGGTGCGATCCCCCATCGGGCCCCACCGTGATGCCGGCGTGCGTGGGGCAGACCTTGACCGACAGGTCGGGGTAGCACACGGAATTGCGGATCTGGTCGTATGCCCGACCCGTCCCGAAGACCGCGAAGCTCCCCGTGAACGGCGTCTTGCCGCCCGACGCGAGGCCGGCGGCCATCGCGATCATGTTCTGCTCGGCGATACCGACGTCGAAGAACCGTTCAGGGAAGACCGCGGCGAACTTCGCCGTGGTCGTCGACGTCGCGAGATCCGCGTCGAGTGCGACGATGTCGTCGCGCCCTTCGTTGGCGAGCTCGACGAGTGTGGCCCCGAACGCCTCGCGGGTGGCTCTCCTGTCGGACACTGTCACTCGCCCCCCATCGGTTCACCGGCGAGCTCTTCGAGCGCTTGGGCCGCCTCGGCGGCATCGGGTGCGCGTCCGTGCCAACCGCAGAGGTTCTCCATGAACGACACTCCCCGGCCCTTCACGGTACGCGCCACGATCACAGCGGGACGGGTGGCGGCGTCGGCCGCCGAGAAGGCTGCGGCGAGTTCGGAGAGCGAGTGCCCGTCGCAGCCGATCACCGTCCAGCCGAACGCCGCGAACTTCTCGCGCACGTCGCCGAGGTCCATCACGTCGCAGGTGGGTCCGTCGATCTGGAGTCCGTTGAGGTCCACGATCGCGACAAGGTTGCTCAGCTTGTAGTGGGCGGCCGTCATCGCGGCCTCCCAGACCTGACCTTCCTGGAGCTCGCCGTCTCCGAGCAGACAGTAGACGGTGGGATCCAGGTCACCGTCGAGCCGGAGGGCCAGGGCCATCCCGCACGCGAGGGAGAGTCCCTGGCCGAGGGAGCCGGTCGACACCTCGACTCCGGGCAGCTTGCGCATGTCCGGGTGCCCCTGCAGCCTCGAGTCGAGCTTGCGAAGAGTGAGCAGCTCCTCGCGAGGCAGGTAGCCGCTCTCTGCCAGACCTGCGTAGAGGACCGGCGCCGCGTGCCCTTTGGACAGCACGAAGCGGTCGCGGTCCGGCATCTTGGGATCGCTCGGGTCATGGCGCATGACCACGCCGTACAGCGTGGCGACGATCTCGACGGCGGAGAGCGAACCTCCCGGGTGGCCTGAGCCCGACGCCGCAAGCATCTCGACGATATCGCGCCGCATCGCCTGGCACATTCGAGCGAGCTCTACGTGGTCCGAATGGCTCATCGCTTCGCCCTCGCCTCCTTGAACCCTTCGCCAAGCGCTTCGTGGACATCCGAGATCACAAGGAACGCGTCAGGATCGAGCACGTGGACGATGCTCTTCAGGTCGTCGAGCTCCCTGCGGGACACCACGCAGAAGATGACGTCGCGGGCCTCGTCGGTGTACATCCCGCGCGCCGCGAACGCCGTCGCGCCCCGGCCCAGCTCGGTCAGTATCGCATCCCCGATCTCCCGGTACATCTTCGAGAAGATGAAGGCGGCCTTCTCTGTGGAGAGGCCCTCCTGCACGACGTCGATCACGGTGGACGAGACGAACACGGCAACCGCGCCGTAGAGCGCGAGCTCCGGCCCGAACTTCAGGCCGGCGAGCAGGAGGACGACGGCGTCCGCGAGCAGCATGAGCTGTCCGACGCCCAGCGACACCCGCTTCGTGAAGAGTTGAGCGACGATATCCGTGCCGCCGGTGTTGCCGCCCACTCGGAACACGATGCCGATCCCGATCCCGGCGAGAGCGCCGCCCCAGAGAGCCGCGAGAAGGCGATCGGTGGTCGCGAGGTGAGGGACCAAGGGCGCCATCACATCCACGGCCACCGACAGGGCCACTGCGCCGAAGATCGTCTTCGCGCCGTAGCGCCACCCACGAACACGGATCCCGATAGCGAGAAGGACCGCGTTCATGACCAGCATCTGCACGCCGACCGGGATGGTCGGGAGTCTGGAATCCCGCAGGACATAGAAGAGTATCGTCGCGAGTCCGGAGATGCCTCCCGCGGCGATGCGGTTCGGGATGAGGAAGGCGTCGAGGGCGAACGCCGTGATGAGCACGCCCACGGTCATCCAGCCGTAATCGCGGACCGGACGGCTGCGCAGCACTCGGCGCGGCGACATGCGGCCCAGTGCCTTCTTCGCGTTCACCGGCCCCCGCTTCCCCATCGCCGCCTATCCGATCTCGTCGAGCGCCTCTAGCCGCGGACGAGGTCGACGACCTCGCAGATGGGCCAGCACACTCGCCGCGTCCCTGTTCAGGATACGGTCTGGCGGGAAGCCGAGCGACTCGACCGCCTCGAGGGCGTGACTGAACGAGCCGACGCCGGTGTGGTAGTGCGCGTCGGAGCCGATGCTGATCAGCCCGCCCGCATCGCGCGCGGCTTGCGCGAAGGCTACCTCGCGGTCGATGGAGCGGGCCCGCGAGCTGTGGGGATCGAACGAGTGGTCGTTCAGCTCAAGGACCACACCGAACTCAGCCGCCGCAGCCGCGATCGTCTCGACTTCAAGTGGAAAGTCAGCGCTGCCGGGATGGGTGACCACGTCGACGAGCGGGTTGCGCATCGCGCGCAGGAGGGCGGCGGTGTTCGCCGCCCGGTCGCCGTCATCGAAGCCGGTGAGCGGATGGAAGCCCACAGCGACCAGGTCAAGACCTGCAAGGACCTCCGCAGGGAGGTCGAGACCCTCGCTGGAGGCCGACACGTTGGCCTCGCAGCCCATCAGCACGACGACGGACTCGATGTGCACCGGGACCGACCGCACATTCCAGAAGTACCATGCGTGAGCGCCACCCGGGGCTGCGGGGCCGTGGTCGGTGATCGCCACCAGTTCCAGGCCGGCGGCGGACGCCGCTTCCGCGATCTCCGTGACTGTCGAGAAGGCATGACCTGAGGCCACGGAGTGGGTGTGCAGGTCGGCCAGGAGAGTCAGCGACATCTAGGCCTCGACCCGGACAGAGGGACGGCCCTCGACGCGCCACTGGTGATACGCGACCACGAAGCGGTCTATTCCTCCGTCGAGCACACCCTGGATATCGCCGGTCTCCTCCCCGGTCCTGACGTCCTTGACCAGTTGGTAGGGGTAGAGCACGTAGTTGCGGATCTGGCTGCCGAAGGAGATGTCCCGCCGCTCCCCCTTGAGGGCCTCGATCTCCGCATCGCGCTCAGCCTTGCGGATCTCGTACAGCCGCGAGCGCAGGATCTTCATCGCTGTCTCTTTGTTCTTGAGCTGACTCTTCTCGTTCTGCACCGTCACGACTATGCCGGTCGGCACGTGCGTGATGCGGACAGCCGAGTCGGTGGTGTTGACCGATTGGCCACCCGGCCCGGATGAGCGATACACGTCGACCCGGATCTCGTCGTCCTTGATCTCCACGTCGATATCGTCCGGGAGGATCGGCAGGACCTCGACGCCCGCGAAGGTGGTCTGACGGCGCTTCTTCTCGTCAGTCGGGCTGATGCGGACGAGGCGGTGGACGCCGGCCTCCGAGCTGAGCATCCCGTACGCGTTCTTGCCGTGGACGGTGAAGACCGCCCTGTCGATCCCCAGCTCCTCGCCGCGGGGCGCGTCATGCAGGTCGACCTTCCAGCCGCGACGCTCGGCGTAGCGCAGGTACATGCGAAGCAGCATCTCGGTCCAGTCCTGCGCCTCGAGACCTCCCTGGCCGGGAGTGATGGTGACAAGGGCATCACCGTGATCGAACTCGCCGTTGAACCATGAGGTCAACTCCAGCTCGTCGGTGCGGCGTTTCAGAGAGGAGAGGCCCTCTCCCACCTCCGCGGCGAGCGCGTCATCGCCCTCTGCAACGGCAAGCTCGTTGCCGGCCTCGGCCTCCTCGACGTCAGCGCCCAGAGACTCGCACGCCGCGATCTCGTCGCGCAGTTCCGCCGCGCGTGACATCGTGGCCTGCGCGGCCGCCGGCTCGTCCCAGAAGCCCGGCTCGGACGCCTTCGACTCGAGGGCCGACGCCTCGGCGCGCTTCTCGTCGAGATGCAGGTACTCGCAGATACGCGCGACGCGCTCCGCTGCAGCTGCTATGTCGGCTTTTCTGTCCTCCATGGCTCCTGCCATCTTAGCGTGACGCGTGGGTGCGGCCGCCGCAGGGACCGCGGCGGCCGCAGAAGAGGACTCGGCGCACCCGCGTCAGAGCACCGCGCCGTGGCACTTCTTGTACTTCTTGCCGCTCCCGCAGGGACAAGGGTCATTCCGACCCACATCCGCCCACGGGTCGGTCTTGTCCTTCATCACGGTGGCCGCCTTCGCTCCGCCGGCGGCCGCAGCCGCAGACGCGATCGCCTCGGGCGACGGCCCCTGCACTCCTGCGGCACTCGCCGCCTCGACCGCGCCGGCGAAGATCGATTGCTCTGTCGGTGCCGAGTAGCTCATCGGGCGCGCGACCCCGGAGAGCGGAGCCGGCTGCTCCACGACGACCTCCACGTGCAGGATCGTGCGCAGGAAGTCCTGGTTCACGGAGGCCACGAGGGAGGAGAACATCTCGAAGGCCTCGCCCTTGTACTCCACCAGGGGGTCGCGCTGACCCATAGCCCGCAGGCCGATCCCCTCGCGCAGGTAGTCCATCTCGAGCAGGTGGTCCATCCAGTGCGTGTCGAGGACTCGAAGCATGACGAAGCGCTCGAGGTCCCTCAGCTGGTCGGGCCCGATCTCCCGCTCCTTGGCGTCGTAGCGGGAGACGGCCCGCTCCGCCAGCGTGCCCGCGAGCTCGTGTGGGTTCTCAGTCCCCTTCAGCGCCTCCGTCAGGCCCAGTTCATCGCCGACGACGTCCGTGAGCCAGGCTCGCAGACCGTCGACGTCCCATTCCTCTGAATACACATGCTCGGGACAGAACTCGAGCACCCCGGTCGACACTGTCTCTTCGATCATCTCGTGGACGCGGCCGTGGATGTCCTTGCCCTCGAGGATCGCGTCGCGCTCTCCGTAGATGGTCTGGCGTTGCAGGTTCATCACGTCGTCATACTCGAGCACATGCTTGCGCGCGGCGAAGTTCATTGTCTCGACCTGACGCTGAGCTCCTTCTATGGCTCTGCTCACCAGGCCAGCCTGGATCGGCTGGTCCTCGGGGATATCCGTGGACTCCATCAACCGGGCGATACGGTCCATCCGGTCACCGCCGAACAGGCGCATCAGGTCGTCCTGCAGGGACAGGTAGAACTGGCTGGATCCGGGGTCGCCCTGGCGCCCGGAACGGCCGCGAAGCTGATTGTCGATGCGGCGTGAGTCGTGACGCTCGGTCCCGATGATCGCCAGCCCGCCGGCGTCCACGACCTTGACATGCTCTTCGGCGCAGACCGCGCGCGCCTTCTCGAGGGCGTCGGCGACCTGCTCTTCGGTCGCCTCATCCTCCTTGACGCCGCGATCCAGAAGGAGCTGCTTGTACAGCTCGTCGGGATTGCCGCCGAGCACAATGTCGGTACCGCGCCCTGCCATGTTCGTCGCGATCGTGACCGCCCCGAAACGGCCGGCCTGCGCGATGATGTGCGCCTCCTGCTCGTGGAACTTGGCGTTCAGAACGCTATGGGCGACACCGCGCTTTTCGAGCAGCCGGGATAGGTGCTCCGAATTCTCGATCGAGATCGTGCCCACAAGGCAGGGCTGACCCTTGGCACTGCGCTCGATGATCTCTTCGACCACCGCGGTGAACTTGCCGTCGACGCTGCGATAGATGAGGTCGTTGTGGTCCTCGCGGACCATCGGACGGTTCGGCGGGATGATGAGGACGGGTAGCTTGTAGATCTCGCGGAACTCGGCATCCTCGGTGATGGCGGTACCGGTCATCCCCGAGAGCTTCTCGTACATACGGAAGTAGTTTTGCAGGGTGATGGTCGCGAGCGTCTGGTTCTCCTCGCGGACGTGCACCCGCTCTTTCGCCTCGATGGCCTGATGCAGGCCCTCAGAGTAGCGGCGCCCGTACATGATGCGGCCCGTGAACTCGTCGACGATGAGGACTTCTCCGTCGGTCACGACATAGTCGACGTCTCGCTTGAACATGAACTGGGCCTTGAGGCCCTGCTGGAGATGGTTGACGAGCTGACCCGACGGATCGCCGTAGATGTCTTTGATGTTGAGCTGGTCCTCGACTTTGCGAAGGCCGCTCTCCGTGATGGCGATCGTCCGCTTCGCCTCGTCGAAGTCGAAGTCGACGTCCGCGTGCAGGCGCGGGATCACCTTGGCGAACTGCTTGTACAGGTCGGCCGAGCGCGTCCCCGCGCCCGAGATGATGAGTGGTGTGCGCGCCTCGTCGATGAGGATGGAGTCGACCTCGTCGACGATCGCGTAGTGATAGCCTCGCTGCACGCGATCCCCGGGATCGACGACCATGTTGTCGCGCAGGTAGTCGAAGCCGAACTCCGAGTTCGTCCCGTAGGTCACGTCGGCGCGGTACGCCGGCAGGCGCTGCGCCGGATCCATCTGGGCTTGGATGAGCCCTGTCGTCATGCCGAGGGCGGCGTACACCCGGCCCATCCATTCGCTGTCGCGCTTGGCGAGATAGTCGTTGACGGTCACCACGTGTACGCCCTCGCCGGTCAGCGCGTTGAGATACCCGGCCAGAGTCGAGACGAGGGTCTTGCCCTCGCCCGTCTTCATCTCCGCGATCATGCCGTCGTTCAGCACCATGCCGCCGATGAGCTGCACATCGAAATGGCGAAGGCCTATTGCGCGAGAAGCCGCCTCGCGCACCGCTGCGAAGGCCTCTGGGAGCAGGTCAGGCAGCTCCTCACCGCGCTCGAGCCGTTCTCGAAGCAGGGCCGTCCTGCCGGCCAACGCCGCATCGTCGAGACCTTGCATCTCCGGCTCGAACTCGTTGATGAGCCGGACTCTGCCCTCGTACTTGCGCAGCTGCCGGCCCTCGCCGACGGTGAGGATACGCTGGAGGATGTTGGCCAAAGAAGAGCCACCTTACGGGGTTGCCGGGGGACATCGCGCAGTCTTTCACGCGAGGGCGATTGTAGCATGCGTCGTGCCTTTCCCCGCTCGGCGCAGGGTCCGCCAGAGGCGCCGGGAGCCTTATCTGTGCGGTCGGCGAACAGCGGATCCAAACCACGCGAGGGGGCCGAGACCACGTGCTGGTCCCGGCCCCGGCGGTCCTTCGATGAGTGCCCCACGGACTCGGGGGGTGACGCCGTTCTGGCCCGTCGGGTGCCCCTCAGGAGTCTCCCTCTCCTCACCGTGTTGGGCCCGGCCGTACACGCACCCTGCCATCGTTCCTTGATCGGAAAGCCCGTCGAACCTCCGCTCTTCTGGACCGCATCCTCCGCTTCGCTCGAGGACGGGATCATCGTAGACCGGCCGTCTTACCAGTTTCTAACCACTATCCGAGGCGGCGGCCCGCCTGCTGACGTTCGACTGGTCAGTCTTCCATGGCGAGTACCTGCGTGTAGAGGCGAGTGGTCTCGCTCGAAGGATCGATGCCGAGGTCGTCAACGAGATGCGAGCGGCACGACATGTACGTGTCGATCGCGGCAGACCGTTGCCCGCATCCGATCTGCAGCCGGAGCGCCGCCTGGTACAGGTCCTCCCGCCAGGGGTCGTATTCAAGAGCGCGCCGAACCAGGCCCAAGCCCACCCTGCCGTCGCCACGAGACTCCAGCAGATCGCAGGCGCGAAGCATCGCATCCTCGAAGTCGTGACGACAGCGCTCCCGCAAGGACGCGAACCAATCGTCGTAAGCATCGCCGGGCATGACGTCTCCCCGGTAGAGTTCGCCGGCCTGCAAGAGGGACTCGAGCTCTGCGGGTACGTCGCCGGCAGCGCGGGCCTTGCGCGCTGCGGCGAGGAGGTCGTCGAACTCGGAGACATCCGTGCTCACGCGACCTGCGATGGCTCGGCAGATGCCGCCCACGTGCTCGACGTACGGGCAGGGGACCTCACGCAGCGGTACCGGCATGAGCGCGCGCTTCATCGCGCTCCAGGCGACGTAGAAGTTGTTCAGCGCGCGCTGGTCGTCCATCTCGGGCCACAGGTGCTCGATCAGCTGGTCACGCGGGACGTCGGAGCCTCGACGGCTTGCCAGCATCGCGAAGATGAGCCGCGCTTTTCGCTTTGTCCAGGAGCGCTCTTCGATCTTCCCCTCTGAGCAGTGGACCTCGAATGCCCCGAACAGCCTGACCTGCGCGATCGAGTCGTCCGGAGGCGTGGATGCCGCGAGGGCCGCGGCGCTCTCGGCCTGTCTCTCGGCAGCGGCGGCCTTCAGGCGCCGCCTAAGGCGATCGACTTCGGTGGAGGCGAGCATCTTCGAGGCGCCCGCGAGGCAAGCCTCGCCCCATTGGCCGGGAAGGTACTGGAGGATCCGTATCGGGATCCGACCGACTCCAAGGGCAGCTGCGAGCGGACCGGTCAGGTCGGGCACGGCCCGCAACATGGCGACAGTGACGAACACCGGTTGCTGCTCACACAGGTAGTCTGCTGTCCGCGCGATGTGAGCGACTGCCTCGTCGTCCCGACCTTCGGCCAAAGCGGTCGCGGCCAAGACGAGCCTCGCACGGTGCGCGAGACCACGGGCGCCGGCCTTCTCGAGTTGTGGCAGCAGGCGGCCGGCGACACCGGCCGCCGGTCCCGCATCACCGGAGGCCGCGCTCGTCATCGCCTGAGCCATCTCGGCCGACCACATCAGGATGCGACTGCCACTGGCGATGGCAATGCCGAGCGCCCGCTCGGCCATGTCGCGGCCGGTCGGAACGTCTCCAGCCCAGAGAGCAGCAATGACACTGTCAACGAGTGCGGTGACAGCGCTGAGCCGTTCCAATCCTTCGCTCGACAGTCGCGACAGCATGTCGACAGCATCTTGCCAACCGTGCACCTCGTCGTCGAAGAAGCTGACAATGGTTTGGTGCCACCGAGCTGCGGACAGCGCGTGTGTGCGTTCAGCCGGACCGACGTCAACTTCCTCCAAGAGCCCCATCACGTCGCCGATCGAGCGAACGAGAGAGGCGCGATCGCCGACGTGGACCGATAGCGAGCAGAGATTCGCCAGGTGAACCAGACGTAGACTGACGTCGCCGTAGCGAAGGCACTCCTCAATGGCCTGCCGAGCCACCAGCTGCTCTCCTGTGAACACCATGTTCGCAACAGCGATGGCGCCTTGAACTCGCACTCTCTCAGCCGTGCTAATCGATTCTGACCTAAGCAGACGACTCCCAGCGCGCTGTGACGAAGCCATGCCCTGCCCATCGCCGTCAAGAAACGCTGCGATCAGCCGTACTGCGGCGACCTCGGCAACCACGTTGCTGTCGTAGCAGTCCGCATCGCTGGAAAGCAGATCCTCGACCACTTGGTCCGACTGGGATCGGCCCAGCCCGACCAGCTGCAACCTGGCGCAGGTCGCACGCGCGTGCAACCCGGCTCGCGGGCTCTCCTCGTCGGCCACCGCCACTGCAAGGCCGGCCGCTCTCAGCGCTTCGCTGGGATCTACGTTCTCCGCCGCCAGACACTGAGCACGCAGAAGGAGTAGCGACGAGGAGGTGGCGATGTCGCCGTGCGGTAGATAGCCAAGCCCGCGCCTCAAGAGATGGTGGCGCCCGCCATTCACTAGAGTCGTTCCCGCGAGTTCCAACGCCCGCCGCAGCATCCCCGAGTCGCCTGTGCGCAGAGCGACTTCCACCGCTCTTGCGTGATCCCCTTGCTCGACGATCACGTCGATCGCCCGTGACAGATGGGGAGCGCAATCAGAAGACGCCAGTCTAGGGGTGAGGGCGTCCAGAACGAGATCGTGGACTGCGAAAGTCGACTGATCGTCGGTGCCCGATAGCTCAACAAGCGGCAGGATGTCGCTGACCTGCCGCATCAGCCCCGGCGCCTCTCGATCGCCAGAAGCCCGCACCAGCGACTCAACGGAACCGCGACCTACCATCGCGGCGAACAGCAGGACTCGCATCGCGCCGTCGTCGAGTTGCCGCGCGGCCAAGTCCGCGATCAGTGAACAGGCATCGCCATCTTGAGGGCGCGCCGTGGAGGGATTCAGCACCCGCTCCCTGGCGACAAGCGCGGCGAGAGCGGCGTGCCGTCCGGATTGCTCAACGAGGTAGTCTGGCTGTTTCGCAGACGCGTCTCCCGACATGCGCCGCCAGAGGGCGAGCAACTCCGCGTCATCCAAGAGGAGTTGCTCCGGGCCGATGACCCAGGCGTCCTTCAGGGGATTGACGCGCCGCGGCTGCTCACGCGTTGTGAAGACCACCGAGCTGCCGATCGGAGCCTCGTCCAGGACGCTCACGACCGTCCAGAGCGACTCCTCGTCCCCTAGCCAGCCAGCATCATCGAAGATGACAAGAAGGGGGCGGTCGTCGGGTATCCGACGGAGCGCGCCGGCGACCTTCGCGGCGACATCGGACACGGCGCCAGACTCCGCCGAGTCGCCCGGTTCGCAGATCTCTGTCGCGAGGCGCTGAAGTGCCACAAGCACCGAGCCGTTCTCGCCGCCCGAGTCGATCCAGAGGATCTCGAGCGCCTCGCTCGCCACCGCCACCTGGGCTGCGACAACGGTCTTGCCGTACCCTGACGGCGCTGCGATGACCAAGAAGCCCGGCCTACCCGACACGATCGGGTCGACCAGGCGTGATCGGAATATCCCATCAGCGAGCCGAGCCAAAAACCGACGACTTACGCCGCGGCAGTCGGACATACCTCTCCCCCCGTTCGATGGAGCGCGCCTGAGGGGTCCGACATCGCGGCTATTCTACATTGGCCGACTCCGCCTCGCTACCGCGCTGTTGGGCGGGCGGCGCCACTTTCGATGACTCATCTCGACTGGCGCCAGCCAAGTACGCCGCGACCCCAACGAAGAGCAGACAGTCTCCGGGACTGGCCACGGACCGCACCCAGTGAGGCCCTGGAACCGGCACGACGTCTGCAAGCCAGGGCAGCCGCGTTGCGCCCGAACCGATCAGATGGACGAAGCCCCCGACGGGGATCGAGCGCAGCGCGGCCAATGTGCCTGTGGCGGCCGTCACAGCCGTGGGCAGGACCGGCATACCCCCATTGACTGCGATCACCACGAAGTTGAGCAGAAGCCCAGCACCAAGGACGGCCATTCCAGGCTGACGTCGATTGAGCCACGCGATCGAGGCGAGGAGCGGGAAGGTCGCGAGCCACAGGTAGAACGCTGCATGCGCGGCTTCGCCTACCACGCGCAGGAGTGGAAGCAACGCCTGCAGAACGAGGAGGAGTAGAAGCGCCGTCTCTCCCTGGATTCGAGTGTGTGCGAGGTCTGAGAGCTTTCTCCCTCCCAGTATCCGCAGCAGCAGTCCGATCATAAGGCACACGATCAGGATCATGCGATCACGTCCTGAAGGGGCTCGCCAACGACACCACGCTCGCGCAGATCGTTCTCGACCTGCCGTATCGTCCGGTCCACCGTCCGGCGTGTGTTCGCGTAGAGACGCGCGCCGATAGCGACCGCAAGCCCGGCTTCCGGGGTCCGACCTATGTTCACAACGGTGTCAAGATCGTCGAATCGTGCGATGAGGTACGCGCCGACCAGATCGCGCTCGTCCAGCGACTCCTCAGACTCGCCCTCCGTGTCGAGGATCCGCAAGACCGGGAGCGCCCCTCCGAGGAACTTCACCTCAGCGAGCACCTCGGAACTGTCTCTCTCGGCGTCCTCCCCGGAATCGTCAGCGCCGAGTCGGCCGACGTCATGGAAGAGAGCCGCATAGGTCACGTCCTCGAGCCTCTTTCCCTGCAATCCGTAGCGCCGGCCCGCCTCACCGACCATGCGGGCGACCCTCTCGGCATGGCCGCGACGTTCCGGGTCGTAGGCCTCGAGCGACCTGGCCAGCACTTCCACGGTCGCCGTATACGAAGAGCGCACCTCGAGGAGCAATGCGAAGGACTGGCGCATGACAAGCAAGAGAGCGACGGAAATCGCCAACCCCCAATACCCCATTGTCGGACTCACCAAGACGGTCAGCACAGCCACCGACATCTCGGCAGCGATCATCCAGCCCTGAAGGCGGGCGTTGCCCTGCACGAGTGCGACGTAGGGGGCCTGCGACCGTACCGACGCATGCAGCTGGTCGAGCAAAGCATCCACCACGACAAACGCCGCGCCGGCTACGCCGACCGCCGCATACAGTTCCCAGTTCGGGGCCGTGGCCACGAGCTTCCCAGGCAGGTCCGGTCCAAGAGCCAGGAACGCGAGGGCCATCAGAAGACCACGTCGGCTCACATACTCGATCAGCGCCCACAGGTCGCGTCCCCGCGGCCGAGCCACGGCTGCGACCACAAGGGCGACTCCGACGATGGGCACTGACAGCGCTGGCAGAACCAAAGCACCTGCAGCGAAGGCGACCGCCACGGTGGTATCGACAACATCGCCGCGCGGAAGCCAGACGCTGAACAGGGCGAGCACCAACGCTGCCATCCCGAAGGCCACCCCGAGCCAGCCATACCTGAACAACTCAGCCGTGAGCGAGGGCGCTGATGGGATCAAGAACGGCACGCTGACTATGCTCGCTACTGCGAGCAGTGCCTGAACCGTCACGAGTACTCGTTCGCGTCTCACGGTGTGGACCCGGCTTCCTCGGCTTCGCTGACAGCGAAGACACCCGCTGCCTCGAAGGCTTGCACGACAGACGCATCGAACTGAGTGCCGCAACAGTCCTTCAGCTCGCGCAGCGCAGCCTCATGAGTCAACGCCGAGCGATAGGGTCGGCTCGATGTCATCGCGTCGTACGCGTCGGCGACTGCAAGCACGCGCGCTTCCAGGGGGATCGCCGCACCGGACACGCCATGCCCGTAGCCGCTGCCATCCAGACGCTCGTGATGGGCTTCGATGGACGGGACGAGATCGGCGAGATAGGGCACATCGGCCAGGATGTGGGCTCCGATGTCGGGGTGACGCTTTATCTCAGCGTACTCGTCGTTGGAAAGCGATGAGGGCTTTGCCAGTACACGACGACTCACTCCGACCTTGCCTATGTCGTGTAGCAACGCCGCATACTCAAGGCGTTCAATGGCCGGGTCATCGACTCCGAGAGCCTTCGCGATCGACACCGCGTACTTCGCCACGCGTACCGAATGGCCTTTGGTGTAGACGTCCTTGGCCTCAATGGCCGCGACCAACGACGAGATCGTGTCCGCATAGGCCTCACGGAGTTGGACCGATCGTTGATACGTTTGCCGCGCCACTATCAAAGGCACGATGAACAGAGCGAATCCCCAGACTCCGATGCGTACCACGATCTGTGCAATCGCCACGCCGACGAAGCCGAGCGCAATCTGGGCCGGGAACATCCACGAGAGGCTCTGCGACCAGAAGCGACGTATTGGCGTCCCGAGCAGGATATTCAAGGCGATGCTGACCAGAAGCGCGTTGAGGAGCACCCCGGACACTGCCAGAGCTGCGATGGCCAGCCAAGATCGCGCTATCAGCACAGAGGCGGGTCCTATCAGGGTCCCGCCAAGAACGAAGTACAGCATCCCGGGAACAACGGCAGACAGCACCACTTGCCCAACATTGAACAGGCGGCGCCCCCAGTTGGAGTCCTTCTCCAGCCACATGGGGATGGCAGCAACGGTGGCTGCCAGTGCGGCATATCCCGGCCCAAGCAGGACTGTCACGGCCACGCTGAGAGGATACGAGAGCGAGATGCCGCCCATACCCGGCACGAAGACTGCAGCGAACTCAGACACGACGACTGCACCGAGCAGCAAGGCCGTGATGACCGGATCGCTGCGAACCGGAAAGCGCAGCCATGCGATTAGCGTTAGCGCGGCCGCCGCGCCGACAACGACCGCTACAACGAACGGAAAGCGGAGGTCACGACGCTTCATGAACGTCAGGCCTCCGCTTCCC
>CAIKZH010000104.1 GCA_903831865.1 uncultured Coriobacteriia bacterium
ATGCGGACGCCCGGCCCCGTCGTCGCTGTCAGTCAGTCTCGCGCCCGGTACGCGCGGAGTGCGCTACTCGGCTTCGTCCGTCGGGGCCTCGTCCTTTGGGGCCTCTTCCTTCGGAGCATCGGCCTTCTTGGCCCTTGGCTTCTTGACCGGCTTGGCCTCGACGGGCTCCTCTGCGGGCTCCGTCTCCTCGGCCGCCTTCTTGGCGGGCTTCTTCACGGCCTTGGCCTTCGGCTTCGCAGGCGCCGCCTCAGCTTCGGCCGCAGGCGCAGGCTCGGGTGAGGGCTCGGGAGCCTCCTCGGCTACGGCCTCCGGCGCAGGCTCGGGTGCGGGTGCGACCTCCGGCTCTGCTGCAGGCTCCGGGACCTCGTCCGCCTCAGGCTCCGCAGCGGGAACCGTCTCAGATGCCGCGACTTCGATGTCGACAGCCTCGGCCTCTTCAGCCTCGACCTCCGGCGCACCTTCCGCCTCGTCCTCCGCGGCGCCTCCGGGCTCCTCGCCGCTGGCGGCCTCGCTACCCTCTTCGGACTCCTCGTCCTCGTCCAGGACCCTTCCCTCAAGCGCGTCCGGCAGACCGAGCTCGGTGTTCGCGGCACGGACCGAGAGAGAGATGCGGCGACGGTCCGTGTCGACGTCCATCACCTTGACCATGACTTCCTGACCCACCGCGACGACGTCCTCGGGCTTCTCGACGTGGCCCTTGGCCATTTCGGAGATGTGCACGAGACCCTCGACGCCGTTGCCGATCTCGACGAACGCGCCGAACGGGACGAGCTTCGTGACCGTGCCCTTCACGATCGAGCCGATCGGGAAGTTCTTGACCAGCTGCTTCCAGGGGTCCTCCTGCGTCTGCTTCAGACCGAGCGAGATGCGCTCGCGGGTCATGTCGACGTCCAGGACCATGACCTCGACCTGATCGCCGACCTGGACGACCTCCGACGGATGGTTCACGTGACTCCACGACAGCTCGGATATGTGCACGAGACCGTCGATGCCGCCGAGGTCCACGAACGCGCCGAAGTCCACGATGGACGAGACGGCACCGCTGAGGATCTGACCCTTCTGCAGCTTCGTGAGGATGTCCTGACGCTCGTGCTTGCGGCCCTCTTCGAGGACGACGCGGCGCGAGAGGACGACGTTGTTGCGAGTGCGGTCCATCTCGATGACCCGGGCCTCGAGACGCTGACCCAGATAGGTGGTGAGGTCCTTGACCCTGCGAAGATCCACGAGCGAGGCGGGCAGGAACCCGCGCAGGCCGATGTCGAGGATGAGACCGCCCTTGACGACCTCGATGACCTCGCCCTCGACGTTCTCGCCCGAGTTGAACTTCTCCTCGACCTTGACCCATGCGCGCTCGTACGCCGCGCGCTTCTTGGAGAGGATGAGGCGACCGTCCTTGTCCTCCTTCTGGAGGACAAGCGCTTCGATCTCGTCGCCGACCTTCACGATCTCGCCCGGGTCGGCGTCCTTGCGGATGGACAGCTCGCGCGCGGGGATGACGCCCTCGGACTTGTAGCCGATGTCGAGCAGGACCTCGTCCCGCTCGACCTTGACGACAGTGCCGGTTACCAGGTCACCGTCGTCGAAGTCCGTGATCGTCGAGTCGATGAGAGCGTGCATCTCCTCATCGGTGTACTGCTTCTCCTCGACGACGCTGCTCTCCTGCGTGTCCTGCGTGTCCTGCATGTCACTCATGGTTTCTGCGGCCCCTTTCGGTCGCGGGGCCGGAGTCGCTCAGTCCGAATCGCTCGCTGTCCGGTGGAGATGAGTCTCGGTCGCTTTGCTTTCCGTGTCTGGCAATTCCGGGGCGGACAATACACGGCACGGCAGGCGAACGGGCCTGTCGCGCCAGATGCGAACTATATACCTAGCTCACCTGTGTCGCCACTCGCGCGCGGCTGGGGGCGAGGCGCCTCGGGGGGCGTCTGCGAGGAGGCGCCCGCCTCACTTCGCGCTTGCCCAGTCCTCGCCCCAGTTGACATCCGCCACCAGCGGTACCGCGAGCCGGTCGACGTTCTCCATCGCGTCTCGGACCATCACGCTCAGCGCATCGAGTTCGTCGCGGGGAGACTCGAAGACGAGTTCATCGTGCACCTGAAGCACCATGCGCGCCGCGAACCCGTCCTCGCGGATGCGCCGGTCCACGTCGATCATCGCAAGCTTCATGATGTCCGCGGCGGTCCCCTGCATCGGGTGGTTCATCGCCGTGCGCTCGCCGAAGGACCGGATGCTGTAGTTGGAGCTGCGCAACTCCGGGATGTGTCGTCTGCGCCCGTACCGGGTGACCGCGTAGCCCGTGCGATGCGCCTCCGCGACCGTCTCGTCCAGGAAGGTGCGGACCTTGGGGTATGCGGTGAAGTAGCGATCGATCATCGCCTGCGCCTCCCCGCGGTCCACGCCGATGGACTCCGAGAGCCCGTGGGCCGAGATGCCGTAGACGATGCCGAAGTTGACGGCCTTCGCGCGCCGCCGGTGTTCCGGGTCCACACGGTCGCGGTCGAGCTCGAAGACCCGCGCTGCAGTCTCGCTGTGGAAGTCGCGACCCGAACTGAAGGCCTCGCCCAGCGCCTCGTCGCCCGAGAGGTCGGCGAGGACACGCAACTCGATCTGGCTGTAGTCGGCCGAGACGATGACGTCCTTTGGCCTCGCGGGGACGAACGCCCTCCGGATGCGGCGCCCGAGGTCCGTGCGGATCGGGATGTTCTGGAGGTTCGGGTTGCTCGAGGAGAGCCTGCCCGTGGCGGCCACGGTCTGGTTGAACGTCGTGTGCAGACGGCCGTCATCGCCGAGCAGGCGCGGCAGCGCGTCCACGTACGTCGACTTCAGCTTGGTGAGCTCGCGGTACTCGGTGACCTTGGCGGCGATCGGGTGACTCGCCGCCAGCTGAGCGAGCACCTTCGCGTCCGTCGAGTAGCCGGTCTTCGTCCGCCTGCCCACAGGCAGCTGCAGCTTGTCGAAGAGCACCTCACCCAGCTGTTTGGGCGAGTCGATCGTGAAGTCCGTCCCGGCGAGCTCGAAGATCTCTGCGCGCACGCTGTCGATCCGCGCCCCGAACTCCTCGGCGAGCTGCCCCAGCGCGTCCGAGTCCACGCCGAGCCCGACGTCCTCCATCCGCGCCAGCACCGGGATCAGCGGCAACTCACAGCGGCTGTAGCACTCCCACCCGGCGTCCTGCTCCAAGCGCCGGCGTAGTTCCGCCGCAAGCTCGAGTGTCCCCTGGGCTCGGGCGGCTTGGCGCGCCGCCGGATCGGCGGGCTCGGGAAGCGAGCGGCCGAAGTGCTCCGCGTAGAGCGTCGGGACGTCGTAGGCGGAACGGTTGGACTCCAGCACGTAGCCGGCGACGGCCACGTCGAAGGTCCGCACGGGTTCCCACACCTCCGAGAACCTTCCCAGCCGCGACTCCCGGTCGCCGGGAGGCGCGAACCTCTGTACGAGCGCCTTCAGGTCCGGCGCCACGACGGTGGCACCGGCGAGCGCTGCCGTGAGCGCGTCGCCGGCACGCTCGGCCGCCACAAAGGCCACCTCACGCGAGGGCAGCGCGAAGGCGAGGTCGCCGCACGGGAACAGCGAGCCGTCGTCCGCCTCGAAGGACGCCGCCACCGACTCCGCCGCGTCGAGTGCCCTCTGGAGCGCGCGGTCGGCGTCGTCCGAGCGGCGCACCGGCCACGCGTCCGGGGCCGCCGGGGGCTCCGGTGCGGCGGGCGCGGACGCCTCCGCCAGCTTCCCCGCGTGCGCCCGTCCGAGGGCCAGAATCCGCTCGACCAGTGACATCATGCGGTAGGGCGTGAACGTGCGGGCGACGGCATCGGGGTCTATCGCCCCCCAGGAGCGCACCTCGATCTCGCAGTCCACCGGGACGTCGCGGCGGATCGTCGCGACCTGACGGCTCACTCGCGCCTCCTCAGCGTTCTCGCGAAGGTTCGCGCCGACGCGCCCCGGGACCTCGTCCGCGTGAGCGAGGACCTCGTCGAGCGAACCATAGGTCTGGATGAGCTTCGCGGCCGTCTTCTCGCCGATCCCGGGCACTCCCGGGATGTTGTCCGACGTGTCGCCCTTGAGTCCGAGGTAGTCGGCGACCTGGTCCGGGCGCACCCCGAGGCGCGCTTCCACTGCGGCCGGGTCGTAGACGACGATGTCGGTGATCCCCTGCTTGGTCGTCACGACACTCACGCGATCGGTCACCAGTTGGTAGGCGTCCTTGTCGCCGGTGAACAGCAGCACCCGCATCCCGGCTTCCTCGCCGCGCAGCGCGAGCGTACCCAGGAGGTCGTCGCCCTCCCATCCCTCACACTCGACGACGGGCACGCTCATCGCCCCGAGCAGTTCCTTCACGATGCCGAACTGCGGGCGCAGCTCGTCCGGCGTGGGAGGCCGGTGGATCTTGTAGCGCGCGAGCGCCTCGGTGCGGAACGCCGGCCGCCCCTTGTCGAACGCAGCCACGACTGTGTCGGGATCGAAGGACTCTGTAAGCTTCAGCAGCATGGAGATGAAGCCGTAGGCCGCGTTGGTGGGCCGGCCGTCCGGGGCGGTCATGGTGACGGGCAGCGCATGGAACGCTCGATGCAGCAGCGAGTTGCCGTCGATGACGGCAAGGATGTGGTCGGGCACGTGTCTCCTTATCGGAGCGGAGGCCGGCGGCGCCGGCGACTCGGCTCGATTCTACCCGCCGGACGCCGTCACGCGGTCACCCCGCCCGCGCCACGCGCGGTCGCAGCCGGTGTGCCCCTAGCCCCGCCAGAGATAGCCGACGTTGCGGACGGTGTCCAGGCGGTCGGAGAGCTCCGGCCCGATCTTCGCTCGGATGCGCCGGACGTGGACGTCCACAGTGCGCGAGCCTCCGAAGTAGTCGGTGCCCCACACACGACGCAACAGCACCTCGCGGCTGTAGGCACGGTCCGGATGGGTGACCAGGAACGAGAAGAGGGCGTACTCCAGATAGGTGAAATCGAGCGGCACACCGCGGAGGTTGGCCTGGTACGTCGCGAGGTTCACGGTGAGGTCCCCGACGCGCACCAGCTCCTGCGTCGACGCCTCCTCGCCCGGCCACATCAGCGCGCGCACCCGCGCCACGAGCTCCTCGGAGCTCCCGCCACGGACGAAGAAGTCGGCGTGCAGGCGGGTGGGAAGGCGCATGACGGGCAGCGCCTCGGCCTCGACGACGAGCAGGGCACCGACCTCCAGGCCCTCCGCCGCCGCGTTCTCCATGATCTGGGCGACGGGTTCCGGCGAGCGGCCGCCGTCGACGATCACGAGGTCCACATCGGTCTCCGCGAGTCGTGTCGTGAGGTCTTTGACGCCGACCTCCGACATCGAGAGGTCGAGCCGCGATACCGCCTGCCGGATCCAGGCCAGCGTATGGACGTCGTCGGATACCAGCAGCGCTCTTCGCATGTGCATGATTGTAGCGCCCTCCGCCCGTTCCGACGCCGC
>CAIKZH010000105.1 GCA_903831865.1 uncultured Coriobacteriia bacterium
CATGCTCTCGAAGTATTCGCCGTTCGGACCCGGCGCGTTGCAGGTGTCCTTGATGGACGTGACCGCGATGTCGATCGGGCTCGGAGTCGCCACCGCACCCTGGTCGAGCAGGTACACGGGGTTCGCGAACTCGGTCTCACCGAAATACTCCTCGACGGCGCCAGCCGTGAGGTACTTGTGACCGGCGACGGGCGAGGTCGCCGCACCGAACAGCGTGACGCCACCGTGGTCACCGGAGGGCGACGGCGACAGGTCTTCCATGTAGAACGTGTTGTTCAGGATGCCCGTCACGACGCCCGTCATGCTGAGGCGGGAACCGATGAGGCCCAGGCTGATCTGGCCCGCGGCGCCGGCGAAACGCGACCGGTCCACGCACGGCGTGCCCAGCAGCGAATCGGGATTCGGAGCCGAGACTTCCGCCACCGACAGCACGCCATTGATGAACGTCCGCGTCTCCGGCGTGGTCATGGTCTCCTGGGGCACCAGCGTGTTCTTGATCCCGTTGACCGAGACGGTCTCAACGTCGCCGTGCAGCAGCCCGTTGGAGATCGTGATGATCACGTTGGCCGTACCGTCCATGACAGCCCCGGTCACGTTGCCGAACGAACCCAGCGTGTAGTTGCTGACGTTCGTCGCGGTGGGGACGTCGAGGTCGCGGTCGAACAGCACGCGGACGTGCGTGTCGTCGATCGGGTAGGCGTCATTCACGTTCGGGGCGCTGACCAGGGAGATGTCCCCGGCGTCGCGGGTCATGAGCTCGTAGGTGAACGTGCCGCCGCCGTTCTCGTAGATACCCTGCACCCAGGGGACCGTGGTGCCGTTCGGGGTGGTCGAACCGACGACCGTACCCGTCGCGATGAACTTGGCGCCGAACACCTGCAGCGTGTCGCTGGTGTGCGTCGGATCCACCAGGTAGACGTTGCTGCCGCTCGACCTGCGCACGTAGAGCGGTCCGACGACCTTGACCAGCGTGCACAGCCACTTGTCCGAAGCCGTGTTGGCGACGTTCCAGTTGAGCTGCGTCGTGTTCAGCTGCTGGGGCGCCATGATGGTCGAGCTGCCCAGCTTGCCCACGAGGATGTTGGTGTTGGTGACGCCGTTCGGCCCCACCACTTCCTTGCTGCCGTTGTAGTTCTCCACGGCGCCCAGGAAGACGCTGACGGAGTCGCCCAGCGACCAACTGTACGGCGCCGCGTTGTAGTTGCGGCTGCCGCAGTACACGTCCATGCCGATCTGCTCGCGCAGGATGGCATTGCTCTGCATGTAGAAACCGAACGTGCTGGGACGAATGTCGAACGCGGTGATGATGCCGGTCACGCCGGACACCGTGTCACCCACGGCAGAGGTTCCGCCGAGCGGCTGGCAGGAACCGGTGGCCCAGATCTGGTGAATCTTCACCGAATCCGGGCACGAGGGATTCGGGTAGTGGGTGAAGGCGCTGGCGACACCTGCCAGGACCATCCACCCGGCAACGCTCGCTGCCAGTAGCGTAAATCTCTTCATGGTGCGCACCCCCTGGTTGAGGACCACGAATTCGGGGGGAAATGATGCGGCCCTGTACGCCCTACCCGCCACGCCGAGAGCCACAGCCGGCTCCGACGGGCGGCAGGGCAGGCCGCAATCACGCGGTCGCTTCGTCCCCCACCCCATAGGTTGGTGACGCGACACCTGAGAGTCAAGCCTTCTTTAAGCCCAGTAGTGTCCGATGGATCTGCTGCCAGGGCGACGCAAAGCCAATGCGGACAATGGCTTCACGGGACTCATGGGTGTCCACGATTTGAACCTCGCCTGCTTGCGATGCTCGCGGGTTTGAACCACCCGCGGTGACGCATGAACGGTGGCAAGACGCTGTTCGCGCAGGTGATGGAGTTCGTGCCGTGGAAGACCCTCGGACGCATCATCGAGCGGCCTGTGCCTGAGCCTGTTCGACTGGGAGCCGTTTCGCTCCACCAAGGTGTTGACACGCGGCTGTACGCGCTGCATCAGGTCGGGGCCTTCTTTGCCACGCGAGCCAAGGCACCGATGGACGCGCGACGCGTCTACTCGGCGGCCGTCGATCGCAGCACCGGCGTGGTCTGCGATCAGCAGGTGATGCTCAACGGCTACCGCTCATCCAGGAAGTACCCCGAGC
>CAIKZH010000106.1 GCA_903831865.1 uncultured Coriobacteriia bacterium
ACCTCGTGAAACACCGTGGCGATCAGACCTACTCTGCGCCGGATGTGCGCCTCGGTCAGCTCGGCTAGGTTGTCCCCGACTGTGTCCACCCGAGCCTCGGATTCCGCGGTCCGTCCAACAATGATTATGCGGGTCCGCCATAAATCACTTCGGGCGGCGTTTCTGCCGCATATGCACAGAATACCCCTGCTCACAGGCTTGCGTGTATGTCTTATGCGGACCCGTATAACACCCTAAGTAGTTTGCGTGAACAGCACCGAGTCAGGACGCCACGCGGCCCCCTGCAGCTGCACAGTGAGTTCGAAGGCTGTCCAGCGTGGCCCACCACGCGTGCAAGAACGTCCCTTTGGAGTCTTGTTCGAGGACTCCGAAGGGACGTTTGTACTTGTAGGAGGCTGGGCCGCCTCGCCGGCCGCGACGATTTGCTATCCTCGACGGGTACAAAGTGAGAGTGATTCTCACTTGATGCCGCGGCGGCGGGCAAAGGGTCGGTGAAGAGGCGTGGGCAGCGTGGCCTTGGATGGCGGGGAGCTTGGGCGCTCGGCGTACGTGGGCGCACGGGTGAGTCCCCAACGCGCCGCCATCGCGCGAGCGGCGGACGCCATGACCTCGGCCTTCTCGGTCGACGATCTGCTCGAGGCGGTACGACGCCAGGTCCCCGGTGTCGGGGCGGCGACGGTCTATCGTGCGGTGTCGGCGATGGAGGCCTCGGGATTCGTGGAGTCTCTCGGAGTGCGCGAGGGGTCCGCGATCTACGCGCGCTGCCACAGCGGGGAACATCACCATCATCTCGTCTGCACGGGGTGCGGCGCGGTCTCGGATGCCGAGTGCCCGGTGGCGCCGGAGAGGTACACCGCATCCGACGGATTCCGTGTGACCGGGCACAGTCTCGTGCTCTATGGACAGTGCGCGAAGTGCCAGAGCGCGCCGTCGTCGATCTCGCCCCACGGCCGGGGCGGGGGCATCTGAGATGCGATCGCACGGCGCGTCGGGCATGTTCGCTGTCGCACTCGCGGTGACGCTCCTGCTGACGGGCTGCGTGGGCGCGCCGACCGCGCGCTCGACCGGCGGTGGGATCTCCAGCGGCGCCATCCAAGTGGTAGCGGCGGAGGACTTCTGGGGCAGCATCGCCGCGCAGTTGGGTGGCTCCAGGGTGAACGTGACGAGCATCATCACGAACCCCAACACTGACCCGCACGAGTACGAGCCGACGGTGCAGGACGCGAGGGAGATCGCCACTGCGCGGTTCGTCCTGTACAACGGGGTCGGCTACGATCCCTGGGTCCAGAGACTGCTGGCGGCGAGCCCGGTCAGCTCCCGAGCCGTCCTGGACGTCGGCGGTCTCGTCGGCGTCTCGGCCGGCGGCAACCCTCATCGCTGGTACTCGCCCGCTGACGTGCACACGGTGATCGCGCAGATCACTGCCAACTACGCGCGGATGGACCCTGCCGACTCCGCCTACTTCCATGGCCTGAGGAAGCGCTACGAGACGGTGTCGTTGGCTGAGTACGACCGGTTGATCGCGGAGATCACGTCGCGATACGGGGGCACGCCTGTAGGTGCCTCGGAGAGCATCGCCTCCCCGCTCGCGCAGGCGCTCGGCCTGGACCTCATCACGCCCCCGGCCTTCCTCGCCGCGATAAGTGAAGGCGTGGACCCCACCGCCGCCGACAAGGCCACAGTCGACGACCAGATCAGGTCCCGGAGCATCAAGGTCTTCATCTACAACGACCAGAACGCGACGCCGGACGTGGCGGCCATCGTGTACGAGGCCAGGAGCGCCGGCATCCCGGTGGTGGCGGTCAGCGAGACGATGGTGCCGGCCTCGAGCACGTTCCAGGACTGGCAGGTCAGACAGCTGCGCGTGCTCGAGCAGGCCTTGAAGAGAGCGACAGGACGGTGAGCCGATGTCCACATCACAAGGCGATCCGGTAGCCAACACCGGCACACCGGGAGTGACACTGGAGCTGGAGGGCGCCGCGGTGCGGCTGGGGTCGCGCACACTCTGGAGCGGGGTCGACCTCACGCTGGAGGCCGGGCGGTTCATGGCCGTCCTCGGCCCCAACGGGGTCGGCAAGACGACACTGATCAAGGCCGTCCTCGGGCTGCTTCCCTTCTCGGCCGGGACCGTGCGAGTGCTGGGCAAGCCGCCCGGCCAGGAGAACCACCGCATCGGCTATCTGCCTCAGAGGCGCCGCTTCGATCCGGGGCTCCGTATTCGCGGGATCGATCTCGTGCGGCTCGGCGAGGAAGGCGACCGCTGGGGGACGCCTCTGCCGGGTGCGCGCCTGTTCAGCGCCCGGAGTCGTGTCCGCGAAGCGCATGTGCGCGACGTCATCGACCTTGTGGGCGCCTCCGCCTACGCATCGAGGCCGATCGGGCAGGTCTCCGGCGGCGAACAGCAGCGCCTGCTCATCGCCCAGGCGCTCGTGCGCGATCCGGCGCTGCTGCTCCTTGACGAGCCCCTGGACGGTCTGGACCTGCCGAGCCAGACGTCAGTGACCTCGTTGATCAGCACCATCTGCCGCGAGCAGCGCATCAGCGTCCTGATGGTCGCCCACGACGTGAACCCGCTGTTGCCGTATCTCGACAGCGTGGCGTACGTGGGGGAGGGACACATCGTGGCCGGGACGCCCGAAGAAGTGATCACGAGCGACACCTTGAGCAGGCTCTACGGGACCTGCATCGAGGTGGTGCACACCGCCGACGGGCGCCTCGCCGTGCTCGGGCAGCCGCAGGAGAGGGCATCGTGCCATGGAAGCCCGTACGAGCCGGTCGCTGCGATCGGCGGCAGCTGACGCCATGCTCAGACCGTGACGAACCTCCTTCAGACCCTGACGCAGATGCTCGCCTACCCGTTCATGGTGAACGCGCTGGAGGCGGGCACCATCGTGGCGATCGTGTCGGGGCTGATCGGTTGGTTCATGGTGTTGCGCCGCCAGAGCTTCGCGGGTCACGCGTTGGCGGTCGTCGGGTTCCCTGGAGCGGCAGGAGCGACCCTGCTGGGGGTGGGCGCCGCCTACGGCTACTTCACCTTCTGCCTGGCCGCGGCCCTCGTGATCGCGCTCCTGCCGCGGGCCGGCGGTTCCGGCCGCACCGACGAGTCCGCCGTGACCGGGACCGTACAGGCGTTGGCGCTCGCGTGCGGCTTCCTCTTCGTGAGCCTCTACCACGGCTTCCTGAACGGGATCGACGCCCTGCTCTTCGGCAGTTTCGTGGGGATCTCCCAGGGGCAGGTGACTGCGCTTCTCGTGGTGGGCGCCTGTGTTCTCGTCACGCTGGCGCTGATCGGACGCCCCCTGCTGTTCTCTTCCGTGGACCCGGAGGTCGCCGCGGCGGGCAACGTCCCGGTGCGTGCGCTCTCGTTCGTGTTCCTTCTTCTGCTGGGGGCAGCTGTCGCTGAGGCGAGTCAGATCACCGGGACCCTTCTGGTGTTCGCTCTGCTCGTCGCCCCTGCGGCCATCGCCCAGACGGTCACCTCCCGGCCAAGCGTGGGCCTGCTGCTCAGCCCGATCATCGCCCTCATCGTCACCTGGGGGGGACTGACGCTCGCGTACTTCTGGCCATATCCGATCGGCTTCTTTGTGACGAGCCTCGCGTTCGGTGGCTACGTCGCAGCGCGCGTCGCGGCCGGTCTCGTGCGACGCCGATCGAAGAGTGCGTGGTGACCGCCGTGCAGTCGTTGTCAGGCATCGTGTCGTCGCTCGCGGCTCATCCGTTCCTTGCGAACGCGGTGTTCGCCGGCACAGCCGTCGCCCTCGCCGCGGGAGTGACCGGCTACTTCCTCGTCCTGCGCGGGCAGGTCTTCACCGGTGACGCCCTCGGACATGTCGCGTTCACCGGAGCGGCCGCCGCTCTCGCGATCGGACTGGACCTTCGTGTCGGGCTGTTCGTCGCGACGATAGGGGCGGGCGTGCTCATCGGCCTGCTCGGCTCGAAGGGGCGGTCGGACGACGTCGTCATCGGCAACGTGCTCGCCTGGGTGCTGGGGCTGGGCGTGTTCTTCCTCACGCTCTACATCACGTCGCTGAGCGCAGGGAACGGGACGGCCGGGGTCACCGTCCTTTTCGGCTCCATCTTCGGTCTCAGCCAGGGGCAGGCGTGGACCGCCGCCGCGGTCGGCGGAGGCGTGGTGATCGCGATGCTCCTCATCGCCAGACCCCTTCTGTTCGCCACTGTCGATGAGACCGTGGCGGCCTCTCTCGGCGTACCGGTCCGGATGCTCGGGGTGGTGTTCCTCGCGCTGGTAGGCGTGGCGACCGCCGAGGCCACGCAGGCGGTCGGCGCCCTGTTGCTCCTGGGCCTGCTTGCCGCGCCGGCCGGCGCGGCGCAGCGGCTGACGGCGCGACCCTACGTGGGGCTGGCGCTCTCGGGGGCACTGGCCGTCTTCGCCATGTGGGCGGGGCTCGCGCTGAGCTACGCGGTGCCGGTCCTGCCGCCGAGCTTCAGCATCATCGCGGTCGCGGCGGCCGTCTACGCGGTGGCGTTCGTCGTCACCGCAGCGCGGCGGACGGAGGCGGCGGCCAGCCCGGGGCGCGCGCGATCCGAGGGCGAGTGACGCGAGCGTGGCCGGGTCGCCCCGGGGCTACCTGATCGCGAAGAGGTAGGTCTGGTACGCGATGAGGATCCCGAACGCTATCAGCCATGCGACGAGCAGGATCGTCGCGGACCGGTACTTGCGCAGCACCCACACGAAGACGGCCACTGCGATGCAGACGAGCATCTTGATGAGCAGCGCCGAGAAGGTCCCCATGCAGCCCATCAGGTAGTGCAGGAAGCCGTTGCCCTCTGTGGCGCCCCTCTGCAGCAGCACGCCGGTGTAGAGGACGTCGATGACGTTGGCGGCGACCACCGCCACCACCAGCGAGAAGGCGAGTCCGTCTCGGATGCTGATGTGGTGGAGCAGCCGTTCGATCCGGGATGACTCGAGGCTTCGGCGGTCGTACCCCGTGCGGCGCTCCGGGAAGTGGAAGCACAGCAGGGCGCGCTGACGCCTGTCGCTCGCGTCTCGCGCGTTCTCGGTGAGGATGCCGTCGATCTCGGCTTCCGGCATCTCCAACCTTCCCGGTCGTGGTCGAATGTCCCTACTTCGCCTTCAGGTGCACGACTCCTCTGGGCACCGTCACCACCGTGCCGCGACCCTGGGAGGTCGTTGTGATCGCCTTGATGATGCGTGTCTCGTTCTTCCCTGTCGCCAACACCGGCCGCCCGTCGCCGTCGATCATGTAGGGACGGGCCGTCGCTGCGGTGATGCGGTGCTGCGTGAGCTGGATCGAGAGGATGAGCGTGTCGTGCCCGATGGCGCTACCCGGCGAGAACACGAAGTTGCCGAGCGAGTACGCGATCAGCTTGCCCTTGTAGAATTCGATGCCTTCGATGACATGCGGATGATGCGACAGCACGAGGTCGGCGCCGGCGTCGATGGCCGCCCTTCCGAACTTGACCTGCGTGGTGGTGGGCGTGGTCTGTTTCTCGACTCCCCAGTGGATCGCCACGATCACATAATCGGCCTGCTTTCGCGCCGACTTGATGGCGTTCGTCACCGTGGGCAGATCCAAGGTGTAGGCGGTGCCCGGGGCGCTCTTGGCCGCTTTGAACGAGCTGGGGCCGATCTGACAGAACGATAGGAACGCTATCCGTGCCGTGCCCTTCACGAGGATGGCCGGCTGGACCGCCGCGGCCCAGTTCGCGCCTGCTCCGGCATGGCCGATCCCGGCCTTGTTGAGATTCGCGACGGTGTCGAGCAGCGCGGTGTGGCCATAGTCGCCGGAGTGGTTGTTGCCGAGCGCCAGGAAGTCGAAGCCGGCATAGGTGAGCCCTTGCACGGCTGACGGGTCCCCTTCGAAGGCGTAGGCCTTGCCGGCCACGGGGCTCCCGCGCTTGGACAGCACGCACTCCAGGTTGCCCACGGTGACTGTCGCGGCGCTCGTCATGGCGGCGACCTGCGAGAAGGGCGCCTTCGGACCCTTCGACTTGATGAGTCGGCCCGGCGCGGAGGCGAAGCAGATGTCCCCGACCGCGGTGACAGTGATCGTCGGGACGACCGTGGGCGTCGCGACCGCCGCCGACACGGCGGACGACCCGGAGCCTTGACGCCGCGCGACGGCTGCGGTCGCCGTGGCCGCAAGGACCAGGACCCCCACGACGACCACGATGAGTGTCAACGCCTGTTGTCTCGCTCGCATCCGCTCTCCCCCTGCCCCCTCGCGATGCCCCACCTGCTGTCCGCCGGCGGGAACCACCGTGAACCCCAACGCGTCCTACCCTTTGGTGTAGCGCCTGGAAGTGGCATTATCAACCGTCGCGCGCCGCGAGGCGACCGGGACCCGGGCAGACGGCCGCTGAGACCGACCGTCGGAGTCACCCGTCCGTGACAATCCACGGTGGCACAACGTACGCTTCGGAAGTCTCAACGATGAAGAGGTGTGACACGGATGCCTGAGGCACGCCATCGGCTGCTCGCCGAGAGGACCTGGTTCATGGTCCTCCTCCTTGTCGTGCTGTGGCCTGTCGGGCTGGCCCTCATGTGGGAGGAGCCCCGGTTCCCCCGTGGCGCGCGGATCGCCCTGAGCGCTCTGGTGCCCGTGCTGAGCATCGCGCTTCTGGTGACAGTGGCCCTCGCATGGCCCGGCAGCGGGGATGCGGGGCAGGGGGCGAACGCCTCTCAGAGCCCGACCTCGACCGCCGTGTCGGTCCAGGCGCCAGTGGTCACCGCGCCGGTGACCTCGACGACCGTTGCGCCGTCCCAGACGGCGACCACCGACGCCGCGGCGCCCACCACGTCGATCTCCGGGATCCCGTCCACGTGGACCACGAGTACCGTCACGTTCACCCTGACGGCTGTGGACGACTCGAGCGGGAGCGGGGTGGCGGCGACGTTCTACACCCTGAACGGCTCCAGCCCGACGACGTATACGAAGGCGGTCTCGATCTCCACCGCCGGCACCACGACCGTCACCTATTACTCCGTCGACAAGTCCGGGAATGCCGAGACGGCCCTGTCCACCGTGGTGCTCATCGACAAGACTCCCCCCACGCTCTCGATCGGGACGAACAAGACGGCGGTCTACACGGGTACGGCCACCGTCACGGCGAGCGCGGCGGACAGCATGTCCGGCATCAAGGAACTCGACATGCGGCTCGACGGAAAGGGCGGATGGACGGCCATCGCCTCCCTGTCCACCTCGGTACCGGGCAAGCACAAGGTGGAGGCGCAGGCGTACGACAACGCCGGCAACTGGCGCTACGTCTACAAGTACATCGCCGTGTACGGCGCGCCCTCGCTGACGATCAAGGCCAGCAAGGTGAGCACGACGTCGATCGCTGCGTCCGGGACGGTCTCCCTCAAGCCGCAAAAGGTAGCCATCACGCTTGTGCTCCAGGTCAAACTGGGAAGCGGCAGCAAGACGTCTTGGCATGCAGTGACCACTCTCAGGACCACTTCGGGGTCGGGCGGTACCTGGGGAGGCAAGTTCACCGGGCTCAGCAAGGGTAGTACCTACCAAGTGAGGGCGCAGTTCGTCGCCCAGGGCTACTACAAGGCCGCGAGCTCAGCTTGGGTCTCCGTGCCCCTGACCTAGCAGCCCGGCACCAGACCTGCTCGACCGCCATTCAGGAGGACCGGCACATGCGCCTTCGGCTCGCTCCGCCCGTCCGCGCCATCGCACTCCTCGTCGGACTGGCGCTGGTCGCGATGAGCGCAGGCTGCGCACCGACGTCACGATCGGTCGGCGCTGCACCCGCCAAGTCCGGCCCGGCGACTTCCGTGACCGCTCCGACGGGTCCGGCGACGGAGACCGCTACGTCGCCTGCGACGGCCGGGACGACCGCCGCCGCTCCCACCACCAGCACGGCAGGCCGCGCCGGAGGTCTGCCGCCCGGTGGGCCGGTCGCCCTCACATTCGACGACGGGCCCGACCCGACGTGGACGCCGCAGATCCTCGCCGTCCTCAAGGAGAACCACATCAAGGCGACGTTCTTCGAGATCGGCAAGGAGGTACGCGCCAATCCGCGCATCGCCCGCATGGTCCTTGCGGCCGGCATGGTCATCGGCGACCACACGGAGAGCCACTTGGATCTTCGCAAGGCGAGCGCCGCGGTGGTCACCGCCCAGATCAAGGACGGTGCGGCCGACATCCAGCGCATCACCGGCGAGCACGTCACCTACTTCCGCTTCCCCTACGGCGCCATCACGCCGCGCGTGCGCACCATAGCCACTGGCCTGGGCCTGAAGGTGGTGTCCTGGGACCTGGACACGGAGGACTGGAAGAAGCCCGAGGCCAACTGGATCGTGCGACACGTCATCGACCTCGTGCACCCCGGCGAGATCATCCTGATGCACGACGGCGGCGGTGACCGCTCCCGCACGGTCGCGGCGCTGAAGGCCATCATCGCGAGGCTCAAGGCGCACAGCTACCGGTTCGTGACCCTGGACCAGCTGCAGAAGTAGAGGCGCCGTTCGGCTTCTGCCTGTGGCCGGCCCCGTCAGCCGCCCAGCATCGTCACGATCACCTCGTGCTCGCCGGACCCGGTGAGAGGCACGCGCCCGTCCTTCAGCACGCGCCCGTCGAGCGTGGTGCGCGCGACACCGCGGTTGACGCCTCGCGGGTTCTCGACGCTGATCCGCCAGGTGCCCTTGCCGAGGCGCAGCTCCGCCGAGAAGGCGGTCCACCTCTTCGGGACGGTCGGGTCCACCACCAGGTAGCGCGCTCCGTCGGCGTCGGCCATCGTGCGGATGCCGAGGATGGAGCGCGTGGCCACGTCGTGGAACCACGCCGCCGAGCCCGTGTACCACGTCCAGCCGCCGCGGCCCACATGTGGCGCCACCGCGTAGACGTCCGCGGCGATCGAGTAGGGCTCGACGCGGTAGACGTCGGCGGAGTGACGGTCCCGTGAGCGCGTGAGTGGGTTGATGAGGTCCAGGAGCGAGGCGGCCGTGTCGCCGTCGCCCGCCATCGCGTACGCCATCACCACCCAGAGGGCCGCGTGCGTGTACTGGCCGCCGTTCTCCCGCACGCCGGGCACGTAGCCTTTGATGTAGCCCGGGTCGTGGCTCATCTGGTCGAACGCCGGGGCGAGAAGCGCGATCAAGCCGTCGTCCCAGCGCACGAGCTTCTCTTCCACGGACTCGAGCGCCCTCGCCGCGCGCTTCGGGTCCGCGCGCCCGCCGATCACGCTCCATGCCTGCGCGATCGCGTCGATGCGGCACTCGTCGGCATCGCGCGTGCCGAGCGGTGTGCCGTCGTCGAAGTAGGCGCGGCGGTACCAGGAGCCGTCCCACGCGCTCTCCTCCACCGCGGCAATGAGCCGGTCGGCCCACTCGCGGTAGCCGGTCGCCCGCTCCGGCTCTCCCATCGCCTCGCAAAGGGGGGCGAACCTTCGCAGGGTGAGGTCGAGGAACCACGCCATCCACACGCTCTCGCCCTTGCCGCCGATGCCCACCCGGTTCATGCCGTCGTTCCAGTCGCCGCCACCCATGAGCGGCAGTCCGTGTGCGCCAGTGCCGCGTGTCGCCTCGATGGCGCTGACGCAGTGCTCGTACACGCTTGCCTGCGTGAGAGAGGTCTGCGGCACCAGGTAGCTGTCCTCGTGTCCCTCGGCCAACGGCGGTCCGGATATGAAGGGCGTCTCCTCGCGAAGCACCGACGTGTCACCCGTCGTCTCGATGTAGTCGGTCACGACGAAGGGCAGCCACAGACGGTCGTCGACGAAGCGGGTGCGCACGCCACGGCCGGACTGCGGCTGCCACCAGTGCAGCACGTCGCCCTCCTCGAACTGATGCCGCGACGCCTCGACGATCTGGGCGCGGGTGATGTCCGGACGGGCGAGGGTGAGAGCCATGACGTCCTGCAGCTGATCGCGGAAGCCGAACGCGCCGCTGCTCTGGTAGAGCGCGGTGCGGCCCCAGACCCTGCAGGCGAGCGCCTGGTAGAGCGCGCGTCCGTTCACCATCGCGTCGAAGGCGGGATCGGGCGTGCTCACCCTCAGCGTGTCCAGCAGTGTGTCCCAGTGCTTGCGCACGCGAACGAGCTCGCGCGCGCCGACAGTCGTGTCGCGGTAGCGGGCGACGAGCGCCCGGGCCTCCTCGATCGTGTCCGTCTGCCCGAGCAGGAACGTGACCTCGACCTCGCCGCCTGCGGGCACCTCCATCTGCGTCATCACCGCGCCGCAGTTGTCGTGGAACCTTCCGGTCCGGCCGCCCAGCCCGACTCGGCCGAACGCCGCGGGAGCCGCCGGCGACCCGTTGCGACCGAGGAACTCGGTGCGATCCGCGGTGAAGGAGTGCAAGCGCTTGTCGCACGCCAGGAAGGCGATGCGCCCGGGGAAGTCCACGTTGAAGTGCGAGTGGGCCACGAGCATCCGGCCCTCCGTGTCGTAGGCGGTGACCACGTGCTGGTTCGCGCGGCTGCGGGAGTCGCCCAGCACCCACTCCACGAACTGGGTGGCGGACAGCCGCCGCGGCTCGTTGCCGAGATTCTTCACCGAGAGGGTCGCCACCCGGACCGGGTCGTCCACCGGAACGAACCAGGTCAGGTGGTGACGCAGGCCGTGGCAGTCGTGCTCGAACTTGGTGTAGCCGCGGCCGTGGCGGACGACGTAGGCGGCGTCGTCCTGGACCGGGAGCGGAGTGGGCGACCAGACCTCGCCAGTCTCCTCGTCGCGGACGTAGATGATCTCGCCGCTGCCGTCGGAGACCGGGTCGTTGTTCCATGTGGTGAGGCGGTTCTCGTGGCTGTTCTTCGCCCACGTGCAGCCGACGCCCGCTTCGGTCACCATCGTCCCGAACTCCGGCATCGCCATGACGTTCACCCAAGGCGCGGGCGTCGTCTCGCCGTGCTCGAGCACGATCACATACTCGCCCGTTGTGGGGTCGATGCCGCCGTACCCGTTGTCGAAGTCCAGGTGCGGTCGCTTGAACGGTGGCGCCGCCGACGGCCGCTCCTCCGTGCGCTTGCGCACGAACGGGTCGGGCGGCTCGGGGTGCGTGCCGTGGCGGTTGAGCTGCAGGACGATCGGACCGGCATCGGCGTCGAGGGTGGCGCGCGCCACCGACTGCAGCAGATTCAGCACCTCCGGCGCCATCTGGTCGGACTGGCGCAGGAAGACGCCGCCGGGCTTGTCGAGCAGCTCGAGCGCCTGACCGGTGCGCACCAGGAGCCGCAGCCGCTGGTCCAGCTCCGAGATGTAGGCGCTCGGACGGGTGTTGAGGATCACAAGGTCGCTGGTGAATCCCTTGTGGCGCCAGTACTGGTGGGCGAGCAGGGCCTGTCGGACGAACGCCGTGTCCTCCAGCCGTTCGATCCGCACGAGGAGGATCGGGTTGTCTCCCGATATGCCGAGGCCCCAGAGCCCCGAGATGGGGAGCAGGTTCTCGCGACGCGTCTTCACCTTCAGGTGCGAATACGCGTCGGTGAGCAGCAGTCTGGACGCGAGCCGCTGGAAGACGACCGCCTCGTCAGGTGCGATGCCGAGGTCGCGCAGCTCCACCTCGCTCGTGCCCCAGGCAAGGTCGATGGCCCGCTGCGCGGCGCGGATGTCGCAGTACCGCTCGGAGATCGCGAGGGCGCCCTCGCGTGTCTCCGCGACTCCGGTCGTGAAGGCGACCCGCACCGTCTCCCCTGGCCCGATGGTCACCTCGCGCCGGATCGAGCACACCGGGTCCAGCACCGCACCCGTCGTCCCGGAGAGGTTGCCGCCGGCGATCGCCGCCGTCGCGACGCCCGCCTGGCGCAGTCGTCCGACGAACGCGGCACGGTCGGTCTCTACCGTGACGTCGCATGGTGCGGAGAGGTCGCAGGCCAGCGCGTGCACGCCCCATCGACGTGGCTCCTCGGCGCTGCGCGGCCTTCGGGTGAACAGCACCGACGCGCGCTCCGGCACCCGTTCCGTCTCCACGAACAGGTTCGAGAACGCGCGGTGCGCCTGGTCTCCCCCCTGGCCCGTGAGCGCGATCTCGAAGTACGAGGTGACCTCGAGGGTGAAGGCGGCGGTCCCGTGGTTGGTGAGCGCGATGCGGCGCACCTCGACGTCGTCCTCGGGCGAGACCGCGATCTCGGTGTAGGTCTCGATCTCCCCGTCGGCGCGCCGGAATTCCGCGCGGTCCGGGGAGAGGATGCAGTGGTAGTCGTCGGCTGGCGCGCACACCGGCTGGTGCGCCACCGACCACAGGCGGCCGCTCGCGGTGTCGCGCACGAAGACGAACTGACCCCAGCAGTCTCGCGTGACGTCCTCCCGGTAGCGGGAGATCGCCAGGTCGCGCCAGCGGGAGTAGCCGCCGCCCGCGTTCGTGATCATGACCGAGTAGCGGCCGTTGCTGAGGAAGTGGGTGGCCGGGGTGATCGTGTCGGGGCTCGCGTAGGAGCGCGTGACCGGCGGCGGCATCTGGCGCAGCGCGCGGACGAAGTCGACCTCCTCCACGTGGGGCTGCGCGGTCTTGACGACGTGAGGCACGCGCTCCTGCAGCAGGAGCTCGGCCGAGGCGACGAGCGGGTCGGAGTGGAACCTGCGGCGCATCGCGTGGCAGGTGAGCTCATTGCCAAGGGCCACCAGGGCCATCCCCTGGTGGTGTGCCATGTAGGTCTTCACGACCGCCCGGCGCTGGCCCGCCGGGAAGCGCCCGGGCGTGTAGTCGATGGCCTCGTAGAAGCCGTAGCGGCCGAGACCGCCCTCGCGCGCGAGCCGCTGGAGATTGGCCACCGACGCGGCGCGGTCCACCTGGACCGCGAGCATGGTCGCGTACGGGGCGATGACGACGTCCTCGGAGAGTCCCCGTTTGAGGCCGAGCCCCGGGACGCCGAACGCCTGGTACTGGTAGGTGGACTCGCTGTCCTTCGCGTTGAACGCGGACTCCGAGACGCCCCACGGGACGTGCCGCTCCGCTCCGTACTCGATCTGCCGGCGCACGACTGCCCGGTAGGTCCGGTCGAGGAGCGTGTCGGGGTAGTCGCGCATGACGAGCAGCGGCATCAGGTACTCGAACATCGAGGCCGACCACGAGACGAGGGCGAATCCGCCGCCCACCCGTGTGAGCTGTCTGCCGAGGCGGAACCAGTGCTCCTCGGGCACATCTCCACGCGCGACCGCGAGGTAGCTCGCCAGCCGGCACTCGCTCGCGAGCATGTCGTAGTAGGAGTCGTCGCATCTGCCCTGTTCGGTGTTGAAGCCGATCGAGAACAGCTCCCGGCCCTTGTCATAGAGCAGGTGGAAGTCCGTGTGCTGCCACATCTCGGTGGCGATGGACTGGAGCAGTCGCAACTGCGCGAGTAGGTCGGCGCAACGAGGCCGCGCCTCACGAACGCCCGCTGCGAGTCCGCCCGCCCAGCGCGCGCCGTCCGACGGCCCGGACGCTGCGATCTCGTCGAGCGCCTCGAGCGCGTCCGCGAGTCCCTCCGCGAGGTCGGTGAGCGACGGCACGCCGCCCACGAGCGGCTGCAGGTCCGCGAGACGCGGGTGGTCGTCGAGCGAGTGCGGCACGCTGCCCGCTGTCGCGGCCCACGGTGCCAGCGACGCGAGGTCATCGAGTTGCGGAGCACGCTCGGGGCCCCGGCCGAGTCCGGACAGGAGGGCGGCCCACCCGGCGATCGATGCCGGCGGCCTCGCGAGTTCGACGCGGCGCAGAAGCTCGTCTTCGCGGCGCAGCTCTTCCGCTGCAGCGATCAGACCGCCGCCTTCCCCGGAGCGCAGATCGGCGAGCGTGAGGCGCAGCGTGTCGGCAAGCCCGTCGAGCGCCGCGGGCTCGACCAGGGGGCGAGTCGCGACTTCCCCCAGTCCTTCGCAGAGCGCGAGCAGGTGCCCCCCCAGGTTGCCGGAGTCCACCGTCGAGACGTACGCGGGCTTCAGCGGCGCGAGCGTCACGGTGTCGTACCAGTTGTAGAAGTGGCCGCGGAACCTGGCGAGCCCCGCCATCGTCTCCAACGTCCGGCTGCATCGGTCGACGAGTCGCCCGACACCGACATAGCCGAGATCGCGCGCAGTCAGATTCGCCAGCAGCGCGAGCCCCATGTTGGTCGGCGACGTGCGGTGCGCGATCTCGCCCTTCGGGTCCTCCTGGAAGTTGTCGGGCGGCAGCCAGTGGTCCGCGTCGCCCATGAACGTCTCGAAGAAGCGCCACGTGCGCCTCGCTGTGGAGCGCAGGACCGCCGTCTCCTCGGCGGTGAGGGCCGCGTCCTCGCGGCGGCGATAGGGCTGCGAGAGCCGCCACGCGTACACCGGCGACAGCAGCCACAGGGCCGCGCCGAACGCCATCACGTAGAGCGACGCCGGTGCGAGGAACGCCGTCGCCGCCGCGCCCGCGAAACCGATCAGCGCGGCGGGTCCCATGAGCCGGCCGTAGTCGCCCAGCGCGCTCTCCGCCGTCGCCCGTGCCTCGGCGGCGGTCGTCCACTGCAGCAGGCGGCGATGCGAGATCCGCATGCTCCACAGCGCCCGGACGGTCGCGTCCAGCAGCAACAGCGCCTGGTGTGGCAGGAACGCGAGCGTGACGAGGGCCCGCACCAGATCTGTGCCGAGGTCTCCCACGACCGAGCGCGTGACGCCCCGCAGGCCCGCGCTCCAGCCGCCCGTGAGCGTGTCGAACGCGTGCATGAGCGCGGGGTAGACGATGAGGAGCGCGAGCGCGGCCGCCCAGAGCGTGCGGGCCCGGGGGATCAGGAGCCAGCCGGCGGCGCCGAGAACGATGATGGAGGCGGGCAGCAGGCTGCGCCGCAGGTTCTCGAGGATCTTCCACTTGTGGAGTGGCCGCAGCGGATTCGGAGCCGTGCCGCCATCCGCCGCCGGCGCGTTGCGCCACAGCCACGGCGTGGTCTGCCAGTCACCGCGCGTCCAACGGTGCAGCCGGGAGCATTGGGTGCCGTAGTCGGGCGGGAACTCGTCGAGCACCTCGATGTCGCTCGCGAGCCCGGTCCGCAGGAAGTTGCCCTCCATCAGGTCGTGCGAGAGCAGGGTCTCGTCGGGGAAGCGACCCTCCAGCACCGTGTTGAAGACGTCGACCTCGAAGACACCCTTGCCGGTGAACGAGCCTTCGCCGAAGACGTCCATGTAGGTGTCGGAGACGGCGCCGGAGTACGGGTCGATCCCCGCAGGCCCCGTGTTGAGCGCCGCGAACGGGGTCGCCGTCGCGGACTCCAGCGTCATGCCCACACGCGGCTGCACGAGCCCGTAGCCGCGTGTGACGATGCGGCGCTGCGCGTCGATGCGGGCGCGGTTGAGCGGATGCGAGATCGTGCAGACGAGCTTGCGGGCGGCGTCGCGCGGCAGCACCGTGTCGGCGTCCAGAGTGACGACGAACGTCACCGAGGGCAGGAAGGCCGAGTCGCCCTCCACCGTGGAGAGCGTCGTGTCCGCGGCCCCGCGCAGGTAGCGCGTGAGTTCGGTGAGGGCTCCGCGCTTGCGCTCCCACCCCATCCACATCGCTTCTGCCTTGTTGTAGGAGCGATCGCGCACGAACAGATGGAACGGTCCGGACCCTTCGGCTGCGTAGCGGGCGTTCAGGGCGGCGATGCCGTCGCGGGCCCGGTCGATGATCGCGGCGTCCGCCACCAGCTGCCGGTCGCCGGCGGTCTTCAGGTCGCCGAGCAGCGCGAAGTGGATGTTCGGGTCGCGGTTGGCGAGAAGGTGGATCTCGATCCTGGACAGGACGTCGCCGACGGCGGCGTCGGAAGTGAGGAGCGTCGGCACCACCACGAGCGCTCGGCTTCCCTCGGCGAGCGGCCGCTCGAAGTCCATCTTGGCGAGAAGCCGCGGCTTCCAGAGCGCGGCGCTGGAGCGGCCGACAAGGTCCTCCGCGAGTCCCGAGACCGGGACGAGCGCGAGGACCGAGAGCAGCGCAACGGCCCACCCGGCCGCACCGTGGACGTACGCGTAGGCGGCCAGCACTGCGACGAGGACGGCCGTGCTTGCCACGAGCATCAGCGAGTACCACCTGGCACGCCCCGACTGCCCGGGCTCGGGACAGCCCAGCTGCCTGGCGAAGGTGTCGCAGGCGTCGCCGACAAGGTAGTAGCCGACGTGCCCGGCGGCCAGGTCCCCGGCGTCGAGCCGCAATGCGTCCGCGGCTCGGGCAATGACCTCCCCCGCGATCTGCAGCTCGGTCTCTGCGCAGTGCTTCCCGAGCGCCTGGACCGCATGCCGGTAGCGGTCGCGGCTCGCGAAGTCCATGTCCGGGTAGACGCCGGCCGGGTCGGTGCGCAGCAGCCGCTCGACGCGGTTGACACTCTCGAAGAAGGCGCGCCAGTCGCGCGAGCCGATGAAGCGGATCGAAGTGATCGCGTTGGCGATCGAGACCTGGTCGGCGGCGGCACGCTGCCGCTCCTCGCTCACGAGTTCCTGGCGAGGCGCTCCGAGGCGCGAGAACGCGCCCTCCATCCAGCGCAGCGCCGGCCCGATCTCGCGCTCCTGTGCACCGAGGCGCTGCGAGAGCCGCAGCAGGAACGTCGCCGGCGCCTCCAACCGGGCGAACGCCTCGTCCAGACGCGCGACCGTTGCGGGCAACGCCTGCGCGTCGGCGTCCGCTGCCGCCAGCAGGCGATTGGCCCACGTCTCTGCGTCGAGCTCCGCCCGCAGGCCCATCTCGACTCGCAACGCGAGGCGCCTGAGGTTCTCCACGAGGCCGATGCGCAGCATGCCGGGCACCGACCAGGTCTCGGAGATCGTCAGCGGCGAGACGTCCTGATAGGCCTCGATGAAGCGGTCGACGTCCGGGGCGTCCAGGCGCGAGTCGGTGTGCGAGAGCAGCACGACGGCTGCCCGCCAGACGCGCGGGAAGCCGACGAAGCGGCTGGCAGTGAGCCGCGGCAACCGCGCGCCGAATCCGGGCGGCAGCCCGTCATCGGCTGTCCGTACCTGCTCGTCCACCAGATAGTAGTTGTCGAGGAGCCACTCGGTGGCCGCGGACGTCGCCCGCCCGGTGCGGGAGCATTCCACCAGGAACCGGTTGATGCGCGAGAGGTCCGCGCCGGCGTCACGAAGAAGGGCGCCCAGGGGAGTCGGCCGACGCGAGACCGCGGTGGTGGAGCGCTGTCCGCGGGCCTCGACGCGGGCGCTCTCCTCGAGGCGCCCGGAAGCCAGTATCTCGGCGCGGAACGGGGCGTCGGTGTCGTGCGGCGGATGCGCGTTCTCGGGACTCGGGTCGTCCAACACCCGGCATGCCTCCCGGATCCGTCGCCTGCACCCGTCCGCCCATGAAGGCGGGGGTGCCTTCCCTCGCAGGGAGGATACCCGAAGCGCGGCCCGGCCCCGGCGACGCGAGCGATGCCGGGAGCGCCGAACCTGCCAGTTGCGCCCGTGGCGGGCCGCCCGGAAGTGACATCGGCACCCCGGTTGCTCGATGATCTTCGCATCAGGCGACACGGGACGACGGGCGGGGCATGGATCGAAGGGTGATCGTCGGGATAGTTGCGGTGGCAGTCGCGGCCGGTCTGGCCGCGGGCCTGTTCCTGCCCGCCGGCGCCCGGCCCCGCGCCGAGAGCACCGGTAGCGTCGCGGCCGGCAGCCGACCGGTCATGTATGAGTTCTCATCTGACACTTGACCCAGCTGCATCCAGATGCGCCCCGTGGTCGCGAGGCTGGCTAAGACCTATGCCGGACGCGTGGACATCCGGGTTCTGGACACGTCCAGACCGGACGCCACCGTGAGCACGCTGTCGCGGCGATTCGGAGTCGAGTACGTCCCGACGTTCGTGCTCCTGGACTCGAAGGGGAAGCAGCAGGGCGGGGTCGTGGTGGGGGCGGTGGCCGAGGGTGTGCTGACGTCCCGGCTCGACAGCCTGCGCTGACCTCGATCCAGACCGCTCGTCGATGCGGTTGCCACGCGGACGCTCCGACGCGTGCCTTCCGTCGGCCTCTTCGCGCGGCGGAGGTTGTTCCGGCACGTGGCGGGTAAGTTCGGAGCGAGGCCCGCGCGAAGTGGCGGGGCCCAGGCGATCCGATCCACGGACACAGGGACGAGGTGAGACCCTATTCAGGACGAAGCGTTCCATCGGGTCCGCGCCGGCGTGGCAGAGGAAGAGTCCCGGTCGCTTGAGAAGAAGGACCACGACCTGGGAACTCAGGCAGAAGCTCCTGGAAAGTCACGCTGGTGAAGCCGGAGGGGACCACTCCTTCCGGCCGACAGCCACTGAGGACACGCCCGTTGTAGGGGACCCTCGAGCGGTGCGAAGGTTGCGTCAGCGCGGATCCGCACATCATGTCGACGCGGGCCATCCGGCCCGCGTCCGGCGTTCCGGGCAGTCCGCGCGGGATCTACAGAGCCTGCGGACCTGACTCGCCGGTGCGGATCCTGATCACGTCCTCCACGGGAGAGACGAAGATCTTGCCGTCGCCGCGGCGGTCGGTGCGGGCGGCTGCGACGATCGACTCCACCACCTCTTTGACCTCGTGGTCGTTGACGACGGCGACGACCGAGATCTTCGGCAAGAGGTCCACGGTGTAGGTGTCGCCGCGCCACGGCTGCGAGACGCCGCCCTGAACCCCATGGCCGCGGACCTCCGAGATGGTCAGGCCCTCCTCGCCCAGTCCCGCCAGGGCGCCCTTCACGGCCTCGAGACTCTCGGGCCTGATGATCGCTTCGATCCGCTTCATGTGGTGACGACCCATCGACAGGGTGCGGCTCGTCCTTGGTGGGGCCGCCCGCCGCTGGCAGTGGCGAGTGCCTCGCGCAGGTACGCTAGGCCCCCCCTGTTACGGCGCTGTTTCGATGCGGCGAGGGTAGGGTGAACAGCTCGCATCCGGCGAGGAGGCCTCGCCGCCGTTCCGTCCGACCTCGCGCGTGCCCAGGACGCGGGCTATACTCTCCCGCGCACGGGGACGTAGCTCAGTTGGGAGAGCATCGGCTTTGCAAGCCGAGGGTCGAGGGTTCGAGCCCCTTCGTCTCCACCAAGATAAGATGCAGGTCAGAGGCTGTGTCGAGCTTCTGGCCTGTTTCGTTCGGTCCTGCTGTCCAGCCAGCGGTCCGCTTGTGTACGGCGTCACGCGGGATCGAGGCGCTCTCACAGTCGCTCGGGATCCATGCTCGCGCCTTCCGACGGCGCGCGCTTCATTCGCTTCTGGGCGATGTTGCATTATTGTGAGGCGGCGAATACCCTGCCGCATCTGTGTGCTGGGAGCGAACTCACATGCCGGAAGAAGTGCGCACGAGAGGCGCCAAAGACGCAGCGGCGCCCGATGTCTATGAAGTTGCCCCGTTGACGGAAGACGGCCGACGGGCGCTCGGCGTGTCGTTGCACGACCTGTGGGAGCGGCTGCCGCGGGCGACTTTGCGCATCGCCCTCGCCGTGGACGGGGCGTTCCTCGCGCTCTACCTCTTCGCCATCGCGTTCGGTTTGGGCACGCGCGCCCGCAACCTGTTCTTCCTGCTGTCTCTTGAGGGCGAGGGAAACCCGCCGTCATGGTGGTACGGAGTCCAGATGCTGCTGGTCGCGCTCGTGTTCCTCCTGCTGGCCTCGCGCCTCTTCGCGAACGACGAGCGGATACGCAAGCTGAAAGCGCTGTTCACCGTCTCCGCGATAGGCTTCGCCTTCATCTCGCTCGACGAGATCGGCGAGATCCACGAGGAGGGCTCGGCATTCATCGCTCGGATGAAGTATGTCGAGCAGGCGGAGCAGTGGCTGAACAACACCTTCTTCCATATCGCGCACAAGTTGCGCGGTGGAGGGGGCGTGTGGCTTGTCGTCTACACGATCATCGGCGTCGTCCTGCTGGTCTGGCTCGTTCCGCGGGCGATCGAGGCCTATCGGATATGGCCGAAGCAGGTGGCGACCGTGGCGCTGGGCTTTGGCATCTTCTCGTTCTCGGCGGCCGTGCTGCAGGTGCTCGGATTCCTCACCAAGCCGATGACCTCCCTGCACTTCGCCTACGTCTTCGTCGAGCAGGCCCTGAAGATGGGCGGCATCTCCATAGCGCTCTATGGGGCGATGCAGGTCCTTGCAGCGGGGGCAGACACGCTGACGCAGCAGCTTACGGGGGACGTCACCAAAGACGCCGACAAGCCAGGGGTCGATCTGGGGCAGTCGCCGCTCGCGTGACCGGAGCCTTGAGAGACTTGAGTCGCCGACCGTTCGATCGCGGCGGGGAGGGACCTCCACGGCACCGTGAGGTGCCCCACTTCGGTCGCGGGTGCCTGCGACCCTAGTGCGTCGCGGCCTCGCAGCCCGCAAGCTCCTCCTCGACCGCTTCGAGGATGCCGATGCCCGACTTGACCTCGTACACGAAGCCTTCGCGGACATGCTTGCTGAAGCTGCCGAGGTACGGGTCGGCCGCAGGCGGGCTCGAGGCGAGAAGGCCGAGCGACCGGCTGCGCCACGTCGAGAACGCCGCGACGTCCACCGCGGGAGCGGTATCGAGGCTGGGTCGCTGGGTCGCAAGGAGTCCGCGACCTTGATCGATGAGGTGGTGGATGTGCTCGAGATCCGTCATGTCCGACCCCTTCGGTGAAGGTGCTCGTCGTCTCGCAACACGCGAGACTGCTCTTGCGAGCCTAGCGCCGACGGTGCATCTCGCACCGGATCGAAGACGAGCCGGCAGCGGCCCGTAGGCGCCGCGTCATCCACCAGGGGGCAAGGCCAGCGACTTCCTGAAGACGCAGAGACGCCCCGCGATCGCGGGGCGTCTCTGTGCGCCTGGCAGTGTCCGGTTGCAGGTCACTTCTGTCCTGTACCCAAGGCGACGCGAGTCTTCATCGCCTCCAGCGCTCCGGATCGCGGACACGCGGCGCCCGGTGTCTTGTCGGCGGATAGGATTACGATGATCAGGGCGGATCACCGACAGCGGTGGGGGCGATCATGGGTGGGTCCCTTGTGACGCAGCGCGAGAGCCGCATCTCGCTGGGCGTCTACGCGGTGAGCCACGCCGCGGTCGACGCCACGTGCGCGGCCGTGTTCTTCTGGGCGATCCGCACCGGCGCGATCGGCGGAGCCACGGCGGTCTACGCCGCGGTTCTCTACAACGCGCTCGCCTTCGCGTCGCAGCCGATCCTCGGCCTCGTCATCGATCGGATCGACGCGCCTCGGGCGGCCGGGGTCGTGGGCTGCCTCACGACTGCTCTCGCGGTGCCGATCGTCCTTGTCACGCACGCTCTCATCCCGGCGCTCGTGGTCGCGGGGCTCGGCAACGCCGTGTTCCACCTGGGTGGCGGCATTGTGAGCCTGCGGCACCGCCCGGGCAGCGCAACGGCTCCGGGGATCTTCGTCGCGCCGGGGGCGGCTGGGCTGTTCATGGGCGCCGCGGTCGCGCGAGCGGGAGGGCCACTGTGGCCTTTCGCGCTCACGCTGCTCGGTCTTGGCGCGGGCGTGGCTCTCTTCGGTCGTGCCCGGCCGGCGCCCGCTGCCGCCGCCCTGGCCGGCGCGCACGCCCGAGTGGGGGGAAGGCCCGGATTCGAGTCAGCGATACTGCTCGTTCTTGTGGTCGTGGGCCTACGGGCGTTCTCCGGCGGAGCGATCGGATTCACCTGGAAGGGCGCGCCGACGCTGGCCATCGCGCTGGTGGCCGCCGTGGTCCTGGGCAAAGCGTTGGGCGGAGCCGTCGCCGATCGATTCGGGCTGCGAGCGGTGGCTATCGGAGCCTTCCTCGTCTGCCTCCCGCTTCTCCTCGCAGGGTACGCAGCGCCTGTTGCCGGCATCGCGGGGTCCCTCGTGTTCAACATGACGATGCCGATAACGCTCGTCGCGATCGCGCGGCCGCTGCCCGGGCACGAGGGCTTCGCGTTCGGCCTGACCTGCCTCGCGCTGTTCGTGGGCGCGATGCCCGTACTTCTCGGGCTGGGCGTCGGTCTGACGGCGGGTCCGCTGGCAGCTGTCACACTCGCGGGCGCGGCGGCGCTCGCCGTAGCGCTCACGTGGCTCGAGGGTCCTCGCGCGGTCAGGGAGAACGTCGCGACCGTCACGACGGAGGAGGCGGCGGGCTGATGCGCCGGATGTCGATGGCGCTCACGGGGACCGTGCTGGTCGCGGCGGTGGTGCTGGCCGGAGCGCTTACGGCTCGCGCTGACCTCATCGCCCCCAGCCAGACGGGGACGCACGGGCCGCAGGCAAGGGTCTCTCCCGGTACCTCCCAGGTGACCGGGTTCAAGCTCCGACCGGTCACCACCCCGCCGCTCGCCGCCCCGCCGACCCCCGGACTCTGGGTGCTCGCCGCCGGGGCTGCGGTCATCGTGGCGGTAGGATCGCTCTCGTGGCTGGTGCTCAGGCGCCTCGCGGCGACCCGAAGTGCGGGCGGGCCCCCCTGACGGCCAGTGAAGCGCAACGGCCGTCCCTCTCTGTCGAAGGGAGTCATCATGAGTCGTGACCAGGCGGGAATACACTCGCGCGGCGTGTCGCAGAGAGCGCGATATCGTCTCGCGGCGATCGCTGTGGCGGTGACCGTCGCGGGCCTCCCTGCGGTCGCTCGCGCAGACGTGATCAGCCCGGCCGTGCCGCTCGCCATCGGCGGGACGATCCTCCTGCTCATCGGTCTTGTGTTCACGCTCGCAGTGGCGCTGATCGCGTGGTTCGTCCTGAAGGGCATCGCACGCAGGCGGAGCGAGCGGATCGCCGCGGCTGCCGCGGCGCAGCCGGAGAACGCCGAGCCTAGCGACACGACAGCGGAGAGCGCCGATTCTGCTCCTCCATCGGATGACATCGCCGAGTGACGCTCGCGACTGAGGCCTTCACACGCATCGGCGTCGCGCTCGCGCTCACCCTTGCGGTCGAGGTACCGATCGGCGCCGCCCTCGGTCTGCGCTCGCGCAACGCGCTCGTCGCAGTCGTCATGGTGAACGTTGCGACGAACCCGGCGCTCAACTACCTCTATCTCGCAGCGGCCGGGATCGGCTTGCTGCGGCCGCTATCGAGTTGGGCCATGGGCGCGCTGTTCGTGGCGGCCGAGGGACTCGTCGTGATCGTCGAATGGCGACTGTTGCTCTGGGCTCTGGGGGGCCGGTCGCCGAGGATGCTGGCGATCTCAGCGGCGATGAACGTCGCGTCCGCGGGACTGGGGCTGGTCCTCGCGCCGGTGGTCACTCACATTCTGCGCGGCGCGGGGCCTCTTGCCCTCTAGTTCTCAGGACCCGCTGATCCGGCGCACCGCCATCTTCGGGCCGCCGAAGACGCCCCGCCAGGTCCGCAGCACCCAGATGTCGGCGCGCTCGAGGACTCCCGGTGTCGGCACCGCGGCGGCCGCGACGACCGGCACGCTGACCACGAGCCTTCCGTCCTGCGTGTACTCGATGGCGCCGAGCCTCTCTCCGGGGGACACGGGCGCCGCGACCTTCGTGCGCAGGACCAGACGGGTCCGGACGGCGATGCTCGCCTCGAACGACGGAGTCAGGTCGACGTCTCCCACCCGCGCTTCCACGGTGCGGTCCAGGTAGTCGGACACGGGCACCGACCCGATGGTCCTCGTCGACCTCACGGCTTCCTCAGCCAGCAGCGGCACCCTCGCCAGCACCTTGGCACCCTGAGAGCACACCGCCGTGCCGAGTGGCTCCCCCGCGAACACAGGGGCGACGACCCTCGGACCCAGCACGATCGCGCGTTTGACGGGCCCGCCGAGATCGAACACCGGCGCGCTTGCGGCCACACCCGCCACACCCGCCACGCTGCCGTTCTCGCCCCCGGATACGGGTACCGGGGCTATGGTCTGAGCGACGGATGCGATCGTCCTGATGCCCACGTGCCGGAAGCCCCAGTCGAGCAGACGGGAGGCCTGGGTGAAGCGGGCCGCGTTGTTCTGGGTGCCCATCACGACAGCCGTCAAGGTGACGCCTGCGCGCCTTGCGCAGCCGACGAAGCAGTACCCGGCCTTGTCGGTGTAGCCCGTCTTGACGCCGAGCAGTCCGTGGTACCTGCCCAGGAGCTCGTCGGTGGTGCCGTAGACGCGCGGCGTCCGGTGACCTGCCCTGCCGGGGATCCTGGCGCTCCTCATCACGACGATGCCGCGGACCACGGGGTAGCTCATCAGAACGTGGGCGAGCTTCGCGAGGTCGGCGGCGGAGCTGTACTGGCCGGACTGGTCCAGGCCGTGCGGGTTCACGTAGTGCGTGTGGCGCAGGCCGAGCTTCACCGCCTCGTCGTTCATCATCTTCGAGAAGGCGGGTATCGTGCCGCCCACGTGCTCGCCCAGTGCGTACGCCGCGTCGTTCGCGGAGTGGACGAGCATGAGCGTCAGCAGCTGTCGCTCGCTCAGCCTCTCACCGGCCGCGAGCCCGGCACCGTCCTGGATCTTGGTGGCCGCTTTGGAGACGGTCACCATCTCGTCGAGGTGGCCCACCTGGAGCGCGACCAGCGCGGTCATCATCTTCGTCGTGCTGGCCATGGCCCGCTGCGCGTTCGGGTGTCTCGACCATAGGACCCGGCCATCGTCGGTCACCAGGATGCCGGAGGCGGCGTCGATATCCGGAGCGACGCGCATCGATGCGTTGCTGGTGGCGAGCGCCCGCTCGGAGATCTCGTCCGAGGGTGCGCGCTGGGCCAGCGCCGGGACCGCGTGCAGAAGCAGGGCCAGAGTCAGGCACCCGGCCAGGAGCACTCGGTGACGTGGAAGGCGCACGCTCGAAACGCCGATCTTCTCGGGGCCGACCTCAGATATCGCGAGGTCACGGGAGGTCGCACCTCGCGGATGTTAGCACGCCCGGAAGTGACCCGCCGCAGCTCAGCGGTCAGCGCACGACGACCGAGATCACCCGCGAGGTCGCCGGCGTCTGGCCGTCCTCGCCAGCGAACGATGCCTTGAACTTGTAGGTCCCGCGGAGCGTCGGGGCGTAGCGATACGACCACAGCCCGCCGCCGGTGTTGGCGTTCTGCGCATATACCAGTCGCGCGGATGAGTACGACCAGCGGGCGGAGCCAGGCTTCGTGACCTGGACGACGATCAGGTCGCTCGGGTCGGGATCGCCAGGCGTCAGGACGCCCGAGAGGAGGAACGAGGTCGGCAGCCGGACGCTCCCGGGGCTGGAGCCTATGGTGAGCGTCGAGGTGAAAGGTTTGGGCTTGTTGACGATCATGTTCGCGCCGCCGGAGGCGAGCGCGGTCGGCTCGGCCAACAGAACGCTGAAGTCCGATGCCTGCACCAGATCCATCGACGAGTTCTGCCACAGCGGGCTGCCGATAGGTCCCTGGACCCCGTTGATGGTCGTCTGGCATGCGGTGAATGTGGCGGGGCTGGTGGCGGCCAGAGGCAGGACGCCGAGACTCCATGAGGGCGCCTCGTGGATCCACTCGGCGGAGACGCGGTCGGCTGTCTGCCCGAGCGTCTCGGCGGCGGAGAAGGACACGCCGGTGGTCACGTCGGTGAGCGACATCTGAAAGGTGTCGCCGCTGATCCACACGACGCTTCCGGTCATCGTGTCGCCCGGGCTGATTGTCATGGAGGTGATGTAGACGGGATACGCGGGATACATCTCCCACCACGCCGAGTACGTCGCGACCCCGCCGAGAGAGTCTCCCTCGGTCCCCACCTGCTCGACCGTGGGGCTGGTCCAGCCGTCGATCCCCACCCAGTCGGAGGAGTACGCGTCGCTGGCTGTCACACTCACCCTCGGGACCACCCAGGTGCCGGTCACCGCTGACACCGACTCCGTGGCAGGCGAGTTCACGTTCGTCGCAGCGACGTAGCCCGACCAGTTCGTGCCGACGATGGCGCCCGTCGCCTTCAGGATCGGTGGCGTCGTGACCCGCAGGAAGACGCCGCCCGGCTCGCAGCGCAGACACGGAGCACGGGTCGCGGCCGCGAAGGCGTCCGAGGGTGCGAGCATGAAGGCGCCGACAAGCAGGACGGTCGCACACAGACCCACGCTGCGTCTCACCACGTGCCCCCGTCCCGTTGAAGCCCCGACCCACTGATTCTTCACTCCCGGAAGGATTTCTGAGTTCAAGTTTGAAGTGCAACGCTGACGTCTCTCCGACCGTCTACGAGAGTGCATAGCATTCCTCCGGTGTCCTGTAGCCGAGCCTCTTTCTCGGTCGTGAGTTGAGTCTGTCGGCGATCGC